>CAMBQQ010000020.1 GCA_945870035.1 Rhizobium sp. Q54 | reverse complement strand
AGCGGATCGCCTTTCGCCGATAGTGCCGCCAGCCGATTATCCGCATCGAAAAATCCGAGCTGCCCCATCGTCAGTCTCCTAGAATCATGCCGTCAGGGCAGCAGACTCGCACGGGGCCGAGGGGCATGCTATTTTTCGAGGTGCCCATTCATGCGCGAAAGGTTCCGCGATACCTCAAGGTTTCGTTGTCGCAGGCCGCGTCTTGCGGCGGACCGCGTGGGTATTGTCCGCCTGAACCTTGCCCGCCGCCTGCTGTAATTCGCGGCGGAACTCGTCGCGCTTCTCGTGGATCGAGGCGATGACCAGGCCGCTCGGCCGGCCGAGGCCGAACAACGCGGCTTCCGAAAGTTGCAGGCTGGCTTCGATCGTTTCCGGCACGGCGTCGGTGACGCCGATGGCATAGAGGTGACGCGCATGCGCGGCATCGCGTGCGCGCGACACGATGACGATGTCGCCGCGCAACGCGCGCACCTGCGCGACGATGTCGTCGATGGCTTCCGGCGCGGCGACAGTAACGATGACGGCTTTCGCATTCATCACGCCGCAGCTTCTGAGAAAATCCGGATTGCCGGCGTCGCCGTAGTAGACCTCGCGGCCATTGCGCCTCTGGTCGGGAACCGCGCCCGCATTGTTGTCGACCGCGAGGTAGCGAATTTCGTGCCGGTCGAGCAAGGCGCAGACGACCTGGCCGACGCGACCGTAGCCAATCACGATGGCATGCTCGCTCGCGTTCGCCGGCGGCACCGAGAGTTCCGGATCGAGGATCTTGGCCTCGGCGAATTTAGGCGCGATGCGCCGCGCCATATGCGACATGGCTGGAATGAGCGCCATCGTGATCGAGGTGACAGCGAGAATGAAACTCGCCACCGTCCATTCGATCAGGCCGAGCGCGGTCGCCATGCCAACGCTGACGAAAGCGAATTCGCCGCCGGGACCGAGCAGTAATCCGGTTTCGATGCTGGTCGGCCAGGACAGGCGGTATAGACGGCACAGGCCGGTCAGTAAAACCGCCTTGATAAAGATCAGCCCGGCGACAGACGCAAACAGCCAGAACGGATCGCGCGCCAGTTCGCGGAAGTCGATGTTCATGCCGACGGTGAAGAAGAACAGCCCGAGCAGTAATCCCTTGAACGGCGCGATGGTGGTCTCGATGGCCTTGCGGAATTCGGTTTCGGCCAGCACCAGGCCGGCAATGAAGCCGCCGAGCGCCATCGACAGGCCTGCCAGCGCGGCGGCAACGCCGCTGCCGATGACGACGAACAAAGCGGTCGCCACGAACAGTTCGGTGGAGCCGGTGGCGGCGACCATGCGGAACAGCGGGCGGAGCAGCAGGCGGCTGACGATGAAAATCGCCGCGACGCCGAGGACGGCGTTTGTGAGTGCCAACACGAGCGTCGTGACGACCGAGCCGCCGCCATTGGCGGCGCCGAGGATCGACACAAACAGCAGGATGGGGATCACCGCCAAATCCTGCGCCAGCAGCACAGAGAAACTGGCGCGCCCAACCGTCGTCGACAAGCGGCCTTGGTGGGACAGAATCTCGATGACGATCGCGGTTGACGACAACGCCAGACAGGCGCCGAGGATGATCGCAACGCCGGGCTTGTTGCCGGCCCAGTATGCGATGAAGCCGATTGCCACCGTTGACAGCACGATCTGAAGGCTGCCGAGGCCGAACACCAGACGGCGCATGGCCTTCAGGCGTTCGAACGACAATTCCATGCCGATCAGGAACAGCAGGAAGACGACGCCAAGCTCGGCGATGCCCGCGACGTTCTTGGCGTCGACCACGGTGATCCAGTACAGGAACGGAACAGCGCCGATCAGCGAGCCGAGACCGAGCGGGCCGAGCAGGGCGCCGGCGGCGAGATACCCCAGCACCGGGCTGATGCCGAGGCGGCGCACCACAGGCACGACGACGCCGGCCGTCGCCAGCACGACCAGCGCGTCGCTATAGGCCTCGATATTGATCGTCGATGCCATCGGGGCTCCCGCGCGCGTCCGT
This sequence comes from Rhizobium sp. Q54, assembly GCA_945870035.1. Classification (GTDB taxonomy): domain Bacteria; phylum Pseudomonadota; class Alphaproteobacteria; order Rhizobiales; family Xanthobacteraceae; genus Pseudolabrys. The sequence goes on along the minus strand of CAMBQQ010000020.1, from coordinate 47,399 downwards.
GCGCGCGCCGCCACTATAGCCGATGCGTGCCTGCTGTCTCGGACGGTGGTGTGAGGCCGGCACGGTCAAGCTATTCATGCCGCAAGGCTTCGATCGGGTCTAGGCGCGCCGCGCTGCGGGCGGGGAAATAGCCGAACACGATGCCCACCAGCGCGGAGAAAGCGAAGGCTACGATGACGATCTGCGGGTCGACAGTGAACGGAACGTGCAGCGCAACGGTTGCCGCCCAAGCGAGTCCCAGCCCGAGCAGGATTCCGGACACCCCGCCGACCAGCGACAACACCATCGCTTCGATCAGGAACTGCGACATCACCTGCCGCTCCAGGGCTCCAATCGCCAGCCTGATGCCGATCTCGCGCGTGCGCTCGGTCACCGACACCAGCATGATATTCATGATGCCGATGCGGCCGACCAGAAGGCTTACCGCGGCCACCGCGCCGAGCAGGGCGGTCAGCATCGCGGTGGTGCCGGCCGTCGCCTGTGCGATCTGCTTCATGTCGCGGACGGAAAAGTCGTCGTCCTTGCCTGCGGTGATGTTGCGGCGCTCGCGCAAGATGCGCTCGATGTCGGCTTGCACTTTCGCGGTTTCGACGCCGTCTTTGGCCGACACCATGATCCGGCCGATGTCGGTGCTGCCGGCAAGGCGCCGCTGAAACGTCCGCAGCGGCATCAGAACGATGTCGTCCTGATCGGTGCCGAAGCTCGACTGGCCCTTGGTTTCCAAGACACCGATCACCTCGCAGGACACATTGCCGACGCGAATGTTGCGGCCGAGCGGGTCGGCCTGACCGAACAGCTTGTCGCGCAACGTCGTGCCGACGATACAGGCGGCGCGACCGCCGCGGATTTCGTTGTCGAAAAACTGCCGTCCCGTCTTCACGAGCCAGTCCTGGGTGATGAAGTACGCGTTGTCGCTTCCCGTCACAGTGGTGCTGCGGCTCTCGGTGCCGTAGATGACGGTGACGGATTTCTGCGCGACTGGCGCCACCGCTTTCACTCCACTGAGCTGGGCCTTCATGGCGTCGATGTCGCGCGCATTGAAGGACTTGGCGCTCGAACTCGCGCGCCCCGGCCCGAACTGTCCGGGCTGCACGGACAACAGATTGGAGCCGAGCTTGGCCAGGTCCGCCGTGACCTTGGCGGTGGTGCCGTTGCCGATCGTTACCATGGCGATGACGGCGCCGACGCCGATGACGATACCGAGCAAGGTGAGAAACGACCGCAGCGGGTTGCGCTGGATCGTCTTGAGCGCGAGCCTGATCGCTTCGAACAGCATCACGCGGCCTGCTGATTGCGAACGTCGCTGTCGATCCGGCCGTCGACGAAGCGGATGATACGTCGCGCGTAAGCGGCGATGTCCGTCTCGTGCGTGACCATCACGACGGTCATGCGCTGATCCTGGTTGAGGCTCGTCACCAGGTCCATGATTTCGCGGCTGGTCTTGGTGTCGAGGTTGCCGGTCGGTTCGTCGGCAAGCAGCACCTCGGGATCGGTCACGATGGCGCGCGCGATTGCGACGCGCTGCTGCTGGCCACCGGACAGTTCGGCGGAAGTGTGATGGCCGCGGCCGGAAAGCCCGACCCGGTCGAGGGCGCGCGCAGCGAGCTTTTGCCGCTCAGCAACCGGCAGGCCGCGGTAGATCAACGGCAGTTCGACGTTCTCCAGCGCCGTGGTGCGGGCGAGCAGATTGAAGCCCTGGAACACGAAACCGAGCAGATGCCGGCGAATGAGCGCGCGCTGATTGCGCGGCAGCCGGCCAACCTCGATACCCTTAAACAGGTAGTCGCCGGAGGTCGGCGTGTCGAGACAGCCGAGAATGTTCATGGCGGTCGATTTGCCGGAGCCGGACGGTCCCATGATCGCGACGAACTCGCCATCCTCAATTGTAAGATCGACATTGTTCATGGCGTGGACGGCTGCTACGCCGCTGCCGTAGATCTTGCTGACCGAACGGAACTGGATGAGCAGCGGATTGGATTCGGCATCTGTCACGGTGCGTGCCTCACTTGCCGGTCGTCTGATCGACAATCACCGCCTGGCCTTCTTGCAGGTCTCCGCTTTGCACTTCGGTCCGTTTGCCGTCGCTCGACCCGATGACGATTTTGACCTGTGCCGGCTCGCCGTTGCGCAACACCGACACCGTCCGGTTTTGCCCGGCGCCCTCACGCGGCGCCGCCGCGCGAAACGCCGGCGGACCCGGCATCAGCCTGCTCAGCAAGCTTCGGCTGGCCGTCGTCGCGGTCGCCGGTGGCGCATAGCGCAGGCTGGCGTTGGGGATGAGCAGCGCGTCCTTGACTTCGGTGACCTTGATCTCCGCCGTCGCCGTCATGCCCGGGCGCAGCAAGAGTTCGGAGTTGTCGATCGTCAGCACCGCCTTGTAGGTGACGACGCCTTGCGTCGTTTCGGAGGTGTAGCGTATGACGCGAATGGTGGCGGGGAATTTGCGGTCGGGAAAGGCGTCGACGCCGAAAGTGGCGCTTTGACCGGCGCGGACCTTGCCGACGTCGGCTTCGTCGACGTCAACGCGCAACTCCATCTGCTTGAGGTCTTCGGCGATGGAAAACAACACCGGCGCCGAGAGCGATGACGCAACGGTCGAGCCTGGATCGATACTGCGCGTCAGCACGACACCATTGATGGGCGAGATGATGGAGGCTTTGGCCAGGTTGGTCTCGTTGATCTGCACATCCGCCTCGGCGACGGTGACGTCGGCGCGCGCGCTCGCCAAAGACGTGACGGCGCGATCGCGCGCCGCCAGGGCCTGGTCGTGGTCGCGGGCCGATACGGCCTGTGTGCTGGCCAGTACCTTATTGCGGGCGAGGTCGCGCTCCTTTTCCTGGGCGGTTACGTCCGCTTCCGCCGCCTTGGCCTGGGCCGCGATCAATTTCGCGCGCGAACTGTTGAGCGTCGCGGCTAGCTTGGCGGTATCCAGCTCCGCAAGCACCTGACCGGCCGTGACCGGCGAATTGTAGTCGACGAGGACCTTGCGGACCGTGCCCGATAATTCGCTGGAGACATCGACTTTGTTGGTCGGCTGCACCGAGCCGGTCGCGGTAACAATGACGGTGAGGCCGCCGCGCGTGACCGGCTCGGTGACGTAGCTCGTTCCGTTGGATGTGCCGCCGAAAAACCAGACCAGCGCAGCAAGCAATATTGCGCCAAGCGCCACGGCAACCCATTTTGTGCTCCGGTGCCGAATCCAACTCGATTCGCCCGATGCGGCCAAAATTGCCTGAAGATCGGCGTGCTTTTTCGGTTCAATAGGTTTGTTCATGTGCCGATATGAATGCTCGCGGGCTGCGGGACGTGTTGATTTTGGTCAATCCCGAAGTAACGATTTATGCCGAGTTGTCTTTCTAGAAAGATAACCTCGGCCTCGAATATGGCGAACCCATGGTGACGAAGCAGACCGCCCAGGACCTTTTGGCCCGCATGGCGCGCAATTGGCCGGAGGCTGTCACGCCGACGGCCGAGTTAATGATGCGCATTTACCGTCTTAACGACCTGGCGTTCGAGAACGCCAGCCGGGAAACCGCCCGGCATGGCCTGAGCTTCACCGAATTCGAGGTTTTGGCGGCTTTGCGCAGCGCCGCGCCGCCGTTTGAAGCGACGCCGACCGAACTGTACAGCGCGATTCTGATTTCCTCGGGCGGGCTGACGAAAGTGCTGGCGGCGCTTGAACGGCGAAGGCTGGTCGGCCGTGTTAAGGATACTTCCGATCGCCGCAGTCTTCGCGTCCGTCTGACGCCGGCCGGCAAGCGCCTCGCCGAGGAGACGATGGCCGAGGTTCTCGAGGTGGACGGCGATCTACTGGCGGGCGCCTTGTCGAAGACCGAGATGGCGGCACTGATCGCATCGCTGCGAAAGCTCCTGCTGGCGGTCGAACGAGGGGGGCGTTCTCAAAAGACCGGCAAATGACTCGAGACGGATGTTGATCGCCGCTATCTCGGCCCCGATTAGAATGTGAACCGTTTGCCGACAGCCGTCGGCGCCAGCACCTTGTCGCCGAAAGCGGCCGAGAGCGCCGCCATGGCGCGCCATCCGGTACAGTGTCCGGCGGCGATGGTGGTGAGACCGAAGCCTTTCAGCGCATCCACCGTCTGCGGGATGATCTCTTCATTGGCGCCGGACAGATGCAGGCCGCCCATCACGGCATAGAGAGGAACGCCCGGGAAGCTTGCGCGCGCATGGCTGAGCACGTTGACGATGCCGGCATGCGAGCAGGCGCTGAACACGACCAGCCCCTTGTCCTTGACGTGAAGGCCCAGCCAGCGCTCGTCCATCAAAAGTTCGTCCGGCTCCCAGCCTTTGCCGTCATCGGTGCGCCGCACCTGGCCGGGCATGCCGCGTTCGAACGGCGTGACGCGCGGAATTTCGCCGCCGACGATGAACATGTCGTCGAGGAATGTTCGCGGCTCGGGCGTCGAGATAACCTGCGCGCCGCGGCCGGTCAGGTCGGCGATGCTCGGCACGTCGTCCATTTGCCGTACGCCGGCATTCGGCGTCTTGACGCCGCGCGTCCGGAACATGCCGGGGTGGGCGTAGTAGGGCACCTCGCGGGCGCCATTGCGGGCGCGGATGGCGTCGAGCGCCAGCAGCATCGCGCCGGAATGGTCCCAATGGCCATGCGACAGCACAATGGCCTCGACCTTGCCGAGGTCGGCGCCGAGGCGGGTGGTGTTGCGCTCGAAAGCATAATCTTCCGGGCCGCTGTCGAACAGAACGGTGTGGCGCGTGTCGCCGCGCTGAACGGTAATCAGGCAGGCGAGGCCATGGACGGCGCAGCACAGGCAGCGCCCGGAAGACGCCCGCAATCCTCGGCGCGTCAGCGAAACGAATTCGCTTTCGACATTGGCGGGTGTCGATGAAAGCCCATCGGTGGTGTTGTCGACGAGAACCTGAATCTCGACTTTATCGACAGGTGTTAGTGAACTCATCTTGGCCCCCGCTGCGTTTCTCTCTATCGCTTTGACTGTGCCCCGCGCTTCAGCGAGGGCACGATCTCAATCGCCGCTGTCGTCGGCCCCGACATACGCAATGCGCAGCATGTTGGTCGCGCCCGGCGTGCCGAAGGGGACGCCGGCGACGACGATCACGCGCTGGCCGGGCTTGGCGAAGCCTTCCTTGAAGGCGATGCGGCAGGCGCGGTCGACCATGTCGTCCTGATCGTGCGCGTCTTCGGTGACCACCGAATGCACGCCCCAGGCGACGGCCAGCCGCCGCCCGGTGGAGAGACTAGGCGTCAATGCCAGGACCGGAGGGCGCGGCCGTTCGCGCGCCATGCGCAATCCGGTCGAACCCGACGAGGTCCAGCACATCACCGCCGCCAGATCGAGCGTATCGGCGATGTGGCGCGCCGCGTCGGCAATGGCGTCGGCGCCGGTTGCTTCCGGCGTCGGACGTTGCGCATTCAAAATGCCGCGATACAGCGGGTCGCTTTCGGTTTCTTCGGCGATGCGGTTCATGGTTGAAACGGCTTCGACCGGAAATTGGCCGGCTGCCGACTCCGCCGACAGCATCACCGCGTCGGCGCCTTCATAGATCGCGGTGGCGACGTCGGAGACTTCGGCGCGCGTCGGGATCGGCGACGAGATCATCGACTCCAGCATCTGCGTCGCCACCACCACCGGCTTGCCGGTGGCGCGGCCCAGCCGCGTCATCTGCTTTTGCACGCCGGGGACTTTCTCCAGCGGCATCTCGACGCCGAGGTCGCCGCGCGCCACCATGATGGCGTCGGCGATTTCCAGAATTTCGGCGAGCCGCTGCACGGCCTGCGGCTTTTCGATCTTGGCCATCAGCAGCGCGCGGCCGCGCGTCAGCTTCTTGGCTTCGGCGACGTCTTCCGGCCGCTGCACGAAGGACAGCGCCACCCAATCGACGCCGGCCTCAAGCGCTGCTTCGAGATCGGACAGATCCTTGGCCGCCAGCGCCGACAGCGGAATGGTTGAATCCGGAACGCTGACGCCTTTGCGGTCGGACAATTTGCCGCCGATCACGACCTTGGTCGTGACGCGTTTCGGCTCGACCGCGGTAACGGTGAGGCGCACCTTACCGTCGTCGATCAACAAAGTATGGCCGACCTGCACGGCGGCGAGAATTTCCGGATGCGGCAGATAGATGCGCTCAGCGCCGCCGATCTCCGGATTGGAATCGAGCACCACCGTGTCGCCATTTTTTACGGTGATCGAGCCGCCGGCGATGGTGCCAAGGCGCAGCTTGGGCCCCTGCAAGTCGCACAGAATGCCGATCGGCCGCCCGTTGTCGTTTTCAACGCTGCGGATCATGGCGATCAATTCGCGCATGCGATCCTGGCTGGTATGGCTCATATTGATGCGGAACACGTCGGCGCCGGCGGCGAACAGTTTGCCGATCATCTCCGCAGTGGACGAGGCGGGGCCGAGAGTGGCGACAATCTTGGCGCGGCGCAGGCGTCTCATCGTCTCAAGCCTTCTCTGCCGTCCTGCGGCGTTTGCGGCGCGTTGGATGGCGGTCGTGACGGGCCGCTCGGCGTGCGCGATTGCAGCGGGCGGTCGGGCGGTTGTTCGGCGGTGTCGGTCAGTTGCACCGTCCAGGAACGCTGCTCGTTGGTATCGACTTCGAAATAGCCGGTGCGGTCGTAGCCGCGGGCCAGGCAGTTCTCGGTGCCGCGAATGGTGAATTCCTTCTCGCGCGAGCACATGAAGGCGTGGCCGGACCATTCGCCGCCACGGTCATAGTCTACAGCATAAATATAATAGTATCGTGCGACCAGTTCGCCGCGGAGCAGCGTATCGCAGGCCCGCGACGAGACGTTCCACCAGCCTTCGGTGATCCAGCCTTCGGCATCCTTGTAGCCGAGCGCGACGCCGACCCGGCTGCCGGTGTTGTTGCAGAGCCTAAAATCGGCCAGCGCCGGAAAAGTGAGGGCCGCCAGCACCAGCGCCGGCAACACGACGCGTGCGAAAAGGCCGGTCATACAACGTCTGGCGGTGGTGGAGAGCAATGCGGTCACGCGTTCGCTTAAGGGTCTGGATGGGGCCGAATCGCCGAAATCGAATCATAGGGGCCGGTCAGGGCCTGTCGATGACGATGGCACGAAAGTCGTTGACGTTGGTATAGGTCGGGCCAGGCTCCAGTAAATCGCCCATTTTGGCGAAAAAATCGGTTGAATCGTTATTGGCGAGGAAGGCGGCAGGATCGAGGCCAAGGGCCTTGGCTCTTGCCGCACTGTCGCCATCGACAAGAGCGCCGGCCGGGTCTGTGGCACTGCCACCACCGCCATCGGTACCGTCGGTATCCCCGGCGATCGCCGCTACTCCGGGCATGCCGGCCAGAGCCGGCACCAGCGCCAGGGCATATTCCTGGTTCGGGCCGCCTTTGCCTTTCCCGCGCATGGTGACGGTCAGCTCACCGCCGGACATGATCACCGCGCGCTTGCCTTGCGCGCGCAAGGTGCGCGCCATGCCGGCATGCGCCAGCGCCACCTCGCGGGCCTCGCCCTCGACATCGGGCCCCAGCGAAATGCATTCATAGCCGGCGGCGCGGATGGCGGCCTCCGCGGCTTTCAGCGAATCCGCCGGGCGCGCCGCCAATACGAATTTCGAGCCGGAGAAGGCCGGGTCGTTCGGCTTCGGCGATTCATTGGCCGGATCATTGAGCGCGGCGACGACGGCTGGCGGAAGCCCGAGTTTGAATTTTGCGACAATCGCCCGCGCCTCGGCCAGCGTCGATGGATCGGGCACGGTCGGACCCGAGCCGATCACCGCCGGGTCGTCCCCCGGCACATCGGAAATGCCGATGGTGACGATGCGCGCCGGCGCGGCATGGCGCGCCAGCCGCCCGCCCTTGATGCGCGACAGATGCTTGCGCACCGTGTTGATCTCGCCGATATGCGCGCCGCAGCGCAGCAGCGCCCGCGTCACGGCTTGTTTGTCTGCAAATGAAACGCTGCCGGCCGGCGCGATCCAGTTGGCCGAGGCGCCGCCCGACATCAACACCAGCACCAGGTCGTCCGCAGTGGCGGCATCGGCGAGTTCGAGCGCGCGCTCGGCCGCCTTCAGCCCGGCTGCGTCGGGAACGGGGTGGCCGGCCTCGACCATGGAAATCACACGGGTCGGACGTCCATAACCGTGCCGGGCGACGGCGATGCCGCTCAATCGCTCGGCAGGCAATTTCAACGCGTCGAGATATTTGGTCTCGGCGACTTCGGCCATCGAACCGGCGGCTTTGCCGGCCGCCAATATAATGACGCGGCCCTTCGGTGCGTCCGGCAGCAGGCGCGGCAGGAAGGCTGCAGGATGCGCGGCGTCTACCGCAATGCGATACAAATCTGCGAGAAAAGCGCGCAGGTCTTTTTTTGTTTCAACCATCTGTGCCCACACCGATAAAAATCTGCTTATATAGAAAAATCGGTCGGCAACCGTAAAGAAATTGCCGGACGGTAGCGTCCATGAATGGACGCCGGCAGAGACTGCCGGGACGGCGGGCGGGGTTGTCTTTCTTCCGGATGGTTCGACGAGGGCGCGACATTTTATCCGCGCCTCTCGCTTTGTCTGACCAAACCGGATAGTTGGGAGCCCTACTGATTGGCTGTTACGCAGGTTTCGTCGATTAAAAAGTTTACCAGGGAGGCGACCATAATGAGCAGGAAGCAGAATTACGTGGCGGCGCTTGCGGCCGCTGCCGTTACGGCAGCGTTCACGTTCGCCGCGCCGGCGCAGGCGCAGGACACGCTCAAGATCGGCTGGGCGATTTCCAGACCGGACCGTTCGCGGCCGGTGCTGCAGTCACAACGCTGCCGAACTACCAGGTCTGGGTGAAGGACGTGAACGACGCCGGCGGCATCAATGTTGGCGGCAAGAAGATGAAAGTCGAAGTCGTCGAATACGATGACCGCAGCAATTCCGAGGAGATGATCAAGGCGGTCGAGCGCCTGGCGACGCAGGACAAGGTCGACTTCATCCTGCCGCCATGGTCGACCGGCATGAATCTCGCCGCCGCGCCGATCTTCAACAAGCTCGGCTATCCGCATCTCGCGGTCACCGCCAACACCAATCAGGCGCCGCAGTTCACCAAGCGCTGGCCAAACCTGACGTTTTGGCTCGGCCTGCCGTCGCAACTGGTCGATGGCATCGTCGAAACCTTCAGCAAGATGCAGAAGGACGGCAAGATCGGCAAGAAAATCGCCATGATCGCGGTCGCCGACCAGTTCGGCATCGAGCAGTCGACCGCCGCGCGCGAAGGCTTGAAGAAGGCGGGCTTCGAACTCGTCTATGACAAGTCCTATCCGTTCGGCAGCCAGGACATGCAGCCGGTGTTGAAGGATGCGCAGGCGGCCAATCCCGATGTGCTGATCGCCTTCAGCTATCCGCCGGACACTTTCGCCATCACCGATACGATGAAGGTCTTGGCCTTCAATCCGAAGGCGGTCTATCTCGGCGTCGGCACGGCGTTTCCCGGCTACAAGGGAAAATTCCAGGCGAGCGCCGAAGGCGTCATGGGTGTCGGCGGTTCCGATGCCAACCTGAAGGGCATCAAGTGGTACATCCAGCACCACAAGGAAGTGATGGGCAAAGAGCCGGATCGCAGGGCGAGCCCGATCACCTATGCCAGCCTCCAGGTGTTGCAGCAGGCGATCGAGCGTGTCGGCAAGGATCGCGCCGCGGTGATCAAGGAGATCAACACCGGCTCGTTCGAAACCATCATCGGCACCGTGAAACTGAAGGACGGCCAGAATACCAATATCTGGACTGTCGGTCAGTGGCAGGGCAACGACTTCTTCGGCATCGCCCCGACGAATAAGGCCGGCGCCAAGGCGCCGATCGACAAGCCGAAGTGGTAGGACTCGTCATTCCGGGGCGCGGATCATAGCGCGTTTTACGCGCGTCTTCGACGCGCTATGTCCGCGAACCCGGAATCCAGTTCTGGATTCCGGATCGCCGCCATCGCGCAAAGTTGCGCCGATGGCGGCGTCCGGAATGACAGCGGAAATTCATAAATGACCCTCCTCCTCGACATTCTTCTCTCCGGGCTGGTGCTCGGCGGGATGTATGCGCTGATCGCACTGGGGCTGACGCTCCAGTACGGCATCGCGCGGATCATGAACTTGTCCTATGGCGAGTTTCTCATCGCCGCCGCCTTTGGCGCCCTGTTTCTCTATACCGGCATGGCGGTGAGCCCGGTCCTCGGGCTGCTGCTGATCGTGCCGGCGGCCTTCGCCCTGAACTGGCTGTTGTACCGCGTCGTGCTGACGCCGTTGGTCAAGCGTGCCAAGAACCAGGGCATGCTGGAAGTCGACAGTATCCTCGGCACCTTTGGCATCCTGTTCGTCATCCAGGGCGTGATGCTGGTGGTGTTCGGCGGCTCATTGCAGAGCTATTCGTATCTGTCGGTGCCGGTCTACATCCTCGGTACGACATTGGCGGCCAACCGCATTCTGGCGCTGCTGTTCGCTTTGGTCATCGGCGGTGTTTTGTATCTGCTGCTGACGCGCACGCGCTACGGCACGGCGCTGCGCGCCATTGCCGTCAATCCGGTGGCGGCGCAATTGTCCGGCATCGATATCGCTTCGGCCTCGGCGCTGGCCTTCGCCGCCGGCGGCGCCATTGTCGGCGCCGGTGGCGTGCTGGTCAGCATGTTCCTGACGTTCAGCGCGGCCAGCGGCGTCGTCTTCACCATGAAGGCCCTGATCGTCGTCATCATGGGCGGCGTCGGCAACATGATGGGCGCGTTGGTCGCGGGGCTCCTGCTCGGCATTGCCGAAACCGCGGTGGCGCGGCTCGTTGACCCGGGCCTGACCATCGCCGTGACCTATGCGCTGTTTCTCGCGGCGCTGCTGTGGCGGCCAACCGGCCTGTTCGGGAGGCCGGCGCGGTGAGTAAGCCAGTCACCGCCACATTGATGGCTATTGTCGTTGCCGCCTTGGCCGCGGTGCCGCTGTTCGCCAGCGGCTATCATCTCGCGCTCGGCATCAGCCTGTTGTACTTCACCATCCTGGCGACCGCCTGGGCGCTGTTCTCCGGGCCGACGCATTACATCTCGCTCGCCACCGCGGCCTTCTTCGGCATTGGCGCCTATACGACGGCGGTGCTGCCCGATCTCTTGCCGATTCCGTTGATCCTGCTGATCGCGGCGGTGGTCGGTGTGCTGATCGCTTTGGTGGTCGGCCTGTCGACGCTGCGGCTATCCGGCATCTACTTCGTCATCTTCAGCTTCGGCCTGACCGAGCTCATCCGGCAACTGGTCACCTGGTACGAGGTGAACATCAACCGCTCGGTCGGCCGCTATATCTTCGCCGAGACCACGACCGAAGGCATCTACTGGCGTCTGCTGGCGCTGGCGGTCGCGGTGATCGGCGTGTCGTGGCTGATCCGCCATTCGCGCCTCGGCCTTGCCGTGCGCGTCATCGGCCAGGACGAAACCGTGGCGCGCCATGTCGGCATCGACACGACGCGGGCGAAGCTCGCTTTGTTCGCCATCAGCGCCGCCTTCATGACGGTCACCGGCGCGATCATGGCGCCGCGCTGGACCTATATCGATCCGGCCATCGCCTTCAATCCGATGATCTCGTTCGAGGTTGTCATCATGGCGCTGTTCGGCGGCGCCAGCGCTTTGTTCGGGCCGCTTTTGGGTGCTGTGCCGCTGGTGCTGCTGTTTGAACTCTTGATCGGTTCATTCCCGAATTATTTCAGCATCCTGCTCGGTCTTGTGTTTGTCCTCATCGTCTATGCGCTGCCGCAGGGCGTGTTCGGCCTGCTGGAAGCGCGCTTTCCGGCGGTGCGCCGGGCTGCCTCCGTCACCGGCATGTCGGCGATGGCTGAAAAAATCCTCGGCGTGGTCTGGCCGCGCGCCGCCAAGCGCGAAGCCGCCGGCACCGCGCCCGTGCTGCAGGTCACCACGATGCGCAAGGCGTTCGGCGGTCTGGTCGCGGTCGACAATCTCAGCTTCGAATTGCGCCGCGGTGAAATCCTCGGCCTGATCGGCCCGAACGGCTCCGGCAAGACTACGGCGCTCAACCTGATCTCCGGCGCGATCGCGCCGGACAGCGGCGACATCAGACTCGAAGGCAGGCCGATCGCCAACCTGCCGGCGCACCGTATCGCGCAGCGCGGCGTGGCGCGGACGTTCCAGCTTGTGCGCGTGCTCGGTGCATCGACCTGTCTCGAAAATGTCATCGCCGGCATGGCGTTTCATTCCGGCGCATCGTGGGGCGCGGACGCCGACAAACGCGCGCGCGAACTGCTCACCCGCGTCGGTCTCGACGGCAAGGCCGACATGCCGGCCGGGCAATTCACTTACATCGACCAGAAGCGTCTCGAACTGGCGCGCGCGCTGGCGCTCGATCCCGACGTGCTGCTGCTCGACGAATGGCTGGCGGGGCTGAACCCGTCCGAACTTCAGGTCGGCATCGCGCTCGTCAAAATGCTGCGCGATGAAGGCATGACCATCATCATTGTCGAACACATGATGGATGCGATCCGTTCCTTGTGTGATCGCTGCGTGGTGATGAGCGCCGGCGCCAAGATCGCCGAAGGTCCGCCGGCCACGGTGCTGGCCGATAAAGAAGTGATCCGCGCTTACCTTGGTGACGCCGATGATTGAGATTTCCAGCGTCTCCGCCTCCTACGGCAAGCACCAGGCGCTCGACGGCGTGTCGCTTAACGTCGGGCGTGGCGAACTCGTCGTCATTCTCGGCGCCAACGGCGCCGGCAAGACGACGTTGCTGAAAGTGATCGGCGGTCTTGTGCCGGCGTTGAGCGGCCGCGTTGTTATGGCGGGCAACGACATCACCGCAATGCCCGCGCACGCCATTGTTGAAGCGGGCGTTGCGCTGGTGCCGGAAGGCCGCGGTATTTTCGGCGAAATGACCGTGCGCGAAAATTTGTTGCTCGGCGCTTTTCCGGCGCGTGCGCGGGCCGGCGAAGCGCGCAATCTCGATTTGGTGCTCGGCCTGTTTCCGCGCCTCAAGGAACGTCTGGCGCAAACCGTACGCACTATGAGCGGCGGCGAGCAGCAAATGGTGGCGATCGGCCGGGCGCTGATGACGTCGCCCGATATCCTGCTGCTCGACGAGCCGTCGCTCGGCCTGTCGCCGATCATGTGCAAGGAGCTGTTCCAGATCCTGGCGCGCATCCGCGACGCCGGCCTCGGCATTCTGCTGGTCGAACAGAACGCCAAGCAGAGCCTGAAGATTGCCGACCGCGGCTATCTGATCGAATCGGGCCGCATTGTCGGCGAGGGCGCCGGCGCCGCGCTCAAGGCCGACCCGGCGGTGCAGCGGGACTATCTGGGGGCGGGGTGATTATTCTCGTCATGGCCGGGCTTGTTAGCCCAAGTCGGGTCCACTCGACTTGGGCCATTATATTTGTGCAACTCGGGCATGCCCGAGTTGCGGATGCAATCCACGTCTTTACATTGAGTTCCAGATAAGACGTGGATGCCCGGCATAAAGCCGGGCATGACGGCGGAGAGTTCCAATGGACGACAAGACCCGAACCGAGCTGGAAGCCGCCGTTTACAGGCGTTTGGTCGAGCATCTGCGCGGCCGCAATGATGTGCAGAACATCGACCTGATGAATCTCGCCGGTTTCTGCCGGAATTGCCTGTCGAACTGGATGAAGGAGGCGGCCGACGCCAAGGGGCTGCCACTGTCCAAGGATGAGAGCCGCGAGATCGTCTACGGCATGCCCTATGACGAATGGCGCGCCCAGAACCAGAAAGAGGCCTCGCCCGAGCAGAAGGCCGCCTTCGAGAAGTCGCACAAGCATTAATAAAAGTATTTTTCGTCAGCCAAGTTTTTTTCACTTCCCCATGTGAACAACGTGGATGACGGGCCTATGTCCTTGACGTGACGCCCGGTAATTCCGAAACCTTTTTGCTAATCTGGCGGCGGTGACTGCCGCGCCTTTAAGCTTGCAAGGAGTTCTCGATGCCTTCTTCCGCCGCGGCCGAACAAGAAGCACCCTCAACCCGCTTCGCCAAAGACCAGCTCAAGGCGATCATCGAGCGCATCGAGAAGCTTGAGGAAGAGAAGAAGGCGACGTCCGAGGACATCCGCGACGTCTATGCCGAAGCCAAGGGCAACGGCTTCGACGCCAAGGCGCTGCGTGCCATCGTCCGCATGCGCAAGATGGATTCAGACGAGCGCCGCGAGCAGGAAGAGATCCTGGAAACCTACATGCACGCCCTGGGGATGTTGCAGTAGGGTTTAACCGGCTACCGCAACGACGCCGTCATTTGCGTCGTGAAGGTCGCGGTCGCCAGGAACACCACCGCCTGGTTGCCGTCGAAGCTGGCGGTGGTCAGACCTAGATGCGGGTCGTCCGAGAACGTCATCACTAGCGATTGCGACGGCTTGTGCAGCAGCTCGGCGAGCGGGCGCATGTGCGGCGCGCCCATGCTGGTTGCGCTCATGAAGTCCGAGACGTTCGGTGTCAGCATGGCGGCGCGCAGCCACGGGCCGCCCGGCGCCTGGGCGCCGCCGGTCAGTTGCGGCGTGAACGGCGCGGCGAATGCCAACATCGACGGTGAAGCGTTCGCAACCGGCGCCGGCAGTTTCGGCATAGCGGCAACCGCCCCCATCGGCCGTGCCCGCAAGGCCGGCTTCGGCAGCGGTGTCTCGGCGGCGTAAGCCAGTGCCGCAGTGCTGGCAGTGGTCGCCGGAGCGGCGCTGGCCAGAGCGAAAGGCGGCTGCGTCTCGACCGGCTTGGCTTCGATCAAAGCCTCAAGCTCGCTGCTTTCGATCTTGCTGTTCCACAACGCGGCCGTCGGGATCGCGGCCGCGGCCACGACTGTCTGCGCCAATACCGTCTGCGCCACGACCGGGCGCGCCGACGGCAGCGGCACGACGCGCTCGACGGAAACCGGCTTTGCGGCAACCGGCGCGGCGCTCGCCAGCACGACCGGGGCCCGCGTGCGCTTCGGCGTTGCCGCTGGCTGCTGCTGTTCGTCGCTCAACTCATCAGCATCTGGCTTCGGGGTAAAAAGGCTGGCGAGAAAGCTGCGCTTCGGCTTTGCGCCATCGACGCTGGCGGTGACGATGCCGGCGTCGCGCGCGGCCGCCAGCGAAACGTTGGATGGCTCGCCGCCGCGGCGTTCGACATCGGCCAAGGCCTGCGCATAACCGGACAATGGCTGGCCGTCGGAGGGCACATGCACGGTGCGTCCGTCGGGAAACACCTTGGCCAGTTGATCGCGCGTCATGCGCGGCCAATGCCGCACGGTGCCGGTGTCCATGTGGACGAAAGGCGAGCCAGAGGTCGGATAGAAGCCGACGCCGCCGCGTTGCAAGCGCAGGCCGACTTCGCGCAGCTTCGCCAGATCGACGCCGGGAATGGCGAAGTCCATGGCGTGGCCGGTGGTGTGATTGCTGTTCTGCGCGACGCCGGTCGAGCGGGCGCGCAACATCGCATTGGTGCCGGGCGCGCGATAGCCGCAGATGACCTCGATCGGCGCCTTGCCGCCGACGGCGCGATAGGCTTCCCAGAGAACGTCGAACAGCTGCGGATCCATCTTGACGGATTCGTCGCGGCGCCAGTCGCGCATGAACCAGTCGAGCTTCTTCAGCGCGGCGTCGTCATAGCGGCCGTCACGCTTGAAGGTGACGGTGATGGTTTCTTTGGTGTGCAGGTGGAGGAACGATAGCGTGCGGGTGTCGCTTTCGGCCGACGCAGTGCTGAGCGAGTGGTTCGCGCCGATCAGGATGACAACGGCGAGGCTGACCGGAATACCGATGCGCGCGCCAAAACGCGCGCTTTGGCGCAGTCTGGTCAGCACAGTCATTTCCCCACGCAACGCACGCACTGACACAGGCCACTTCCGTCGATACCGCTGCCCCACAGCCATCGTTCAAGCCTGTCCAGGCCGTCGCGACGACGGCATAGTGTTGTCGGGCTTTGGTTAACCGACCCTTTAGCGGGTCGGCTTTTCCCCCGGAAGACGCTCTGGATATTTCAGGAAATGGGCAGAAAAATGCCCGCGCCGCGGCAGCCCGATGGAACTTGGGGCTTTAAACGACAATGGCCGGGCTTTGAAGCCCGGCCAGTTCGCATTTGAAGCGAGGTTTACCGGAACAGCCGTTCGAAAAACTGGAACGGGTTCGAGGCTTCGCGGCGCTCGACGCGGCTGAGGATTTCCTGATTGCTCTTCAGCGTCTGCAAGTCACGCTTCGGGTCCTGCGGCGGCGCAATGTCGGCGACGCGGCGTTCGTCCGAGTGCATGATCGATTTGATGCGGGCATCGAAGCCGTAAATGTCGTCGCGCATGACGAGCTTGCCGGCGTCGTCGACAAAAGCGGTCTGGTAGGTCAGGTGCACCATCGGCCGCCTGTCGAGCTTGAAGATTTTCTCTTCCTGGCCGACGAGACGTTCGATCTGTCGCGAATCCGGGGCGGGGCCGGCCAGCGCCATGCTCAGCATCACTTCGCCGAACTTGGTCGGGTTTTCGACGCGCATGCAGCCGTGGCTGTAGGCGCGCCGCTCGGCGGCGAACAACCGCTTCTCCGGCGTATCGTGCAGATAGACCTGGAACTTGTTCGGGAAGTTGAACTTGATGCGGCCAAGCGCATTGGCCGCGCCCGGCGGCTGCACGACGTTGATGTGGCCGTCGGGACCGCGTTTCACTTCCAGGCCCAGGCGATCGAAAATAAGCGGGTCGTTGGCGTAGAGCGGCAGATATTCGTTCTGGATAATCGACTGCGGCACGTACCACGACGGATTGACGATGACATTGTCCATCGCGGCGGTGAGCAGTGGCGTCGGCGTCTGCGGCTTGCCGGCGACGATCTTGGTGCGCCAGACCTGACGGTCGTCGCGCATCACCTTGAGCGTGTAGTCCGGAATGTTGACCATGACGTAGGCTTTGCCGAGGTCGCGCGGCAGCCAGCGCCAGCGCTCCATATTGGCGATGACGGTGTCGATCTTTTGCGAATGGGTCGGGCCGTTGATGGCGGCGAGCGTCGGGTTGTCGATCACGCCGGTCGGCTTGATGTCGGCACGCGCTTGCACGTTCTTGATCGCGTTGAACAAGGTCTTGTCATAGACCAGCTCGGCGTTGTCATCCTTGGGAAGCTTGACCAGCTTGATCTTGCCGGTGCGTTTGTCGCGCACCTGCGCGGTTTCAGGGCCAGGCTTGAAAGCGACATTGAGGCGCTCGCGCACTTGCGGCACGCGCGTATCCTTGTCGCCCAACTTGATGGCCGGGCCATTGCCGATGCGGTCGGAGACTTCGGCGCGCGGGCCGCCGCGCATTTCGGCGAGCATGGCCTTGAGCGCCTTGTAGCCGTCATGCGGCGGCTCGAAACTGTTGAAGGCGCTGTTGGCGTCGCGGGCGTCACTGGTGCGTTTCAAGACGTCGGCCGGATCGTAGCTGCGAACGCCGTAATCGACTTCCGCCGACACCCGCGTCGGCGCGATGCGTCCGAGTGACAGGTGCCGCGCATAGGTCAGCACGGACTGCGTCAGCTTGAGGTCATTGGCGGCCAGCGCATCGGCGCTGCTGGCGGAAGCAAATTCCGGTACCGCGTAGTCCTGCGGATCGAGCCCGTCGGTCGCGGCGCTCTTCATGCGGACGATGACGGCCTTGGCGGCGCCGGTCAGGCGGCCGTCGCGAATCCACAGCGGCGAAAACTGGCGCGCGGCATAGGCGCCCTCGATCGCCTTGCGCTCCGCGGCGTTATCGATGCGGGCCTGCTTGACCTGGTCGCGCAGGCGGTCGGCAATCTGCGGATCGTTCGCGGCGAGCTGCTTGTCGAGCGACGCGCGATCGAAATCGTTGACGTCATTGGTCTTGGCATTGGCGGCGTGAGCCGGTTCAGCAACAATAGGCGTTTGTGCGACCGGCTCGCGCATCGGCTCCGGCCGGGCTTCCGGCAGCGCCACGCGCTCCGGCACATTGATGATGCGCTGCTGGATCGGCGCCGGCGGCACCGGCGGGGCTTCGCGGCGGCGCATCGGCTGGCCGTTGAGCGTCGGCGGCGGCGGCGCGATCTGGCGAATGCTTTCGGGCGCCGCGACCGAGATCGAAGGCGTGGCGACAATCAACGCCAGCATGGTGCCGGCAAGAAGTTGGTCGAGCCGAAGGTTACGCATGTCACTTAACTCCACACGCATTCGCGAACCGAATGCTTCAAATGTCATGCAGTGCTTTAACCAGCGCGACCCCCGACGCACCAGAAACAAAACTGCATCGCCATTATGCGGCGAAATGCTCAGGCGATTCAAAGTTTTTCACGGTCGTGAAGACGTTTACCTTTTATCAAAGTGAACGCGGCGGACGATCGTTAAAAGTTTAACGATTATTCTGCGCCGGCCGTCTCGTTAACCGCGATGTTCGCGGCTTCTCGCTGCAAATCCTGACCTTGTTCGCTTAATCCCAAGCCTTCCAGCTTGCGATAAAGCGTCGAACGACCGATCTTCAGCCGCCGCGCGACCTCCGACATCTGGCCGCGATAATGTTTAATGGCGAAGCGGATCGCTTCGCGCTCGATATCCTCGAGCGGTCTCACGTCATTGTGAGAGTCGGTTAACGCCAAAGACGGCGCGATCAGGGTGGCGCCAGGCTTTAGCCGCGCCATGCGGTCGCTGATGCTCAGCGGCAGTTCAGCGGGCATCGCCGGCTGCATATCGGGCGATGCTTCGATCAACTGCTGCGGTTCGATCTCGGCGGCAGGCTGCGCCGCCAGCAGCGGAAACTCATTCACACCGATCGTGTCGCCATCGGCAAGCACGACAGCGCGGAAGATTGCGTTCTCGAGTTGCCGCACATTGCCCGGCCAGCGGAAGGCGGCAAGCTGCGCCATGGTCGCGCCGTCGAGCGCGCGCAGGCGCTTGCCCTGTTCGGCGGCGATGCGGGTGAGGAAGTGCCGTGCCAGTTCGGGCACGTCCTCCGGACGCTTGCGCAATGGCGGGATGGAAATAGGAAAGACATGCAGGCGATAGAACAGGTCTTCGCGGAAGCGTCCGGCCTTCACATCGGCGATCAGGTCGCGATTGGTCGCCGAGATGATGCGCACGTCGACCTTGACGGTCTTGCGCGCGCCGACCGGTTCGACTTCGCCTTCCTGCAGCGCGCGCAGCAGTTTCACCTGCGCGGCCTGCGGCAGTTCGCCGACCTCGTCGAGAAACAATGTGCCGCCATCTGCCTCGATGAACTTGCCGGTGTGCTTGTCGGTGGCGCCGGTAAATGAACCTTTCTCGTGGCCGAAAAGGATCGACTCGACGAGATTCTCCGGCATGGCGCCGCAATTCACGGCGACGAACGGCCTGGCGCGGCGCTCGCCGGAGCCGTGAATGGCGCGCGCCATCAATTCCTTGCCGACGCCGCTCTCGCCGTCGAGCAGGACGGGAATGGTCGAGGCAGCGGACTTTTCCGCGGCGCCCAGCACCGGCTTCATCGCCGGCGACCGGGTGATGACGTCGGCAAGCGACAACGTGCCGTCGCGGCTGCGCTTGACGCGCTGCAACTCGCCGGCCAGCGCTTTGGTGGCGAGCGCATTGCGCAAGGAGACTTCGAGACGTTCCGGCGAAGCGGGCTTGACCACGAAGTCGGTGGCGCCGGCGCGCATCACAGAGACGACATTGTCGATGCCGCCATGCGCGGTCTGGACGATGACGGGGGTGTCGAGGCCGGCTTGGCGCATGCGCGCCATGACGCCGAGGCCGTCGAGGTCGGGCATCACCAGGTCGAGCACGACGCAGTCGATGCGGCGGGCGGTTTCACCGATGAGGAGGGCAAGGGCTTGGTCGCCGCCTTCGGCGATGACGGCCTGATAGCCGAAACGCTGCACCATGGCCTCGACCAGGCGACGCTGTACCGGATCGTCATCGACGATCAACACGACTTCGGACATCAATCACTCCACCACCGACGCCCGCGCGACGCGCGGCTCAACCTGTGCCGATTTGGTGCAGTGTCCGTGATCCGGCTTAAGAGGCTGTTAAGACCGTGCCGCAAAGCAGGCTGTTCCGGCCGCCGGCTTTTCGAGCCGACGGCCGGGAAGGGGGCCTAGAGCGCAGAGAGGGCCGGGCCGACCACCGGCTGCAATTCCACGACGCCGCGCCAGACCATTTCGGCAGCGACATAGAGGATGACCAGCAGGCCGACATAGGCGATCCAGCGATGCTTTTGCAGCAGGTTGGCGATGAAGTTCGCGGCGATGCCCATCAGCGCGATCGACAGGACGAGGCCAAAGATCAGGACATAAGGATGGTCGCGGGCGGCGCCGGCAACGGCGAGCACATTGTCGAGCGACATCGTGACGTCGGCGATGAGGATCTGCACCGCTGCCTGGCGGAACGTCTTGCGCGGCGCGCCGCCGGCGATGGTGCCGTCGGCGTTGAGGTCGGCGTTTTCCAACGCCTCTTGCGCGTCCTGCTCTTCCTTGTGCGACGTGCGCAGTTCGCGCCACATCTTCCAGCACACCCACAACAACAGGATGCCGCCGGCGAACAGCAGACCGACGATCTGGAGCAACTGGGTCGTTATGCCGGCAAAGAGGATGCGCAAGACCGTCGCCGCGGCGATGCCGGCAAGAATCGCTTTGGTGCGCTGGTCCTTCGGCAGGCCGGCCGCGGCCAGTCCGATGACGATGGCATTGTCGCCGGCGAGCACCAGGTCGATCATGACGACCTGGAGAAATGCAACGACGACCGGTGAAGCGAAGAATTCCATCATGACCGCGTACCTCTGCTCGTGCTGTTGTGAGAACGCACGCTCAGACGAGTTTGTTCGCTGCGCGCCCAAAGGTGCGCAGCGGCCAATGCCGGATGATGATCAAACGGTATGCTCGACAAAGCGGGCCGTGCTCTCGATTTCCAGCCGACATCGCAGCCTCGCGGCTGCCAGAGGGGCCCGGTCTGGCGGTGGACGTTAGTTTAGTTTTTCTGCTTCAGTTCAAAGACCTGCATGATGCTTTCCGGCTCGGTCATCATCGCCGCGGCGCAGCCGATCAAGGTCAGCGCGCCGGAGACGTCCCAGTACGTGACGTAAGCGGGCTTGACGTTGCGCTGGCGCCAGCCGAATGCGGCCAGGATTGCCGCCGAGACGAACAGGGATGCGGCGACGGCCGGATAAAGGGCGTCAGGGGAAATTTCCCGCGCGGCATAGGCGGCCAAAATGGCGCTCGCGCCGGCGGCGAAGACGAACAGGTGCACCGGGCCGATGGGCTGCGCGGGCGCCCCCGTCTCCTGGGTCTTGGCCGGAATTCTTGTGGCCATCTCTCTTCCTCATCCGCGGTGTGGCCGCGTTGGCGGACAGCCGAAACGTGCTATTCTGCATTCGGCCCATGCGTATTTCGTGGATGATAGTTTAGTAAGTTTGAAACGTCAATGAATGCAGGAAAACCGCGCTTGATCGAGCAGCCGCATGCCGCCAAGGGGCCGGAGGAAGCCAAGCTGCGTCGCCGGGAAGCGGGAACCTGGCTCAAGGAATTGCGCCAGCGCGCTGGTATGTCGCAGATCCAACTCGCCGAGCGGCTGGGCTACAAATATTACACTTTCATCGCCCAGGTGGAGAACGGACACGGCCGGGTGCCGACCGACGGCATGGAGGCCTGGTCGCGGGCTTTGGGCGAGGAGCCTTCCAGTTTCGCGCGCCGGCTTTTGTCCTTTTACGATCCGGAACTGCACCGTCTGTTATTCGAGGTGAAGTCATGAGCGTGGTCCCGTTCCCCCGCCGCGATGGCGAGGTTGCCCGGCTGTGGCAGCGCTTTGAAATGCAGCGCGTCGCCGATGCCTGTACCGAATCGCTGTCGCGCGGCGATGTCAGCGGCTGGGAAGCGGCGGTGACCGAGGCCGGCGATCCGCAGCTTTACCTGCTCGGCCCGCCGCCGGAGCGCGAATGCCTGGTCTGCCTGACAAGGCTTGGCCGGCTTTATGTTCTGGAAGACGGGCAGGGCCGCATTTTGTTCGAACACGACGCCATTGGCGTTCTCGCCGAGCAGATGCGCGGCGCGCTGCGCCGCAAGAAAATGGCCGTCGTCGCCCGCTTCGCGGTGGTCTGGTTCGCCTTGCGCGAAACCTTCGAGGAAAAGATCGAGCCGGCTTTGGCCGAGCCGATCGAATTATTGTCGCTGGTAGCGCCGCAATTCGCCTCGTTGGCCTAGAGCCTTTCCGGCTTTGATAGAATCAAAGCCGGGGTTCTAGCTTCTTGTTTTGACGCGTTTTCTTCACGCGAACCGGCTTCCGCTTCGCTCGAAACGCTATCAAGCCGCGCGCGGCTGGACGGCGCAGCACGGTTGCCTCGGCCACGTTCGTCCCTATCTTGTGGCAACGAGCGAATCTCAAACCGATCGATAGGGTAGAATGTCAAAAGCTGCCAAGCGCGCTTCCCGCCGTGCCCGTCCGACCGCGATGTCCGAGAAGGCAAAGCCTGCGGCCAAACTCATCGCCAAGGCCGGCACCAAGCCGGGCAGGCGGCCGGCAAAGCCGGTTTCCAAGCCCGCTGTGAAGCTCGGCACGCTGCCGCTGTGGAACCTGAACGATCTTTATCCGGGGATCGACAGCCCGGAATTGAAGCGCGATCTGGAAAAGGCTGACGCCGACTGCGTCGCTTTCGAGAAGGACTTCAAAGGCCAACTGGCTGAACTCGCTGCGGCGCCTGGCGCGCCCGGCCTTCTCGATGCGGTCAAGCGCTACGAGGCGATCGGCGACGTGCTCGGCCGCATCGGTTCGTATTCCGGCCTGCTGCATGCCGGCAATTCGACCGACGCCGCGATCACCAAGTTCTACGGCGATATGAGCGAGCGCATCACGCAGGCTTATTCGCATCTTCTGTTCTTCGATCTCGAATTGAACCGCATCGACGATGCGGTGCTCGACGCGGCGATGAATAACGGGCCGCTCGGTCATTACCGGCCGTGGATCGAGGATGTGCGCAAGGAAAAGCCGTATCAGCTCGAAGACCGTATCGAGCAGTTGTTTCACGAGAAGTCGCTGACCGGCTACTCCGCCTGGAACCGGCAATATGACGACACCATCGCTGCGCTGAAATTCCAGATCGGCGGCAAGCCGCTCGGCATCGAGCAGGCGCTCAATTTCATGCAGGACGCCGACGGCAAGAAGCGCAAGGAAGCGGCCAATGCGCTGGCCAAGACCTTCAAGGAAAACCTGCGGCCGTTCACGCTGATCACCAACACGCTGGCCAAGGACAAGGAAATCTCCGACCGCTGGCGCGGCTTCAAGGATGTCGCCGACGCGCGGCATCTGTCCAATCGCGTCGAGCCGGAAGTGGTCGAGGCTTTGGTCGAGGCGGTGCGCGCCGCCTATCCGAAATTGTCGCACCGTTATTATGCCTTGAAGGCGAAATGGTTCGGCAAGAAGAGCCTGCCGTACTGGGACCGCAACGCGCCGCTGCCCAAGGTCGAGCAGCGCGCCATTCCGTGGTCGGACGCGCGATCCACCGTGCTCGACGCCTACGGCAAGTTCTCGCCGAAAATGGCGGAAGTCGCCGACGGCTTCTTTACGAAAAACTGGATCGATGCCGGCGTACGGCCGGGCAAGCAGCCCGGCGCTTTCGCGCATCCGACGGTGCCATCGGCGCATCCTTATGTGCTGCTCAACTATCAGGGCAAGCCGCGCGACGTCATGACCCTGGCGCACGAGTTGGGTCATGGCGTGCATCAGGTGCTCGCCGCGCCGAACGGACCCTTGATGGCGCCGACGCCCTTGACGCTCGCCGAAACCGCCTCGGTGTTCGGCGAGATGCTGACGTTCAAGAAGCTCTTGGCGCAGACCACCGACAAGAAGCAGCGCAAGGCCATGCTCGCTGCCAAGGTTGAGGACATGATCAACACGGTGGTGCGCCAGATCGCGTTCTACAGTTTCGAGCGCAAGGTGCATCTCGAGCGCCGCAACGGCGAACTGACTTCGGATAAACTCTGCGAATTGTGGATGTCGGTGCAGAGCGAGAGTCTGGGGCCGGCGATCGAGCTGAAGGAAGGCTACGAAACCTTCTGGACCTACATCCCGCACTTCATCCATTCGCCGTTCTACGTCTACGCCTATGCCTTCGGCGATTGCCTGGTGAACTCGCTCTATGCGGTCTATGAGAAATCCAACGAAGGCTTCGCCGAGCGTTACCTCGCCATGCTCTCGGCCGGCGGCACCAAGCATCACTCCGAACTGCTCAAGCCGTTCGGCCTCGATGCCACCGATCCGAAATTCTGGGACGGTGGCTTGAGCGTGATTGCGGGGCTGATCACGGAGCTGGAGGGGCTGGAATAATCCCGTTGTACGGAACGTAAAACGGTGTTATACGTTCAGTACAACGGAGATGGCCATGAATAAGCCGACGCGCGTTGCTGAAAACGATGTTCTTCAAATTCGAAAAATCGGCAATTCCCTAGGCCTGATTTTGTCGAAGGACTTACTCGCACGTTTGAAGTTGAAAGAAGGCGATCAGCTTCACGTCATCGAACAGCCTGAACGCGGTATCAAGCTCACACCTTATGATCCCGATCACGCCGAAGCGATGCGGATCGCGCGGGAGGTCATGGAGGAATATCAGGATACTTTCAGGGCCTTGGCGAAATGAACGAGCCTCGCTGGCTCAATGTTGCCCAAGTGATTGACATGCACGCCGAACAATTGGCGTTGTTCGGCGGCGCTGAAGGAATTCGGGATCAAGGACTTTTGGAATCTGCACTCGCAAGGCCGCAAAACCGTTGGCATTATGGCGAGGCTGACCTCGCGCCTCTTGCGGCGGCATATGCATTTGGCATTGCCAAAAATCATCCATTCGTCGATGGCAATAAGCGCGCTGCATTTCATTGTCTGGTCGTCTTCCTCCGCTTGAACGGCGTTGCTTTCCGGCCTCAGCCTGCACAGGCAACAGCTATTATTCTTGCCCTCGCCGCGGGCGAAGTCAGCGAAGAAAGCCTGACGCGTTGGATCAGAGACAACTGGCCGAAGTCCTGACGCAGCCGAGACGAAATCGCGCACCGTCTTTCTATTTCGTTCGCAATCATTAGATGGTGCTCATGCCTCCCACCGACTCCGAAAAGAATCGCTTCTCCGCCCGCGCCAAACGCTACGCCAAGGTCGGCACCCGCGTCGGCGGCGTTGCCGCGCGCGTTGCGAGCCAGCGTTTCCTCGGCGCCAAGCCGGATCGTTCCGGCAATGCGCTGGCGCTGGCCTCAGCCCTCGGTGGCCTCAAAGGTCCGATCATGAAGGTGGCGCAGTTGCTCGCCACCATTCCCGACGCGGTGCCGCCGGAATACGCCGCCGAGTTGATGAAGCTGCAAAGCCAGGCGCCGCCGATGGGTTGGGCCTTCGTCAAGCGCCGGATGAGCGCGGAACTGGGATCTGAGTGGCAATCGAAATTCAAAAGCTTCGAGCACGACCCGGCCGCCGCCGCCTCGCTCGGCCAGGTGCATCGCGCCGTCGCGCTCGATGGTTCGGCTTTGGCCTGCAAGCTGCAATACCCGGACATGCAGTCGGCGGTCGAAGCGGACCTTTCGCAACTGCAATTGCTGTTCAACATCCGCAAGCGTTTCGATCCGGCGATCGATACATCGGAAATGGGTGTCGAGATCGGCGCGCGTCTGCGCGAGGAGTTGGACTACGCGCGCGAGGCCAAACACGCCGCGCTCTATTCCATCATGCTCAGGGACGAGCCGGCGATCCGCGTGCCCAAGGTCTGGTCTGACCTGTCCAGCGGCCGTCTGCTGACCATGCAGTGGATGGATGGATCGAAGATGCTGTCGCACACGCAGGACAGTCTCGACATCCGCAACAAGCTTGCCACGGCGATGTTCACCGCCTGGTGGTTTCCGTTCAGCCGCTTCGGCGTCATCCATGGCGACCCGCATCTCGGCAACTACACGGTGTTCGACGATGCGAAAGGCGACGCCGCCGGCATTAACCTGCTCGACTATGGCTGCATCCGCATCTTCCCGCCGCGCTTTGTCGGCGGCGTGGTCGATCTGTATCGCGGCCTGCTCGAGGGCGACGATGCCCGGGTGGTCCATGCCTATGAGACCTGGGGCTTCAAGCGCCTGACCAAGCCCCTGATCGACGCCTTGAATATCTGGGCGCGCTTCATCTACGGGCCGCTGCTCGACGACCGCGTCCGCACCATCGCCGATGGGGTCAAACCGTCCGAATACGGCCGCAAGCAGGCCTTTCAGGTGCATCAGGCCCTGAAAAAGCTGGGCTCGGTGCAGGTGCCGCGCGAATTCGTCTTCATGGACCGCGCCGCCGTGGGCTTGGGCGCGGTATTCCTGCATCTGGCGGCGGAGCTGAATTTCTATCGATTGTTCAACGAGGCGATCGAGAATTTCGACGCCACCGAGGTGGCGGCGCGGCAAGCCGCCGCGCTCGACGCTGTGGCCTTAAAGCCGTCCACAGGCCCCTGACGGATGCCGCCTGGCTCCCGCCGGGCGTTGCCCTGACGCCCCGATTGCGCTAACCCCTCTGCCGTCAGGGATTTGAGCAATTCGGAGAGATTCCCCCATGGCCGACCACGGCACCGTCCAATACGAGACCGCAACCGGCAACGACTATCCGGCGCATGAAGAGACCTACGACACCTTCGTCAAGTTCGCCTTCATCGGCTCGATCCACGTTATCAACCTGCTGCTCGGCCTCACTGTAGGCGGCGTGATGGGTCACTGGATGGCCTCCATCCCGGTGTTTCTCATCGCCATTATCGGCCTGATCCCCGGCCTGGTGACTGGTTCGAAGACCTCGAGCTATGTCGCTTTCGCGCTCTGCTTTCTGATCTTCGCCTTCAACGGCCTTTCGTAATAACGCATAATGAGGACTGCCGGGCGGTGTCCGCCCGGCCGACACTATCGGCGGGGGCCGTGAATGCGAATTGCTGTAGCGCGTGAAACCGAAGCGCAGGAGCCGCGTGTCGCGGCGACGCCGGAGACCGTCAAGAAGTTCAAGGCGCTCGGCGCCGATGTTGTTGTCGCCCGTGGCGCCGGCATCGCCTCCGGCATTCCTGACGCCGATTACGAAGCAGCCGGCGCGACCATTGCCGAAGACGTCATCAAGGACGCCGACCTCGTCCTGAAAGTGCGGCGCCCGGCGCCGAATGAACTGGCCGCCTACAAGAAGGGCGCGCTGGTCGTCGCCATCATGGACCCTTACGGCAACGAAGCCGCGCTGAAGCAGATGGCGGAAGCCGGCCTCGTCGCCTTCGCGATGGAGTTGATGCCGCGCATTACCCGCGCGCAGTCGATGGACGTTCTGTCCAGCCAGGCCAACCTTGCCGGCTACCGCGCCGTCATCGACGCCGCCGAACAATATGGCCGCGCGCTGCCGATGATGATGACCGCGGCCGGCACGGTGCCGGCGGCCAAGGTCTTCGTCATGGGCGTCGGCGTCGCCGGCCTTCAGGCGATCGCCACGGCGCGCCGTCTCGGCGCTGTTGTCACCGCGACCGACGTTCGCCCGGCGACCAAGGAGCAGGTCGAAAGTCTCGGCGCCAAGTTCCTGGCGGTCGAGGACGAGGAATTCAAGAACGCGCAGACGGCGGCCGGCTACGCCAAGCCGATGTCGGCCGAGTATCAGGCCAAGCAGGCGGCGCTCACCGCCGAGCACATCAAGAAGCAGGATATCGTTATCACCACCGCGCTGATCCCGGGCCGTCCGGCGCCGCGCCTCATCACCAGCGAGATGGTGCATTCGATGCGCCCGGGTTCGGTTATCGTCGATCTCGCGGTCGAACGCGGCGGCAATGTCGAAGGCGCCAAGGCCGGCGAAGTCGCCGTTGTCGGGCCGGCCAAGATCGTCGGCTATCTCAATGTGCCCGGCCGCCTCGCGGCGTCCGCCTCGGCGCTTTACGCCAAGAACCTCTACACCTTCATCGAGACCATGATCGACAAGAAGGAAAAGACCCTGGCGATCAACTGGGACGATGAAATCATCAAGGGCACGTTGCTGACCCGCGAGGGATCAATCGTGCATCCGAATTTCATGCCGAAGACGGCGGCGTAGCGCATGATCCCGAAAAGTGGGAACCGGTTTTCGGAAAGATCATGCGTAATAAAAAAATGTGGCGCGTCACTGTGATTCAATTTCAACTGACAACGGTCATTTAAAATGCATGACATCGCAAACGTCGTCGATCCCTTTGTCTTCCGGCTGTCGATCTTCGTCCTCGCCGTCTTCGTCGGCTACTATGTCGTCTGGTCGGTGACGCCGGCGCTGCATACGCCTTTGATGTCGGTAACCAACGCCATCTCCTCGGTCATCGTCGTCGGCGCGCTGCTCGCGGTCGGCGTGCCGCTCGCCACCGACTCGAACGGCCCGATGCTGGCGCGCATTCTCGGCTTCGTTGCGCTCATCTTTGCCTCGATCAATATTTTCGGCGGCTTCCTGGTCACCTCGCGCATGCTGGCGATGTATCAAAAGAAGAAGAAATAGCGCCATGAACGCCAACATCGCAGCGCTGCTTTACCTCGTCGCCGGCGTCCTGTTCATTCAGGCGCTGCGCGGTCTGTCGAGCCCGGCCTCGAGCCGCATGGGCAACATGCTCGGCATGATCGGCATGACCATCGCGGTGGTCACCACGCTCGCCGCGCATCCGCCGACCGATGCGATCGGCTGGGTGCTGGTCGTCGGCGGCATCGCCATTGGCGGCGGTATCGGCGCGGTGATCGCGCGCAAGGTGCCGATGACCTCGATGCCGGAACTGGTCGCGGCCTTCCACTCGCTGGTCGGCATGGCGGCGGTGCTGGTCGCGGGCGCCGCCTTCTATGCGCCGTCGGCCTTCGATATCGGCACTTTCGGCAATATTCACAAGTCGAGCCTGGTTGAAATGGCGCTCGGCGTCGCCATTGGCGCACTCACGTTCACCGGTTCGGTCGTCGCCTTCATGAAGCTGTCGGGCCGCATGAGCGGCGCGCCGATCATGCTGCCGGGACGGCACGTCATCAACATCGGCCTGGCTTTGGCGCTGGTGTTCTTCATCTACGGCCTGGTGGTGTCGCAGAGCCAGATCGATTTCTGGCTGGTGACGATCATCGCTCTGGTGCTCGGCGTTCTCATCATCATCCCGATCGGCGGCGCCGACATGCCGGTCGTGATCTCGATGCTGAACTCGTATTCGGGCTGGGCCGCCGCCGGTATCGGCTTCACGCTGGGCAATTCGGCGCTGATTATCACCGGCGCTTTGGTCGGCTCCTCGGGCGCGATCCTGTCCTACATCATGTGCCACGCGATGAATCGCAACTTCATCTCGGTCATCCTCGGCGGTTTCGGCGGCGAAGTGGCTGGCCCCGCTGGCGGCGC
Source organism: Rhizobium sp. Q54 (assembly GCA_945870035.1). Classification (GTDB taxonomy): domain Bacteria; phylum Pseudomonadota; class Alphaproteobacteria; order Rhizobiales; family Xanthobacteraceae; genus Pseudolabrys. The sequence continues at coordinate 18,186 of CAMBQQ010000020.1, read as the reverse complement.
TGCCGAGGCGCGCCCGGTCAAGCTCGGCTCGGCGGAAGACGCCGCCTACATCATGAAGAACGCGCAGAAGGTCATCATCGTGCCGGGTTATGGCATGGCGGTGGCGCAGGCGCAGCATGCCTTGCGCGAGATGGGCGACCGTCTCAAGAAGGAAGGCGTCGAGGTCAAATACGCCATCCATCCGGTTGCCGGCCGCATGCCGGGCCACATGAACGTGCTGCTCGCCGAAGCCAACGTGCCGTACGACGAAGTGTTCGAACTGGAAGACATCAACTCGGAATTCGCCCAGGCCGACATCGCCTTCGTCATCGGTGCCAATGACGTCACCAATCCGGCGGCGGAAGAAGACAAGACATCGCCCATTTACGGCATGCCGGTCTTGCAGGTGTGGAAGGCCGGCACGGTGATGTTCATCAAGCGTTCGCTGGCGTCCGGCTATGCCGGCATCGACAACCCGCTGTTCTACCGTGACAACACGATGATGCTTCTCGGCGATGCCAAGAAGATGACCGAGACCATCGTCAAGTCGCTTTAGGCCTCACGCGCTTCTGGCAAACCGCTCGATCGCCAGCGTCTCCGGATGCTCGGCGGCGGTCTGCTTTTCCGGCGCGACATATCGGAACGTGTGGCCATGCAGCGTGATGGTGAGATCGTTGCCGGTCGCGGCGTCGCCGAACACCGCGACGCGGCGGTCGAGATCGTCTTTTGAAATCGACGCCGTCGCCTCGCGCAAATCCTGGTAGAGCCGCCGTGTACTTTTGACGCCGCTCCACGCAATCGGTTGCGTCGCGAGCGGCTCGCGCTCGGTCAGCGACTGCGCCAGATTCCAGAACAGCCGTGCCAGCGCGACGAAGGCCATTTGTTCGAGCCGCGCCACTGTGGTGCCAGGTGGCACGCAGAACAATTCGACGCCGACGATCGGCCCGGCATCGACCTTTTGCAGCATGACATGCGCGGTCACGCCGAAAGTTGCCGCGCGGTCATAGACCGCGACATGCGCCGGGCACCAGCCGGGATAATCCGGCGGGCCGGGGTGGAAATTATAGGCGCCGTAGCCGAGCGCATCGAGGATGGGTGCCGGCACGATCACGGTTGTCGAAAACGCGATCAGCCGGGCGCGCGCCAGTTCGGCAGGGTCAAACGCCTCAAGTTCGTCCAAAGTGGCAACGTGTTGGATCTCGATGTGCGAATTGCGCATGCCGATCACGCCGGCCAGGGCGGCGGCCTCGATCGGGCCGGTCAGCAGGATAATGCTGTCACAGGCGGCATGCCGGTTCATGCCGGCCTTGATAACCGGTCATGGTGTGCAACCGGTTAAATTGGGAACTAATTTGCCATGCTACTGCCAGGCGACGATGCCCGCCGGCGTGCCGCACCAGCTTACACTGCCGGCTTGGCCGGCAGCGGCACCGCGCCATGCACATGCACGCCCTCTGGCCGGTAATCGATCTTGAGCTTGGCCTGGATCTGGCCTGGGAGCACGAACTGCAGCAGCCGCGTGCCGAAGCCCTGCCGCTCCGGTGGCCTGACCCCGGGTCCTCCGCTTTCCTGCCAGTCGAAGTCGAGCTGGCGGCCTTCGGCGCTGATGGTCTCGCTCCAGGTGATGCGCACCTTGCCGGTGTGATCCGACAGCGCGCCGTATTTGGCGGCATTGGTCGTCAGTTCGTGCATCGCCAGGCTGAGCGGCACGGCCGCCTGCGCGGCGATTTCCACCATCGGACCGGAGATGCTGACGCGGCCTTCGCTGCCGTCGTCGAAGGCGTCGAGCTCGCTGTGCACGATATCGGCGAAGGACACCGGACGGCTGTCGTCGCTGAGCAGGATATGGGTCTTGGACAAAGCGGCGATGCGCCCGATCAGCGCGGTCTGGAAATCCTCGATGCTGGTGGCGGTGCGCGCGGTCGAACCCATGATCGCCTGCACGGTGGCCAGCGTATTCTTCACGCGGTGATGCAGTTCGCGCACCATCAGATGCTGGCGCTGTTCGGCGCGTTTGCGCTCGCTGATGTCGATCTGCATGTTGACCACGCCGGTCAGCCGGCCGGCCTCGTCATGCAGGGGCGTCGGATAGGGAATAAATGGCACCCGCGTTCCGTCGGCGCGCTCGCAGATCGCCTCCATGCCGCGTACCGGGCGGTCTTCGCGCAACGCCAGCGCTACGGGGCTGTCCCCCGGCTTCATTGGCGTGCCGTCCGGCCAATACAGCTTCCACGCGCCGCTCCAGACGCTGATGCCGGTCTGCGGACGCTCGCCCCACATCTCGACGGCGGCCTCGTTGTAGTAGGTCAGGCGGCCCTCGGCGTCGGTCGTGAACACGGCGGCGGGCAGCGCGCTGAGCAATTCCTGAAACCGGCGGTCGCCATCGTGGCCGGCGTTCTTGTCGCGCGCAGCGGCCGGCGCCGGCACGGTGTTATCCGTGGCGCGCGTGTTCACGACGCGATCCAGTTCGCTTTCGAGACGGCCGAGTTCTTTATCCATAATCCCCGACGGATCCACCCCTGAGCCACTCTATGGCCCAATCTCATTAAAGCCGGGTATGCCCCTATGGTTCCGCCTGAAACGGCGAAATCTTCTTTTTTCCCTATGGTTTACGAGGATCGAAGCGCTCTGCCGGCGCTATCGGCGATAAATTTTGAGCCCCAGGCGGGGCCGCTTGAGCCATAACTTGGCGTGGTAGGCTGAGCCATGACCCTGTTGAAATGGCTCGCGATCGTCGTTGTGCTCGGCTATGGCGGCGTGCTCGCCGCGCTCTATCTGATGCAGCGTGCGATCATGTATCCGGCGCCGCAGACCGGGCGAACGGCGCCCGCCCCGGCCGGATTTCCGCAAGCTCAAGAACACATCCTCGATACTGCCGACGGCGAAAAGGTCATCGCATGGCACGTCCCGCCGCGCCCGGGCAGGCCGGTCGTTCTATTTTTTCATGGCAATGGCGAGGTTCTGGCGTGGCGCGTGCCGCGCTTCCGCGAAGTGGTGGCGGACGGCACCGGGCTCGTGGCGCTGTCGTTTCGCGGCTATGCCGGATCGACCGGCAGCCCGAGCGAAGCCGGCCTGATCGCCGACGGCGAGGCGGTCTATCGATTTGCCGCCGCGCGTTATCCGCCCGCGCGCATCGTGCCATGGGGCTTTTCGCTCGGCAGTGGGGTCGCCGTCGCGGTGGCGGCGGGCCACCCGGTCGGCGGGCTTATTCTGGAGGCGCCCTTCACCTCGACCGTGGATGTCGCGGCGGCGGCCTTTCCTTTTCTGCCGGTGCGCTGGCTGTTGCGCGATCGCTACCATTCCGACCGCCGCATCGGTAGCGTGCGCGCGCCGGTGCTGGTGATGCATGGCGCCAAGGATCGCGTGATTTCGATCGGCTTCGGCGAGAAAATCTATGCGTTGGCCAATGAACCCAAGCGCATGGTGCGCTTTGCCGATACCGATCATGTTCACGGTGATGACACCGGCATTCTTGCGGCGGTGCGCGCGTTTCTCGCCGACACGCAAAGCAAAAACGCGGGCCCGTAAGGACCCGCGTTTTGCAGTGAATTCCTTAATCGGACTAGAAGCGCGGCGGGCCGCCGGCGCCACCACGGCCGCCACGGCCACCGGCGCCGCCCGGACCACCGGCACCCGGACCGGCTGCGCCCGGAATGATCCGCGGCTTCATCGGCAGCAGGCCTTCGCGCTGCATCTTCTTGCGCGCCAGCTTGCGGGCGCGGCGGACGGCTTCAGCCTTTTCGCGCGCCTTCTTTTCCGACGGCTTTTCGTAATGGCCGCGAAGCTTCATTTCGCGGAAGATACCCTCACGCTGCATCTTCTTCTTGAGCGCCTTGAGGGCCTGGTCGACGTTGTTATCGCGGACGAGAACTTGCACGCATGCTCCTTCGTGGATCGAATTTCGGTCAAAAGCCGCCATAAATGGGCTCTTTGAGTCGGGTGGCTTTAGCAGAGATGTTTGGCGGAGTCTATTGGAACGCGCCAAAAACAGCGGTTTTCGCAATCGGAGGCGGCTCTGCCCCCTCCGCCCGCTCGAACAGGCCGCGCACCCAGTCATTGACCGTGGCGTCGATGACCAGATGGACCCGGTCGTTGCCGCCCCGGTTGGCCACCGAATGCGGGTCGGACAGCCGCAAATACCAGGCGGAACCGGCCGCCATGACGCAGCGGACGCCGTTGAGGCGGAAATCGACGCCGTCATTGGTCACCACCGGTATGTGGATGCGGACGGTGCCATCCTCGAAGCATAGGTCGTGGTCCCGATGTTCCTTGATGACCGAGTCGGGCGACAGCCGCATCAGCCGCACCGCCTGGAGCGGGCAGGCGAGCGCCGCCAGCACCTCCCGCAGATAAGGCGCAGCCGCCAGCAGGGGCGTATCCTCGTAGGCCGGACAGGTCGGGTCGGAATAGATCATCTGCACCGGGTGGCGTGCGCCGGCCGGCCCGCGCAGCGGGATGACGCTCCAGTCGCCCTCATAATTCTGGGTGACGAAATGGGCGATCCAGCCGCTGCCGGCGATCGCGGCCATGTCGGCGGCGAGCCGGGCGGGATCGAAAGACAGCGGCAGGCGCAGGCGATCGGGGAAGGGGGCCAAGTTGCATCTCCGGGGCATGCAACTATGGCACGAACCACAAAGAAGCTACATCTTTTCGCGCGGCACCCAGTGCAGAAACGGCTCGGCTTCCTTCAGGACGCGGGCATAGGACGGCTGCTCCTTGAGCCGGCCGAGATAGGCGGCGAGATGCGGATAGGCGCCGGCCAAAGGCGCGATCGCCATGTCGGTATAAAACAAGGTCGGCGCCGCCGCGCAGTCGGCCATCGTGAACTGGTCGCCGGCGGCGAAGGGCCGCGACGCCATGTTCTTCTCTGCGAGCGTGAGCGCCGTCTGCAGCAGCGTGCGCGCCTGTTCGACGCCGAACGTGTCGTTCTTGCCTTCCGGCCGGAGGCGGTCGGTGATGACCTTCTGCATCGGCACATGGACGTTGAGATCGTAAAACCGGTCGGCCTCGCGCACCGCCGCCGCCAGCTCGGCATCGTCCGGCACGAGCTTAATGCGGCCGGGATAATGCCGCGACAGATACTCGATAATGCTGGTCGACTCCGGCACCAGCCGGTCTCTCGCCGCGTCGTGCAGCACCGGAAATTTCCCGACCGGCCAAATCTTCTTGAACGCTCCGAATGATATCGGATCGCCGAGATCGACGATATGCGGCGTGAACGGCGTGTCGTTCTCATACAGCGCGATGAGCGCCTTGTGGCAGAACGACGACAGCGGATGCAGATAAAGCGTTAGCGCCATCAGTTCCTCCTACTTCGGATAGACCCGCGTGACGTGGCCCATCTTGCGGCCCGGCCGCGCATCGGTCTTGCCGTAAAGATGTACCGACGTGCCCGGCGTCGCCAGCCATTCGCCAAGGTCGTTGACCTCGTTGCCGATCAGATTGGTCATCTCGACCTTGCGGCCGAGCCGCAGCGGCTTGGCCAAGGGCCAGCCGGCGACCGCGCGAATGTGCTGTTCGAATTGCGACACCGTCGCGCCGTCGAGGGTCCAGTGGCCGGAGTTGTGAACGCGCGGCGCGATCTCGTTGACCAGCACGATTTGTTTCTTGCCCTGCCTGACCACGAACATCTCGACCGCGAAGACGCCGACATAGTCGAACGCCTTGGCAATGCGCGTAGCGATGCGCTTTGCCTCGGTCGCCAGTGCCGGCGACACCTTGGCCGGCACCGTCGAGATTTTCAGAATGTGGTCGCGGTGTTCGTTCTCGGTCACCTCGAAGCATTCGACCTTGCCGTCGGCCGAGCGCGCCGCGATCACCGAGACTTCGCGCTCGAAAGCGACGAAGCCTTCGAGAATGCACGGCGCGTTCTTCAGCTTGCGCCATGCCGCGTTGGCGTCGTCGCCGGGCATTATCTTGACCTGGCCCTTGCCGTCATAGCCCATCGTCGTGGTCTTGAGCACCGCCGGCAGGCCGACCTTCTCGATGCCGGTCATCAGCTGCGAGGCCGAATGCACCGGCGCGTAAGGCGCGACTGCGATCTTCAGGCCGTCGATGAAATTCTTTTCGATCAGCCGGTCTTGCGTCAGTTCCAGCACATGCGGATCGGGAAAAACCGGCTTGCGCTTGGCCAAAAAAGCCGCGGTCTTGGCCGGAATATTTTCGAACTCATAGGTGATGACATCGACAGACGCGGCGAATTTCGCCAGCGCCGCTTCGTCGTCGTAAGATGCGCAGGTCGAAGCGTTCGCCACTTCAAAGGCGCCGGAGTCCTTTTCCGGCGAATAGATATGGCAATGCAGGCCGAGCCGTGCCGCCGCGAGCGCCAGCATGCGGCCGAGTTGGCCGCCGCCGAGAATACCGATCGTTGAGCCGGGTTTCAGCAAATTCAGTCTTTCGGCTTCTTGGCGACCGATTTGGTCTGCCGGGCGCGCCAAGCATCGAGACGCTTCGCAACCACTTTGTCCGACAGCGCCAAAATCGCGGCGGCGAGCAGCGCCGCGTTGATTGCGCCGGCTTTGCCGATGGCGAGCGTGCCGACCGGGATGCCGCCCGGCATTTGCAGGATCGACAACAGCGAATCCTTGCCCTCCAGCGCATGCGTGTTCATCGGCACGCCGAGCACCGGCAGGCTGGTCATCGACGCCGCCATGCCCGGCAAATGCGCCGCGCCGCCGGCGCCGGCGATCACCACCTTGAAGCCCTTGTCGCGCGCGCCATGGGCGAAGTCGTACAGCCGCTTCGGCGTGCGATGCGCCGAGACGATCAGCGCCTCATAGCCGATCTTGAGCGCGTCGAGCGTCTCGGAGGTGTGCTTCATCGTGGCCCAGTCGGATTGACTGCCCATGATGATTGCGACCGGCTTTGCCATTGATAGTGCCCCCAAACGCGCATGATCCCGAAAAGTGGGGACCGGTTTTCGGAGAAGATCATGCGCCATCAAACAAAGTCCGCCGCCCCGGCGGAAGGAAGCGGCGGATTATAGGTCTGGAACCCCCGCTGGCAAGGTGAAATGCCCGTGTAGAAAGCGCTATAGTGCCCGCGGGTTGTGGAAGAATCGCAAAGCCAAGAACGGGATTGCCCTTGAGCGCCCCAAACGCCGAAAGTCTGGACGATGTGCCGGTGACGCCGGCCGACCGGCTGCTGGTCGAAGTCGAGCGGCTGCGCCAAGAGCTGCGCGAGGCGAACCGCAAGATCGCCGAGCTGGAAGCGCGCGCCGACGTCGATCCCTTGCTCGACATTCTTAACCGGCGCGGCTTCGAGCGCGAACTGGTGCGGTCGCTGGCCTATGTCCGGCGCTACGGCACCAGCGCCGCGCTCATGTTCATTGATCTCGATGGCTTCAAGGCGGTCAACGATCGACATGGCCACGCCGCCGGCGATGCGCTGCTCAAGGCAGTCGCCGCGGCGCTGAGCAAAAACGTGCGCGCCTCCGACGTGGTGGCCCGGCTCGGCGGCGATGAATTCGGCGTGCTGATGTGGAATCTCGATGCCGCCCGCGCCGGCGCCAAGGCGGCCGAGGTGGAAAGCCTAATCGCGGCGGTGCGCTTCGAGCACGGTGGCGTAACGCTTTGCGTCGGCGGCAGCGCCGGCGCGGTGGCGCTCGATCCGGAGGCGACGGCGGCGGCCATCATCGATGCCGCCGACAAGGCGATGTATGTGCGGAAGAGGGCGAGAAGGGGTGGCTAATCGCCGTTGTCGTCCCCGCGTAGGCGGGGACCCAGTAATCCCGGTTTTCGTTTTAAAATGCAGGCAGGGGGTACTGGATACCCGCATTCGCGGGTATGACAGCTACGCAATAATATCCGGCGTGATCTGGTCCTCGATCTGGCGGATTTTGTCGCGCAAGACGAGTTTACGTTTTTTCAGCCGCTGCACCTGGATCAGGTCGGAGCCCGGCGACGACACCAGCGCTTCGATCGCGGCGTCGAGGTCGCGGTGTTCCTGTTGCAGGCGCGCCAACTGCTCACGCAAGGCGACTTCTTCGTTGTCGTTCATCGCCACCGCTTGCTGCTTGCCGTCCGGCCACAGGGAACCTTGCGAGGTATTCGGGGACGCAAGCGACCGGAATTATTGCGTTTTCCACAGGCGGCTTCAAGCCTGCGGAAAATACCTCCCCGATCAACCACTTCGGTTCCACTATTGATCGTTCGCTAACCTCAGCTTACCGTCGCCCTTGCAGCCCCACTGGGCTAGACTTACATTTGTTGTGTTGCGTTATTTGAGAGCGTGCGAAAATCAGAGAGCCAGCTTCATCATCCCAAACCAGAGATTGAGGAGACATTCGGCATGTCGATGCAATCGCATCTTGCGGAACTTGAAAAAAAGCACCGGGCACTCAACGAACAAATAAACGATTGCCAAGCGCACCCTGCGGTCGACGATCTGGAAGTTGTGGAACTCAAACGCCGTAAATTGCTGCTCAAGGACGAAATCGAACGTCTGCGGCATAACGAGAACGAAAGCGTTCACTGATCGCGTTTCATCGAATTTAACGATTATGGACCAACCGCCGGCTCAGCGCCTCAACAGGCGCGGCTGGCGGTTTTGTTTTGGGCCCCGAAACGTCGTTTGCCAAAGCCCCGATCTGGCCGTATTTTCAGGCTTCGCTTCGCGGGCGTTTCGATGACACGCTGCAAGACCGAAAGGGCAGTCATGACCAATTCGCAATTTGGCCTGCAATTCTGCCGCGGTCGCAAGTTCGCCGGCATGGTAGCGGGCGGAATCGGTTTCGTGATCCTAGCCGGCAGCGCGGCGCAGGCTTTCACCTTTAACGACCAGCCCTCGACCGGCAGCAACAACGGCGCCAATTTTTCCGATCCCGCGGACCGGACGAAATCGCGCATGACCGGCAACAGCGGCGACAGGTCCACGATCAGGAACGGCAACACCACGCTGCAATTCGGCACCCGCCAATCGTCCGACCAGCGCAGCCCCGCGGATCGCTATTTCAATCCGAACGTCCTGATGGGGCGGTAGCATTACCGTTCGTCCCCGCGTAGGCGGGGACCCAGTTCTTTTTAGCTATGGAAAATCCGGTTTCCCGCTTTCGCGGGAATGAACGGAGTGGTTATCGCTTCCGCGTCATGAAGGCCATGAACGCGGCCTGGGCGTCGGGCGAGCGCAACCGCACCTTGAAGGCTTCGGCTTCCTCGTCGATGCGCGCGACGATTTCGTCGGGCGAGCCGCGCATCAAAAGTCGCGACACCAGCACGCCCTGCGGCGGCAACGCGGCGATCTTCTGCGCGGCGGCGAGCGCCTGCGCGTCGGTCTCCGCCGCGTCGACGACGAGGTTGACGATGCCGGCTTCCTTGGCTTCCTGCGCATTCAGCGGCTGGCCCATCACCAACAGCGAGAAGGCGCGGGCGTGTCCCATCAGCTTTGGGGCGATCAGGCTCGAGGCCGCTTCCGGCACCAGGCCGAGCGCGACGAACGGCGTCGACAGTTTCGCCTCGTGCCCGGCGACGACATAATCGCAATGCATGAGCATGGTGGTGCCGACGCCGACCGCATTGCCGTTGACAGCGGCGACGATCGGCTTTTCGCAGCGCGCCAGGGCATAGAGGAAACTCAGGATCGGCTGGCCGAGGCCGCCGCCCTGCGCCGCCTTCATGAAATCGCCGATGTCGTTGCCGGCGCAATACACGCTCGGCCCGCCGGCAAACATCAGGCAGCGGATGGCGCTGTTGGTGGCGGCATTGCCGATGGCTTCCGCCATTGCCTCGTACATGGGAAGCGTCAGCGCGTTCTTTTTGTCGAGCCGGTTCATCCGGATGATGCGGACCGGGCCGTCGTCGGTAACGATGATGTCGGGTGTTGCAGCGGACATGCGGGGCAATTCCTGGCGGAGTTGACGGAGCCTAACAGAAATCGCCGCGCCGCGAACCGGCCTCGATGCGTCCCGCCGGTCTGGCGCCTGGCGGCGACCAGGCTCTGAGCCATCAGCTTTTTAATCTGAGGTTGCGCGCCGAAATCCAACACCTGTTGCACGCCGGCAATTGCCTTGATCGGGCGTTTCTGAAATAGGGATCGGATCAAGGCGCGGAATGGGAATGGCCCTCGCGTAATTTCTGTTGGGGGCTGGCGTGTTTGCAGGACGTTGGGTTGCCGGCGCAATGTCGGCCGGGCTTTGCTGTGGCGTGTTTTTGTCATCGACCGGCGCTTTGGCGCAATCGTCCCATAACTGGACGGGCTTTTATGTCGGCACCCATAGCGGCAATGCTGGCTCGGACAACCAGTGGAAAGGCTCCGACAGCGGCGTCGAGCCGTTCGCCGGCGCCTTCACATCCGGCGGCCTGATCAGCGGCTTCCAGTTCGGCTACAATCGTCAACTCAACGCGACGACGGTGCTGGGCCTTGAAGCGGATGCCGGCCTGGCCGACATTGCCGGTCCGGCGCGGTGTACGCTCGGCATTTATCTCTGCAATGCCCGTATCGATGCTCTCGGCACTGTGACGGCGCGCGCCGGCTATGCCTATGACAAGTTCTTGTTTTTCGGCAAAGCCGGCGGCGCCTGGGCAAAAGAGTATTTCACGTTGACGCCAACGCCCGGCGCCGGGCAGACCGAAACCCTCAACGGCACAAAATGGCTGTGGGGCTGGACGGTCGGCGCCGGACTTGAATACGCTTTGACGCCGTCGCTCTCCGCCAAGGCCGAATACAATTATGTTTCGTTCGCCAATGGCGGCATTCCGCTGTCGGGCAATGAAGGCGCCCGGCTTGCTGTCGCCTTCGAGCAGCACATCCATCTCGTCAAGGTCGGTCTGAACGTCAAGCTTGGCGTCAACACGCCGTTCGAGCGCTCGTTGTTGTCGGCTGACGCGGGCGGCTCGGTCTGGAATTGGAGCGGGTTCTATATCGGCGTCCATGGTGGCGGTGCGTTCGGGACCTCGGACTGGAATGCGGCGACCGGCCCGGTCGCGGCGGTGTCCACGTTGACCTTCCCCGGTTCGGGAACGGCGGATGGCTCGCTGCTCGGTGCGCAGGTCGGACTTAACTACCAGTTCGGCGGCTGGGTCGCCGGCGCCGAGCTCGCGGCAAGCTGGACGAACCTCGACGGCTACGCGAAATGTGCAACCGGCGCTGGCACCACCAGCCTGGTGTGCCGCAGCAGCCTGTCCAATCTCGTCACCGCGACCGGCCGCCTCGGCCGGACTTACGGCAATTTCCTTTTGTACGGGCTGGCCGGCGGCGCCTGGGCGCACGAAAAGCACGAACTCTATGACACCTCCGGCGGGGCCCATCTCAACGGGGCTTCGAACCGTATCGGCTTTGTGGTCGGCTCCGGCGTCGAATACGCCTTCACGCCGTCGTGGTCGGGCAAGGTCGAATACAATTTCATCGATTTCGGCGAGGAGACCGTGGCGTTGAGCGATGGTTCGACCGTCGCGGTGGCGCAGAATGCTCACCTGTTCAAGGTCGGCCTGAACTACACGTTCGGCCGCGATTCCGACGCGGCGCGCGCAGCCGCATCGTCGGCGATGTTCGTCAACACACCGCTGATGTCGTCGGGATGGACCCTGGAAGTCGGTCTTCGCTACTGGAACAGCAATGGCAAGTCGCAGCAGGATCTGTACGCCGACAACAATCAGGAAACGGTCAACTCGCGTCTCATCTATGGCGGCCTGCTGGCCCATTCCGGCGAGACCTTCTTCCGGCTCGATCACGACAGCAGCCGTGTTTTCCTGAAAGGAAACTTTGGCATCGGTTCGATCACCGGCGGCACGCTCTACGATGAAGACTTTCTCCCCGCCATCACGCCTTATTCGAGCACGGTGCATTCGATCCGCGACAGCAGCATGCGCTATGGCAGCCTGGATATCGGCTACAATATTTTCGAGGGCGAGGCCGGCAAGCTTGGGCCTTATCTCGGCTATCGCTACTTTTACCAGCGTGCGCGCGGCTTCGGATGCGACCAGGCGGGGCCGGGCACGGTGTGCGCGCCCGGGGGCGCTATCCCGGGCGACAATCTCGCTTTGACCGAGACCGAAACCTATCGCGGTGTCGCGGTCGGCCTCAATGCGCGCATGAACGTCACGCCGCGCTGGACCGTCGAGGTTGATGCCGCCTATCTGCCTTACGTCGACCGTGCCGGCGTCGATAATCATTGGGCGCGCGCCGATATCAATCCGGGACCGGAAACCGGCCGGGCCTGGGGCGCGCAAGTCGAAGCGCTGGTGTCGTACGCCGTTACCGAGCGTTTCAGCGTCGGTGTCGGCGGGCGGTACTGGTATTACTCGACGCTGGATGGCTCGGCGGTGTTTCCGCCGGCCGGGACGTCGCAATTGGTCAAGTTCACGTCGGACCGTTACGGCGCCTTTGTGCAAGCGTCCTACAAGATCGGCGGCCAGAACCTGCGCGCCTCGGCCGACGACGCGCGCGACAGCGCCGTCGACTGGACCGGCTTCTATGCCGGCGGCCGGCTCGGCGCGGGTGCCGGCATGGCCTCGTGGAGCGATCCGTTCCCGACGCCTGTCACCGGCGACGATGTCAAAACCGGCGGCGCGTTAGGCGGCATCCAGGCGGGCTTCAACAAGCAGTTCGGCAAAATCGTTCTCGGCGCGGAAGTCGCCGGCGCCTTCGCGCGGATCGAAGGGGCTGATACCTGTTTCGGCGGCCTGCCGCCGACCACCGGCGGCTTCCAGTGCGAAAGCACGACGATGCCTGTCGTGACTGCGACGGGCCGTGCCGGATACGCGTTCAACCGCAGCCTGGTCTATGCGAGCGCCGGCGCGGCTGCCGCGCGCATCAACTATGCGGTCAACTCCAATGCGGCCGGCGGCGGCACCGACACGCAGACGTTCACCGATTGGGGCTGGACCGTCGGCGGCGGCATCGAACATGCGCTGGCGCCGCGGTGGTCGGTCAGCCTCGACTACAAATACGTCGACTTCGGTTCGCGTTCGATCAATTTTGCCTTGCCGGCGGTGGCGGCGGCGGCAACGCCGAACGATGTAACGACCCGTATGCATCTGTTCACTTTGGGCGCGAACTACCACTTCGGTGCGATGAACGGGCGCTGACGCGCCGCGGCGGAAACAGAACGAAGGAGGTCACACCTCCTTCGTCATCTCCCTCAACTTGAACTTCTGTATCTTCCCGGTGCTCGTCTTCGGTATCTCCGCGAACACAAAGAACCGCGGCACCTTGTAGCCGGCGAGATTAGCCTTGCACCACTGGGTCAGCTCCTCGGCGGTCGCTGTCGCGCCAGGCTTCAGCTCGATGAAGGCGCAGGGCGTCTCGCCCCATTTATCGTCGTACTTGGCGACCACGGCAGCGGCGGCGATGGCGGGATGCTTGTACAGCGCATCTTCCACTTCGATGGATGAAATATTCTCGCCGCCGGATATGATGATGTCCTTGGAGCGGTCTTTGAGCTGGACATAGCCGTCCGGATAGATAACGCCGAGGTCGCCGGTGTGAAACCAGCCGCCTTCGAAGGCCTTGTCGGTCGAGGCCTTGTTCTTGAGATAGCCTTTCATCACCACGTTGCCGCGCATCATCACTTCGCCCATGCTCTTGCCGTCGCGCGCGATGGGCTCAAGCGTGTCCGGGTCGCGCACATCGAGGCCTTCGAGGACCGGATAGCGCACGCCCTGGCGCGCCTTCTTTTGCGCCTGCTCCGGGCCGCCGAGCGCGTCCCAATCGGTGTGCCATTCATTGACCACGGCCGGGCCGTAGCACTCGGTCAGGCCATAGACATGGGTGACATTGAAACCGGCGCTCTTCATCGCCGCCAGCACCGCCTCCGGCGGCGGCGCCGCGGCGGTGGCGAAATTGACGACATGCGGCAGCGGCTTCTTCTCGGTCTCGGTGGCGTTGAGCAGAACCGACATCACGATCGGCGCGCCGCACATATGCGTCACTTTATGGGTGGCGATCGCGTCATACATCGCCGCCGCGCGCACCGCGCGCAAGCACACATGCGTGCCGGCGACGATCGACACCGTCCACGGAAAGCACCAGCCGTTGCAGTGGAACATCGGCAACGTCCACAGATAGACCGGATGCTGCGGCATGTGGCAGGTGATGACATTGCCCATCGCCAAAAGGTGCGCGCCGCGGTGATGATAGACCACGCCTTTCGGATCGCCGGTGGTGCCGCTGGTATAATTGAGACAGATCGCGTCCCATTCGTCGTTCGGCATCGCCCATATGAAGTCCGGATCGCCGGAGGCGACGAAGTCCTCGTATTCGATGGTGCCGAGCCGTTCGCCGGGCCCGGTATATTCCGGATCGTCATAGTCGATCACCAGCGGCTTTACTTTCGCCAGCGCCAAGGCCTCCTTCATCACCTTGGAAAATTCGCGGTCGATGATCACCACTTTCGCGTCGGCATGGTCGAGCGTGAAGGCGAGGATCGCGGCGTCGAGCCGCGTGTTCAACGTGTTGAGAACGCCTTGCGTCATTGGCACGCCGTAATGGCATTCCAGCATCGCCGGCGTATTGGCCAGCATTGCCGTCACCGTGTCGTCGCGCTTGATGCCGGCCTTGGCCAAGGCCGAGGCCAGCCTGCGCGTGCGCGCATAAAACTCCGCGTAGCCCCGCCGCAATGCGCCATGGATGATCGCGGTATGGTCCGGGAACACAGTGGCCGCGCGCTCGAGAAAGCCGAGCGGCGTCAGCGGCTGGTAATTGGCCGGGTTGCGGTCGAGATCGGTGTCATAGGGCGTTTTCGCCATTGTGCTGTTTCCCCTCTTGGCGGAGACGTTAGCGATCAACCATTGTTTTGTCATCGCCCGCCTGAGCGAGATGGCAGCAACTACTGCAACAGCCCGACCACCCCCTCGCGGGTCAGTTCGATGGAAATCAGCAGCATCACGACCAAAGTGATGCGGTAGAAAATCTCCTGCGGCGTCACCCGCACCAGCCAGAAACCGAACAGGTTGGCGGCGATCGCCAGCGGCAATAGCGCCAGCGAGGTGCCGGCGCCTTGCGTGGTGAACTGGCCGAGCGCGAAATAGGGCACGACCTTGAGCCAGTTGATCAGCGCGAAGACGATGGCGTTGGTGCCGACATAGGTCATCTTCGGCATTTTGAGGCCGAGCACATACATCTGATAGGGCGGGCCGCCGGCCTGGCAAATGGTCGAGGTGAAGCCGGCGAGCGCGCCCCAGAACACGCCGGCGGCGACGCCGGGGTGCTTCGGCTCGCGCGGGATGCGCAGCATGCCGATGAAGCTGTAGGCGACGAACAGCATGGTGGTGACGCCGATGAAAATGCGCACCGCCGCTTCCGAGATATAGGCGGCGAGCAGCCAGGCGATGCCGATGCCGATCAGTGCGCCGGGAATGACGATGGCGACGACGCGCCTGTTCCAGTCCTTGCGGTAGACCCAGACCGCGTTGGCGTCCTGCACGATCATGATCGGCAGCATGATGGCGGCGGCTTCCAGTGGCGGCATCACCAGCGCCAGCATCGGCGTCGCCATTTGCCCGACCCCGGCAAAGCCGCCTTTCGACAGGCCGAGCGCGATCACCGCCGGAATGGCCAGGGCATAGAACAGGGGGTCGGTGATGATGGTCACGGCAGGCTTCCTACGCAAACATACGGAGGTCCGCCAGCCTTGTTTGTGCATGCCCGCCGGGACACAATCGCCTGCAAAGAAGCCTTGAGGGGGAAGCCGATGACCGCCACCACCAGCCGTTATCCAGACATCTATGCGCGCTGGCAGCGCGACCCCGAAGGCTTCTGGGGCGAGGCGGCCGAGGCCATCGACTGGTACGACAAGCCGACCAAGGTCTTCGACAAGGACGCCGGCATTTACGGCCGCTGGTTCACCGGCGGCACCTGCAATACCTGCTACAACGCCGTCGATCGCCAGGTCCTGGCCGGGCGCGGCCAGCAGGCCGCGATCATTTACGACTCGCCGGTCACCGGGCAGAAGCAGACCTTCAGCTACGGCCGCCTGCTCTCCGAGGTGCAGCTCCTCGGCGCCATGCTGCGCGACTTCGGCGTCCGCAAGGGCGACACTGTCATCCTCTATATGCCGATGGTGCCGGAAGCGGTGTTCGCGATGCTGGCCTGCGCCCGCATCGGCGCGGTGCACTCCGTCGTGTTCGGCGGCTTCGCGCCCAAGGAACTGGCCACCCGCATCAACGACTGCAAGCCGAAGCTGATCCTGTCGGCGTCGTGCGGCATCGAGGGCACGCGCGTCATTCCCTACAAGCCGCTGCTCGATGAAGCCATTGCGATGGCGACGCACAAGCCGGAAGCCTGTCTCATCTTGCAGCGCCCGCAGGTCGAAGCGCAGCTCATCGCCGGCCGCGATCACGACTGGCGCCGAGTCTGGGAGCACGCCGTCAATTACGCCAAAACGAGCGACTGCGTGCCGGTCGCCGCCACCGATCCGCTCTATATTCTCTACACCTCGGGCACGACCGGCATTCCGAAAGGCGTGGTGCGCGACAATGGCGGCCACATGGTCGCGCTGAAATGGTCGATGAAGAATCTCTACAACATCGACCCCGGCGAGGTGTGGTGGTGCGCTTCCGACATCGGCTGGGTCGTCGGCCATTCCTACATCGTCTATGGCCCGCTGCTGCATGGCGCGACATCGATCCTGTACGAAGGCAAGCCGGTCGGCACGCCGGACGCCGGCGCCTTCTGGCGCGTCTGCGCCGACCACAAAGCGGTGTCGCTGTTCACCGCGCCGACCGCGTTTCGCGCCATCCGCAAGGAAGACCCCGACGCCGCGTTGCTGAAGAAATACGATCTGTCGAGTTTCCGCGCGCTGTTTCTCGCCGGCGAGCGCGCCGATCCGCCGACGCTCGCATGGGCCGAGCAGGTGTTGAAAGTGCCGGTGATCGATCACTGGTGGCAGACCGAGACCGGCTGGTGCATCGCCGGCAATCCGGCGGGGCTTGGCGCGCTGCCGGTCAAGCATGGCTCGGCGACGGTGCCGATGCCCGGCTACGAGATCGACGTCGTCGACGAGTCCAACAACAATCTGCCGGCCAACAAGATCGGTTCGCTGGTGGTCAAGTTGCCAATGCCGCCGGGCGCGTTTCCGACTCTTTGGCAGGACGACAAGCGTTTCCGCGAGGCCTATCTCGACGAATTCCCCGGCTACTACAAGACGGCGGACGCCGGCTACCGCGACGACGACGGCTATGTCTATGTGATGAGCCGCACCGACGACATCATCAATGTCGCCGGCCACCGGTTGTCGACCGGCGGCATGGAAGAGGTGCTGGCCTCGCATCCGGACGTGGCGGAATGCGCCGTGCTCGGCATCAAGGACGACATGAAAGGCGAGGTGCCGTGCGGCTTCATCGTGCTGAAGTCGGGCGTGACCAAGGCGCCGATCGAGATCGAGAAGGAAATCGTGCAGCTGGTGCGCGACAAGATCGGCCCGGTGGCGTCGTTTAAACTCGCCATCACCGTCGCGCGTTTGCCCAAGACTCGCTCAGGAAAAATTCTACGCGGCACCATTAAGAAAATCGCCGACGGCGATCAATGGACCATGCCGGCGACGATCGATGACCCGGCGATCTTGGGCGAGATCGAGGGCGCGTTGAAGGGCAAGGGTGTGGGGTAGGGGGGCTCTGCTGCAGTTCGCGGTTTGTCTTTTTTCTGAACCGGAGGAGCTAAATGTATCCAGTGAAACTGAGTTTCGCGAACGTTTTGCTTCGTATCGAAACACTTCTGCAAAATGGGCACGCGGCAGAAGCACTTGTCACATCAATGTTTACATTTGGCCTGCACCCGGTTTGGATGGCACCGACTTAAGCGAACCCGGCCCTTCGCTCGAACTCCATAGGGCTTAGATAACCGATCGTCGAGTGCCGCCGCTTCGCATTATAGAAGCGCTCGATGTAGTCGAACACATCAGCCTTCGCCTCATCTCGGCTTCTGTACGTCTTGGCCGCCGTGCGCTCAGTCTTCAGCGACGAGAAGAAGCTCTCCATCGCCGCATTGTCCCACACGTTCCCGGAGCGGCTCATCGAGCAGACGACGCCGTGGTCGGCCATCAGCCGCTGGAACTGCTCGCTGCTGTACTGACTGCCGCGGTCTGAGTGGTGCACCAGAGCGTCGGGCTTGCCACGGCGCCAGATCGCCATCACCAGCGCATCCGTGACGAGCTGCGCAGTCATCCCCGCACTCATCGACCATCCGACCACACGGCGCGAGAACAGATCGACGACCGCCGCGACGTAGAGCCAGCCCTCCGCTGTCCAGATGTAGGTGAAGTCTGCGATCCACCGA
>CAMBQQ010000019.1 GCA_945870035.1 Rhizobium sp. Q54 | reverse complement strand
CGGAATACCAGGTCCCAGGTCTTTTGGCCGCTTGTAGCCACACGGACGCCCAGCCCGGGACATCTTAGATCAGGCACGCGATAGGCCGACGCTTCCGGCTGGAGGGTTTCTATACCCCGGTGAGTCAGCGCCACTCCCTGCCAAGTCTTGCCAGCCCTCTTTGCCATCGATCACCACCCATCCGTTGCAACACCATCGCAACAAAATCCCCGGCTCCCGGGAGCTTTCAGCGACCCATCACGAACGACGACGTTGTATAAGTTATTGATTTACTTATCAAATTTGAACGCCGACGGACGCTACCGAACTTGCACGAATGGGTCGTAAAGGGATGGATGCAGACCTGGTTGGTGCATATGCGCGAACCTGTCCGGCTGCTGCGCGATCTCGGCCTGCCGGGCTTTCTCGGTTTTCAACTGATGGTCGGCGGCAATGCGCTGGCCGCTCTGGTGCATCCGTTGTTCATGGCCGGGCTGATCTACGCGCTCGCCAGCGGCGGCGAAGTTCTCAACGGCGACCGCGCCGCATTGTCGGTGCCCGGCGCCCTGTATGGCGCGGCTGCTATCATTGGCTATTTGAGTTCGGCGTTTCTCGGCTGGCTGGGCTTAAAACGCCGGGGACTCGTTTCCGCGGCCTGGGTGCTGCTGCTGACGCCGGTGCATTGGCTGATGCTGTCCTACGCGGCATGGCGCGCACTGCTGCAATTATTCTTCGCGCCCTACGCTTGGGAAAAAACCGCACATGGCCTGGCGAAGACATCGCATCGGGCCACGAGGATCACGCGCGCGCTTTTGCATCTGGAACGTGAAATCGATGGCCTGAAGAAGCGCGGCGAACTGTCTGCGATGGGGGACAGTACGGCGCGAAGCGGTCAAATGCGGCGAACCAGATCGGAATAGACTTCGAGTTGGGCATCGGCCGTGTAGAACACGGCTGGCTCCGTGACTGCCTGTGCGATCAAAATGCGGTCAAACGGGTCGCGGTGATGCGCCGGAAGCTTGGCGGTGTGGGCAGCGGCGGCCGAATTAACAGGCAATTCCGTAAAGCCGCTCTCGAGCGCGACTGCCGCTATCTCGCCCGGCGACACCCGAAAGTCGGTTCGTTTCAGAGAGGCCTTGATTGCGATTTCCCAGATGCTGGCCGCGCTGAACAGCACCACATTGGCCGGATCTTCAATAGCCGCGCGCGCGTCTTTGCCGAGTTGCTTGGGACTGGCGAGCGCCCATAGCAGCACATGAGTGTCGAGCAGGAGCCGCATCAGCGGCCTTCGAAAGCATCAATAACGTGGTCGGCCAACGGCGCATCGAAATCCGGCGGGACGGTGATGCGGCCGGCCAAGCGACCAAGACGGCGCGTCCGCTGTTCGGTTGCGGCAAGCGGGCCCAACTTGGCGAGGGGCGTGCCGGCCTTGGCAATGATGATTTCCTCGCCGGCTGCGGCTTTCTCCACCAAGCGTGAAAGATGAGTCTTGGCCGCATGGATATTGACCGTGGACATAATGCGACCTCATATGACTAAACTAAGTTTAGCTAATATGGCTGCGAAAGACAAGCTTGCTGTGGCGCCGCAAAGAAGCCGAGCAACTCGGAAGAAGGCTGAAGCCTGCTGCGACCGGCGCCGCCGCTTACAAATACTTCCGCAATTCGGCGGCGGCTTCGGCGGGCGGCCGCTTCAGGCTGAACGGCGCGACGAAGCGGCCCTGCTTGTCCATCAGATAGACCAGCGCGGTGTGGTCCATGCTGTAGTCGTCCTTGTCCTTATCGCTCGGCACTTTCTTGGCATAAACGCGATAGGCCTTGGAGATGGCGTCGATCGCCGCCCGGTCGCCAGTGGCGGCACGCGCGCGCGGGTCGAAGCTCGACAGATAATCCTTCAGCTTCTCCGGCGTGTCGCGTTCCGGATCGATCGAGACAAACAGCGCCGACGTGCGGTCGGCATCCTTGCCGAGCGCACGCATCAGTTCCGACACTTCGAACAGAGTGGTCGGGCAGACATCGGGACAGTGGGTGAAGCCGAAGAATACCAGAAACGGCTTTCCCTTCATGTCCTGATCGGAAATCGGCTTGCCGTCCTGATCGATCAACTGGAACGGACCGCCAATCGCCGAAGAGCCCGGTGCGCCGCTACCGCCGCCGAGATTGCCGGTGGCGAACATGAACACGCCGAGGAAAATCACCAGGCCGGTGAGAAAAGCGGCGAGGACCGGCAGGATGTGCGAGGTGCGCGAATTCATGACGTTCGGAGCCTGACTCTAGAAGCACGCCATCCACCCGGTGCGCACCATTTCAAAAAACACTGCGGTACCGAAATACGCCCATAATCCGCCGGTACCGGCAATCAACAAACCGGCCACAGTCCCGGCCAGGATGGACGCCCACGGCACTGTTGCGTTCGATGCGGTCGCCGGCATGACAAACCTTCAGGGTTCCACCGGCGGGGTGCCGATCGGACGTCCCGGAACTCCACATAAGTCTGCCCAGCGACTAAGGCAACACGTTGGACGGGAATGCGGCAAATCTCCCCGCGTTAACCATATCGGTAGCGATAAATGCATAAAAACCGGGCTTTTCCTGAGTTGCGTTGACTCAAATGGTTAAAGTCGCAATGTATGGCCCTTAGGCATTTAGGTTTTACGATATGGAGCACGTCATGCGTACCGCTATGGCCCTTGCCGCCGCGATCTCACTGTCGCTCGCCGGCTCGGCCGCCTGGGCTCAGAATGCACAAGCACCCGCCCCGGTGGCTGCGAAATGCGAAAATCCGAACGCGCTGGGCGTCGCCCGCATCGTCGAAATCGACACCACCGGCGGCCCGGGCTTCGGCTTCGAACACTTCAAGGCGTACGACTTCTTGCAGGACAAAGAAGTCGTTCTGACTTTCGACGACGGTCCGTGGCCGGGCCACACGCCGGCAGTACTGAAAGCACTCGCCGACCAGTGCACCAAGGCGCTGTTCTTCCCGATCGGCAAGCATACCGGCTGGCATCCGGAAATTCTCAAGCGCGTCGCCGCCGCCGGTCACACCATCGGTACGCACACCTGGTCGCACAAGGATCTGTCGCGCCTGACCGACGACGAAGCCAAGGCTGAAATCGAAAAGGGCATCGCCGCCGTTTCGATCGCACTCGGTGGCAAGCCGGTTCCGCCGTTCATCCGTTTCCCGGCGCTGCGGCATCCGCCGGCGATGGTGAAATATGTCGGCGAACGCAACCTATCAATGTTCTCAACCGATCTCGACTCGTTCGACTTCAAGGCGCGCAAGGGCGATCAGGTCATCAAGACCGTGATGGCCAAGTTGCAGAAGATGGGCAAAGGCATCGTCCTGATGCACGACTTCCAGCAGGCGACCGCCAGCGCTGCGCCCGAACTGCTCAAGCAGCTCAAGGACGGCGGCTACAAGGTGGTGCAGATCACCGGCAAGACGCCGACCGAGCCGAAGAAGGAATATGTCGACATGGTGCTCAAGGAAATGGGCGGCGGACTTGATGAAGCCCGTCCGATGTCGAGCGTCATCAAGACGATCAAGAGCAACTAATCATCATCAAAACAGAACGGCCGTGCAGCGATGCACGGCCGTTTTTTGTAGTTTGCACGCTACCAATTATTTTCCGGAAGCTTTGCGCAAGGCATCGTTGATGCGGTCCTGCCATCCGGGCCCGTCTTCCTGGAAATGCTCGAGCACGTCCTTGTCGAGGCGCAGCGACACCATTTCCTTGACACCGGGCAGCGCCGGCGCTGCCTTGGCCGGCGCTTCCACCGGCTTGGTGGTGACCGCCTTGAACAGCGCTTCAGCGTCCTGGCGGCTATCGCCCATGCGGCGCGGCCGATCATTTTTCATGTGATACTCCTCGTGCGCGGCGCTTCGCGCCAGCCGACCACGGCGGCTTCGATGACTTCCTGGCTGACGCAATTGCGCCACGCCGCGCCCTGCCAACGGCACAGATAGGGCAGGACATAGGTTCCATTGTGGTCTTCGCACAGCAACTGCAAGGCAAGGTCCGCCGGCGGCGGGCCGCCGTTGAACTCGCTCAAACGGTGCTGGCGGGTCGCCATTTTTGAACCTGTTCAATTCCAGTGCTACACACCATCTATAGCAGACGTTCTTGCCTTGTGCCCCGTTTTAAGGCCACAGTCGGGACGTGGCCTTAAAACCCCGAATCAGTTCGGTCCACGGTTTGGGAGGCACTATCCAAAAACCACAGGGGCACTTAGATGGATGAAGATGTCCGGAAATCGGTCCGGGCCAACAAGGAATTGTCGCGTATGGCCACGATGAGCATGCCGAAGAAAGAAGCGGCAGCCGAGCCGGCAGCAGCAACAGCCAAGGCCGGTCAGAACCGCCCCGTCCTCGGGCGCTTCCGGCTTCAGGTCGATCGGCAAACCAAGGCCACTTACGCATCGATGGATGAGGCCGAAACGGCCGGCAAAGCCATCAAAAAGGCGCACCCGATCGTTCAGGTTTCGGTCTACGACGCCGAGCAAAGCAAGCAGACCATGCTGGACTGAAACGTCCGCACGCGGGCAGCCTTCGCCCGGGATTTCAGCCCGCCGGTCGAAGCCGCAGGAGCAGCATGCGACGCATTGTAGTCACCGGATATGGCATCGTATCTCCGCTCGGTTGCGGCGCCGATCTGGTGTGGCAACGCTTGCTCGCCGGCCGTTCCGGCATTCGCCGCCTGTCCGACAATCTGGTGCCCGACGTGCCGGCCAAGATCGCCGGCGTGGTGCCGACAATTATGGAAGATGCCGAAGGCGGCTTCGATCCCAACCGTACGGTCACGGCCAAAGAACAGATGCGGATGGATCGCTTCATCCAATTCGCCATGGCCGCCGCCGATGAAGCGATCGCGCAAGCGGGCTGGGCGCCTGCGACCGACGCCGAGCGCAATCGCACCGCGACCATCATCGCTTCCGGCATTGGCGGCTTCGCCACCATGAAGCAGGCGGTGCACACGATCGATGAGCGCGGCGCGCGCAAGCTGTCGCCGTTCACGGTGCCGTCGTTTCTCGTCAATCTCGCCGCCGGACAGATTTCGATTCGGCACGGCTTTCGCGGGCCGATCGGCGCGCCGGTGACCGCTTGCGCCGCCAGCCTGCAAGCACTCGGCGACGGTGCGCGCCTGATCCGCACAGGAGAGGCCGACGTCGCGGTCTGCGGCGGCGCCGAAGCCTGCATCGAGCGCGTCAGTCTCGGCAGCTTCGCCGCGGCGCGCGCACTCTCGACCGAATTCAACGATACGCCAGCGCGGGCGTCGCGGCCCTTCGACCAGGCGCGCGACGGTTTTGTCATGAGCGAAGGCTCCGCCGTTCTGGTCATCGAAGCGCTCGATCATGCGCTCCAGCGCGGCGCCACGCCGCTGGCCGAGATCGTCGGCTACGGCACCACCTCGGACGCCTACAGCATGGCGGCGGCGCCCGCCGATGGCGAAGGCCTGCAACGCTGCATGCGGCTGGCGATCGATGCCGCCGGCATCGCACCCGAGCAGGTCGGCCATATCAATGCCCATGCGACGTCGACGCCACTGGGCGACGCCGCCGAGCTGACCGCCATTCGCGGCGTGTTCAACGGCGCGCGCGTCTCGATCACATCGACCAAGGCGGCGACCGGGCATCTGCTGGGCGCCGCCGGCGCGATCGGCGCAATCTTTGCCATTGGGGCGCTGCGCACCGGTACATTACCACCGACAATCAATCTCGAAATACCGGACGATCTCGCCGCCGGGCTCGATCTGGTCGGCCCGAAAGCGCGGGTGCAGACGATCGATTACGCCATGGCCAACGGCTTCGGTTTCGGCGGCGTCAATGCGTCGGTGCTGCTCAAACGCTGGGCAGCGTAAGATTGCTGTCGTCGGCGGCGCCACGGAACACCCGGCGCAACAAATAGTTAGTCATACTCTAGTTTCATGCGTTGGTTTCTTGCGGCTCAACCGCGAAGTGGACAGCGAACGTGCCAGATATTGTGACACTTACCATCAACCCGTCGGTCGACATTTTCGTCAATGTCGAGCATGTCGAGCCAACGGCGAAATTGCGATGCTCGTCGCCCAAGCGCGATCCGGGCGGCGGCGGCATCAATGTGGCGCGGGTGGCGCACCGGCTCGGCAGCGACGTCGCGGCGATCTATCCGGTCGGCGGCGCGATCGGCAAACTGCTGCAACGGCTGGTCGAGCGCGAAGGCATCGACAGCATCGTTACGCCGTCGCATGTCGAGACCCGCGAGAACTTCACCGCCTACGAAACCGACAGCGGCAACCAGTTCCGCTTCGTCTTGCCGGGCGCGAAGCTGCACCGCGCCGAATGGGAAGCCTGCCTGGAGCGTCTGGTGTCGCTGCCATCGAAACCGAAATTCGTCGTCGCCAGCGGAAGCGTGCCGCCCGGCGTACCGGACGATTTTTTTGCCCGCGTCGTCAAGGCGGCGAAACAAATGGGCGCGCAGACCGTGGTCGATACGTCGGGCTCGGCGCTGTCGGCGGTGCTCGATGAAGGCGTTATGCTGTTCAAGCCGAACCTGAACGAATTAAGCGAGATGGTTGGCGCAACGCTCGACAGCGACGCGGCCTGCATCGCGGCGTGCCGCAAGCTGATCGTCAGCGGCCGCGCCGAAGCGGTTGCGCTGACGCTCGGCGAGAAAGGCGCTTTGCTGGTGACGGCGAAGCGCGTCTGGAAAGCCAAGCCGCTCGACATTGAAGTGGTCAGCGCGGTTGGCGCGGGCGACAGTTTTGTCGGCGGCATGGTTTCAGCGCTCGCTGCCGGCAAGCCGATGGAGGAAGCCTTCCGTATGGGCGTCGCCGCCGGCTCCGCGGCTGTGATGAGCCCGGGCACCGAACTGTGCAGCGAAGCGGAAGTGAAGCAGCTGCTGCCGCAAGTGGAGATGGAGGAAGTTGAGAAGGCGGTCGCGTGACCAAAGGCCATCGTCACGCGTCAATGCGACGCAAATTGGCCGTATTGAACAACGATGTTGCCGCCATGAATTCTCCCCATCGCCACGCCACGTTCGGCTGGACCTATGATCGCGCCGAGATCATCGCCGACGGAATCGTGCATGGCATCGGCGTTGCGCTTGGCCTGACAGGCGCTATTGTTCTGCTGGCGATTGCGTTCCAAGCCCTGCATGGCGCCGAGATCGGATCGGTCGTCATCTACGTCATCGGCCTGCTCGCGATGCTCGGACTTTCCGCCGCCTACAATCTCTGGCCGGTATCGCCGCGCAAATGGCTGCTGCGCCGCTTCGACCATTCGGCGATCTATCTGCTTATCGCGGCCACCTACACGCCGTTCCTGGTCCAGATGAAAAGCGGGCTCATCGCCGCCGCGCTGCTCGCCGTCGTGTGGCTGACCGCGGCCATCGGCATCGCGCTTAAATTATGGTGGCCCGGACGTTTCGATCGCCTGTCGATAGCGCTTTATCTGGTTCTCGGCTGGAGCGGCGCCTTGGCCTATGAGCCGGTGATCGAGGCCTTGCGGCCGCTGACGCTATGGCTGATCGCCATCGGCGGCGCGCTATATTCCGTCGGCGTTCTGTTTCATGTCTGGCGACGATTGCGGTTTCAGAACGCGATCTGGCACGGCTTCGTGCTGACCGCGGCCGGCGTGCATTACACCGCCGTTCTGTCCTGCGTGACGCCGGGCGTCTAGCCCTTTCGCGCTCAATCTGGCTTGCCAACCGAAGCGCCGCTGATCTCGGGTATACCCGAGATCAGTCATCTAAATTCTCAAGTCGGCTATAGCCGACTTGAGTGACGCGAAGGTTGGAGCGGGTGAAGGGAATCGAACCCTCGTCGTGAGCTTGGGAAGCTCCTGCTCTACCATTGAGCTACACCCGCATCGATTTTGTATTCGCAGATTATTTTGCCGCGCGCAATTTCATATGATGCACCGGGGCTTCGGAACAAATGCCGAACGCACTGGTAGGACAAGCCACATGTAGCCACTAGGAACGGCCGACACCACGCCGCGTTGAGTCTGCGTGTATTCGTTGCGTGGAGTGCGTTCGATGCAGATGAAAAATGCCCTGCTGGCGCTAACCGAAGCGGTGCGGCGCGCCCGACTGGAAATCGCCTGTTACCAGGATCCGACCTGCCGCGGCTCTGCCGAAGGCACCGTGGATCGGCTCGCCAAGCTTCTTGGCGACGACGAGATCAACGCCGCGATGGCGCTCATCAACCCGGATGCGGAAAGTCCGTCGATCGTTCCGCAACATGACGATCAGCGGCAATCGGTCGGGAGGCACTGATGCGCAGCCCGACCCTCGCGCCAGGATTTGAGGCTCCCGTGCATCTGGTGCTGTGCGACTTCGGCCGGCTCGGCCTCGCCTATAAGGAGACCGATCCGGTGACGTCGGAGCACGACGTCGTCGAGAACATGCTGTCCGGCGAATACAACAGACCGGTTCAGGTCGTCGCCTTCAGCGTATCGGAAGGCTGGGCGCGCGACGTCTCGGAAGACGTCGCGCACGAAGTGCTCGAACTGGCGCGCAAGGAAAGCCGTGTCATTCCCGCGGGGACGCAAAGCTTCCTCGAAAACCTGCTCGACGAAGAGCTGGAGCCTGAGCTGACCGCCTAAGGTGAAGTCCGGCGGGACGACACGAGACCCCAGATCGCCAGCACGATAATGGCGCCGACGACCGCGCCGATGAAGCCGGCGCTTTGACCGGGTTGGTACCATCCCAGTTGCTGGCCGAGCCAAGTGGCGACGAAAGCGCCGACAATGCCGAGGATGGTGGTCAGGATAAACCCGGACGGCTCATTGGGGCCCGGAGAAATAAACTTGGCGACGAGGCCGGCGACGAAGCCGATGATGATGGTCCAGATGATGCTCATAATGCGCGCCCCTTTAAATGTCAGGGTTCCAACGCCGCAGACGCCCGTTGGTTCGGCTCAAGCCTTGAAATGCTTCGACAACTTCAGGCTCTGCGCCTGATAGTTCGAGCCGATGCCTTGGCCGTATAGTTTGTCGGGCATCGCCAGCATCTTTTCGTAGACGAGGCGGCCGACGATCTGGCCGTGCTCGAGAATGAAAGGCACTTCGCGCGAGCGAACTTCCAGCACCGCGCGCGAACCCGTGCCGCCGGCCCCGGCATAGCCGAAGCCGGGATCGAAGAAGCCGGCATAGTGCACGCGGAATTCGCCGACCAAAGGATCGAACGGCACCATCTCTGCGGCATAGCCAGGCGGCACCTGCACCGCTTCCTTGGAGGCGAGAATGTAGAACTCGTTCGGATCGAGGATCAGGCTCCTGTCCGGCCGCGCCGTCATCGGCTCCCAGAAATCGAGCACGCTGTAGCCGGCGCGGCGCTCGACATCGATCAGGCCGGTGTGACGCTTGGCGCGGTAGCCGACAATGTTGCCGCCGCCCAGCACGCCGGACAGGTCGACGCCGACGGCGATGCCCTCGCCCATGTCGGCGTCGTCTGAATCGACCAGCCGCTCGCGCGCATGCAGTTCGCGTAAAGCCGCGGCATCGAGCGTGGCGTGGCCGTGGCGAAAGCGGATCTGGCTCAGCCGCGAGCCTTCGCGCACCAGCACCGGAAAGGTGCGCGGCGAAATCTCGGCGTAAAGCGGACCGTGATAGCCGGCTTCGATCTGGTCGAAGCCGCGCATCTCGTCGGCGATGACGCGGGTGAAAACATCGAGACGGCCGGTCGAGCTTTTCGGATTGGCGGCGGCGGACACATCGTCCGGCAAAGCCAGGCTCTCCAGCAACGGCACGATGTAGACGCAGCCGGTTTCCAGCACCGCGCCATCGGTCAGAGAGAACTCGTGCAGCTTGAGTTCGTCGATGCGGCGGGCGACCGTGCTCGACCCCGGCAGGAAGCTGGCGCGCACGCGGTAGGCGATGTCGCCGAGCCGCAGATCGAGCGAAGCGGGCTGGATCTGGTCCGGCTGGAATTCGACCGAGGGCAATATCCCGCCGCCCGCGGCCAATTGCGCGATCATGCGGTCCGGCAAAATACCCTTGTCGTCCAAGGCGAAATCGAGTGCCACGGTGCTTTTACCCTTTACCTAAGGGGGCGATCTAACCCGACGGACGGCTTGACGGGAAGCGGCAGCCCCCGGTACAAGCAATTTATCCCGTGGTCATTTGAAGCCGGCCGGCTTGCCGCCACGTAAAACAACGCGCTAAAAGGCCGGGGACATGTGTGCCCGGCCGAGATTTATTCTCCGGCCGGTTTTTTATTGCGCCGACGCCTTTGGCGTTTCGGCGAAAGGAGCGCTGCGATGTCCGACTCGAAGGAAAAGAACTACCGCGCGGAAACCAGGCTGGTTCACGCCGGCACGCTGCGCTCGCAATTCAACGAGATGTCGGAAGCGCTGTTCCTGACGCAAGGCTACAAATACGACAGCGCCGAGGACTGCGAGCTGCGCTTCTCCGGCAAGATCCCGGGTTACGTCTATTCACGCTATTCCAACCCGACCATGGACATGTTCGAGAAGCGCATGGCCGCGCTCGAAGGCGCCGAGGCCGCGCGCTCGACCGCGACCGGCATGGCTGCCGTCACCACGGCGCTGATGGGCCTGGTCAGGCAGGGTGATCACGTTGTCGCCGCCAAGGCTTTGTTCGGTTCGTGCCGCTGGGTGGTCGAGGAATGGCTGCCGCGTTTCGGCGTGCCCTGCACTTTGGTCGATGGCAAGGACCTCAACGCCTGGAAACAGGCAGTGCAGAAAAACACCAAGGCGCTGTTCCTGGAAACGCCGACCAATCCGACATTGGAAGTCTATGACATCCAGGCGATCGCCGACATCGCGCACGATGTCGGCGCCAAACTCGTGGTCGATAACGTCTTTGCGACGCCGTTGTACCAGAGCCCGCTGACACTCGGGGCCGATGTCGTGGTTTATTCGGCAACCAAGCACATTGACGGCCAGGGCCGCGTGCTCGGCGGCGTCATTCTTGGCTCGGAAAAGATCATCGTCGACAATTATCATCAGTTGTTGCGCCAGACCGGTCCGTCGCTGGCGCCGTTCAACGCCTGGGTGCTGCTGAAAGGTCTTGAGACGTTGGCGGTGCGCGTTGAGCGGCAGACGCAAACCGCGGGCAAGGTCTCGGACGCGCTGTTCGGCCATGCCAAGATCAACCGGCTGATCTATCCGGGCCGCGCCGATCATCCGCAGGCCGACATCGTCAGGAAACAGATGAAGACCGGCTCGACGCTGCTCGCTTTCGAGATCAAGGGCGGCAAGGAAGGCGCGTTCCGTTTCCTCAATGGCCTTGCCCTGATCGGCATCACCAACAATCTCGGCGACGCCAAGAGCCTGATCACGCATCCGATGACGACGACGCATCAGCGTTTGACGCCCGAGCAGCGCGCCGAACTCGGCATCGGCGACGGGCTGGTACGGCTGTCATGCGGGCTTGAGCACGCCGACGACGTGATCGAGGATTTGCTGGCGGCGCTGGATAAAGTCTAATCGTAACGCGGCGGCGGCGCGACGGCCGACATGACCGGACGCTGCGCCGCTTCGGTAATCGCCACGGCCAGACCCTTGGCCATGCAGTAATAGCCCCAGTCGTTCAGGTGCAACCCGTCGGCAATGAGGAAGGTGCTGAACGGCAGCCGGTCGACTTCGTTCCAGCGCTTCATCGCGGCAAAACGGCGAAACAGGCCGACGTTTTCTTTCTTGGCGGTGGCGGCGATGAAATCGACCATCTGCCCGGCTTGCGGCTTGACGATAACCTTGGGCGCGAATTGCGGATCGATCAGGACGACGTCGGCGCCGATGGCGCGCATCTTGTCGAGACCTTGGCGGATCAAGGCGCCGCGATCGTTCATCGCGTGATCGCGGATCAGGGAATTGGTGCCGAGCTGCCACAACAACAGGTCGGGCTTGCTGGCGACGACGGCGGTGTCGAAACGCTTCAGCATGTCGGCGACTTCCTCGCCGTTGACGCCGCTGTTGATCATCGTGATCGATTGCTTCGGGAACTGCCGTTGCAGTTCGGCGGCGAGCTGGCTCGGATAAGAGGCGGTGCTTGAACTGGCGCCGGCGCCCGCCGTCGATGATGAGCCCATCGCGACGATGACGATCGGGTCGCCGCTGGCGATCTTGCGCGCGACCTGCTTCAGCGGCGCCGACAGCCTGACCAAATCCTGCGGCGGGTTGCACGGCGGCGTGCCTTGCGGCTCGGCCTTGGCCGAGAGCGGCACAGCGATCGATGCGAGGACGAGGAGAGAGGCGAGCCGCTTGCCGGCTCGGGAGGCGAGATCGAAAGCTTGCACCGTGTTCGTCCCCTCAGCCCGCTATTTGCCTGGCCCGTTACCGTTTCCGGTTTCTGGAGAATGAACCTTTGACGATTCCAGCACGAGATCGGCCAGGAGACGCCCGAGGCAGTCGTGTACGCGGGCAGCCATATCAAGTTTCTTGGTAGCAGAATAGAGGTCAAACGTGCCCAGATCCGCCCAGGCTTTCATAAGATTGAACCGGTCAAAAACCGGAACTTCATGTTGCAGCGCGATCCAGCGCTGGATTTCCACGTAATTCGCCAGGGCGATCATGGATTCAGTCCGCGGGCTGTATTGCGGGTTCATGAACACGACATCCGCCCCGGCGGATCGGGCAATTTTAATACCCTTGGCCAGCGCCTGACCGAACTCGTCGCCGTCCACCTGCTTCATCGCGTCGACCGTGGCGGTTTGCCAGACCAGAAGGGCGGGCTTGGCGTCGGACAGCGATTGCCGCAAGGATTTCAGCATGTCGACCGCTGTCCGGGTCGATTTAACGTCGGTCGCGACCGTGACCTCAATCCCCGGCAGTTTATCGGCCAGCGCCTTCTGGAGCCGCGCCGGATAGGCGTTCTTGACGCCCGCGGCACCCGGAAGCTGCGAAGAGCCGGCGCCCACCACCAGCACCGACAGCTTTTTGGCGGCAATCGCCTTGGTCACCTGCGGCAGCGGGAAATCGATCTCGGTGTGACGGTTGGGCACGTCGCATTCGGTGAGCGGCGGAGCTGCGGCGGCGGACGAGGACGGGCCGGTGGATTGGGCCAAAGCAGGTACCGGCAGGCCGGACGCCGCCATCGCAAGCACCGCCATCACCGGCAGAGCCAGCCCATATGAG
This sequence comes from Rhizobium sp. Q54, assembly GCA_945870035.1. Taxonomy (GTDB): domain Bacteria; phylum Pseudomonadota; class Alphaproteobacteria; order Rhizobiales; family Xanthobacteraceae; genus Pseudolabrys. The sequence continues at coordinate 36,914 of CAMBQQ010000019.1, read as the reverse complement.
AAGCGCCCCGTCATGCTTCGCTCCCCGCGTAGCCTGGCTTGATCGCAGGCGGCCGCGGTCCCGGTCCTTGTCGTTCGACCCGTCTATACCACGAAATCAGGGCCGCGGCGCCAACCATAATGGCAATGCCGGAGGCGCTGACGATGACATGCATGAAAACACGGTTGGACACCTCGGTGAAAACGAAGTGGCCGGCGAAGGATAGGAATACCCCGAGGCAAAAGATTTCCAATGAATGGCGGCCACAGACGATGGCCGGCCAGAACGCCGGCGATTTGAGCGCCGGCCAGTTCTGCGGCACCAGCCACACGGTGATGACCGCCAGCGAAAGGAAATGCAGCATGCGCAGCACGTCGAGATTGGCCTTGTCGATCGGATAGATCGCTTCGCCGACGAAGGCCGGCACATAGGCGCCGAGTGGCGGAAAATACCAGGTCATGGCAATGCCGAAGGCGAAGGCGAGATAGGCGAAGGCCAGTCCGATAACGATGACCGATTTATTCCAGCGCGCCAATCGCTTCGCGCCGCCAAGCGCGCACCATGCGCCGAACACGAACAGCAATTGCCAGGCGAGCGGATTGAACGCCCACTCACCGCTCGGATAGGCCGGAAAGTTCAATCCGAACATCCACGCGATCGTATAGATCGCCACCGAGACCAGAAGACCGAGCGTCGGCGAACGCAGCAGCAGCCACAGGAACGGCGCGAACCACAACAGCAGCACGATATAGAGCGGCAGCACGTCCATGTTCACAGGCTTGAACTTCAACAATAGCGCCTGGATGATCGTGACATCCGGATTGTTGAGAAAATTGAGCACGCCCATTTCTTCCGTGAAAAGCGGATTGTCGAAAGATTTGGCGACATAAGAAATTTCGGCGAGATAGATGGCGAACAGGAAGACGTGCGCGACATAAATCTGCCAGGCGCGCTTGAGCACGCGGGCGGTGGCGACGATGAAGCCGGTATTCTGCATGGCGCGGCCATAGACGAAGGCCGCGGTGTAGCCGGAGATGAAGACGAAGATTTCGGTGGCGTCGGAAAAACCGTAATTGCGGATGGTCGCCCAGCTCACCAGGTTCGACGGGATGTGGTCGAGAAAGATAAGCCACAAAGCCAGTCCACGGAACAGATCAAGCCGCAGATCGCGTTCGGTCGGAAGCGGGCCTATCAAGGGATTTTCTTTCGTCTGCCGTTTAAGCCATAATCCCTGAACTGAAGCTCAAAGATTCGTCCCTAAGTAAGGCATTAAGATGTATCGCGCCGTAACCCGCAAGATCGAGGTGACGGTGACGCCGCGCTTCGTTTCGGAGCGATCGTCGCCGACCAACGGTTATTATTTCTGGTCCTATACGATCGATATTGCCAATCACGGCTCCGAGACCGTGCAGCTCAAGACCAGGCACTGGCGGATCACCGATGCTTTGGGCCGGTTGCAGGAGGTCAAGGGACCGGGTGTAGTAGGCGAAGAGCCGACCCTGAAACCGGGCGAGTCGTTTGAATACACCAGCGGGGTGCCGCTGCCGACGCCGTCCGGCTTCATGGAAGGCAGCTATGGCATGATCGGCGACGACGGCAAACCATTCGATATCGAGATCCCGGCTTTCTCGCTGGACGCGCCGGCGGGCGCGCGTACGATCAATTGACTATTCTTGTCCCGGGCGAAGGCCCGGGACCGTTCCAAATTCCGCATGCGCGACGATCCCGGTTCTGCGGCGCACCGCTGCGCGCTGCGCCGCGCCCGGGAAAAGTATCAAGGCAAACAGCCCTTGAACCGCTCCAGCGCCTGACGCGGCAAAACCGCCAGCACGGCGCCGCTTTCGGCGAAATCCTGCAAGGCCTCGACTTGGGGTTCGGGTAAGGCGACACAGCCGGCCGTACCTTTGGCATCGGGGCGCCGCACATGGATAAAGATGCAGGAACCGGCGCGCGCCGCGCGGTCGGTCGGATAATTCACCAGTAGCCCGCGCCGATATTCCGGCACCCGCCACATGTTCTCGCCGGAGACCTGCCAGCCGACCTTGGCGCGCGAGGTGATGGTGTTGTAGGCGGGCGAGCGCGGCTCGTCGACGCAAGTCATTCCTTCATCGATCCGCATGTAGCGCGGCCGTGACGATGGGGCGAAGCCGAATGGACGGCCGATCCTGTAGAAGCCGGCCGGTACCTTCTTATCGCCATCGACTTTCACCGGCTCGCCCGATTGCGCGAACGAACGAAAGGCGTGCGCCCAGCCGACGCCCTTGTGCCCGATCAGCGCCGAGACCGGCGCGCTCTCGGCCGTCCACGGCGATGACGGCGAAGCACGGGTAAAACGCTGCACATTGGCGGTTGTCGATGTCATCGTGTCGGCGGTGACCAGGACGAGCTTGCGCGCATCGGCCAATGGCGCCGGACAGGTTTGGGCCAGAGCGAGATTGGGAAACAAGAGCGATAAAAGAATTCCGAGCTGCCACGCATGCGGCCTGACTCCCTCTCCCCTGGGGGGAGAGGGTTGGGGTGAGGGGGCAAGTGACTCAATTGAGGCCATAACCCCTCACCCGCCGCGCCATATCGCGTCAACGCGCTTATGGCGCGTCGACCTCTCCCTATGGGAGAGGTGAAGAAAGCAGGCGACTGGCAAATGCATAAGCAATCCTACTCCACCTTCGGAGCGGTCTCGCCCGGGGCGAAGACGTAGGTCGAGCTGCAAAACTCGCAGGTCACCGAAATCCTGCCGTCCTCGACCATATGATCGCGGTCGTCCTGCGAGAAACTGCGCAGCATGGCCTCGACCGTGTCGCGCGAGCACGAGCACTCGGCCAGCACATCCGCGCTGTTGAACACGCGCACGCCCGGTTCATGAAACAGCCGGTAGGCGAGCCGCTCACTCGACACTTCCGGATCGATCAGTTCGAGGTCCTCAACCGTTTCCAGCAAAGCGCGGCCCTGCACCCAGGCATCGTCCTCTGGCGCGGCGGCGATTTCGACGCCTTCCGGCGCATCGCCGGGATCGAGATCCATGCGCGCGCGCTCCGCCGACTTCGGCAGGAACTGCAACATGATGCCGCCAGCGCGCCAATGCTTCGCACCGCCGGGCACAAGCTCCTCGGCCACGGCGAGACGCACGCGGGTCGGGATCTGCTCCGAGCGCAGGAAGTATTCATGCGCGGCGTCTTCCAGCGAGCCGCCATCGAGCGCGACCAGGCCCTGATAACGCGAGGTGGCGGCGCCCTGGTCGATGGTCATCGCCAGATGGCCCTTGCCGAGCATCGATCCGGCATCGGCGTTGCCCGCCGCGACCGCCGCCTCGACGCCGTCTTGGCTGAAGCGCGCGCAGGCGCGCACCTTGCCGGGCGTGGTGTAATCCACCACCAGCAGGCCGACCGGACCGTCGGTCTGGGTTTGCAGGATGAAACGGCCTTCCATCTTCAGGGCCGAGCCGAGCATCACGGTCAGCACGATGGCTTCACCGAGCAGCTTGGCCACCGGCTCCGGATAGGCGTGCTTGGCGAGGATTTCATCGACCACCGGCCCAAGCCGCACGACGCGGCCGCGTAGATCGAGCGAGGCCACCTCGAACGGCAGCACCGTATCGTCGGGGCTGGTCGGCGCCGGTGCACGGGTCGGGATAGAGATATCGGGTGAGGTCATGGTGTGTTCGATCATTCGGCTTATGTAGTTCGCGATCGCGAAATTTAAACCCGTCATTCCGGGGCGCGCTGAAAGCGCGAACCCGGAATCCAGACGCGAGCGCCGAGCTTCTTTCTGGATTCCGGGTTCGCTCGCTAAAGCGAGCGCCCCGGAATGACATCAAACGTCAGCGTGCAGGCACCAGGCGAGCAGGCCCTTCTGGGCGTGCAGGCGGTTTTCCGCCTCGTCGAACACCACCGACTGCGGCCCGTCGATCACCTCGTCGGTGACTTCCTCGCCGCGATGGGCGGGCAGGCAATGCATGAACAAAGCGTCCGGCTTGGCCTTCGACATCAGGCTTGAATTGACCTGATAGCGCTTGAGCACGTTGTGGCGGTGCTTGCCGTCGCGGTCGCCCATCGATACCCAGGTGTCGGTGAACACGCAATCGGCATCCTTGACGGCCTTGTCCGGATCGTCGGTGCACTTGATCGCGGCGCCGGAAGACTTGATCCAGTCCATCAGCCATTTCTTCGGCTTCAACTCGGACGGCGTGGCGATCTGCAACTCGAATTCGAAACGCTCGGCCGCATGCGCCAGCGAGGCCAGCACGTTGTTGGCGTCGCCTGTCCAGGCGATCTTGCGGCCCTTGATCGAACCGCGATGCTCTTCATATGTCATGACATCGGCCAGCACCTGACACGGGTGCGAACGCCGGGTCAGGCCATTGATCACCGGCACCGTGGCGTAGCGCGCGATCTCGGCGACCGACTCGTGGTCGAGCGTGCGGATCATGATGGCATCGACGAAGCGCGACAAAACGCGCGCGGTGTCGGCCAGGGTCTCGCCGCGGCCGAGCTGCATTTCCTGCGCAGTCAGCATGATGGCTTCGCCGCCGAGCTGGCGCATGCCGACATCGAAGGAGACGCGGGTGCGGGTCGACGGCTTGTCGAAGATCATCGCCAAAGTCTTGCCGGCGAGCGGCGCCGACAATTCGCCGCGCTTGCGCGCGGTCTTCATGGTCCGGCTGTTGGCGATGATGCCGTTGAGTACCGGCTTCGGAATATCGGTCAGGTCGAGGAAGTGGCGAACGCCGCCCATCACGCCGCCCCCTGCTTAGCGGCCGGTTCGCCGCGCGGATGGGCCTTCTCGAGCGCAATGCAGGCGCGGTCGATGCGCGCGATGGCCTCGGCAATCTCGCTCTCATTGATGATCAAGGGCGGCAGCAGCCGCACCACATTGTCGCCGGCCGCGACCGTGATCATTTCCTCGTTGCGCAATTCATCGACCATTTCGGACGCCGGCGGCACCATGCGCAGGCCGATCAAAAGGCCCTCGCCGCGCACTTCGGCAATCACTGAGGAATGGCGATCCCGCAGCTCGGCGAGGCGCTGCTTCATCAGCAGGCCGTTCTGCCGCACTTTTTCAAGGAAGCCTTTGGTATTGACGACATCGAGCACGGCATTGGCCGCGGCCATGGCGAGCTGATTGCCGCCGAAGGTCGACCCATGCGTGCCGGCGGTCATGCCCTTGGCCGCTTCCGTGGTGGCGAGACAGGCGCCGATCGGGAAGCCGCCGCCGAGCGCCTTGGCCAACGCCATGATGTCAGGTTCGACGCCGGTGTGCTGATAGGCGAACAGGTCGCCGGTGCGGCCGACGCCGGTCTGCACTTCGTCGAAGATCAGCAGCAGGCCGTTATCGTCACAAATCTTGCGCAAGGCGCGCAGGAAATTGTGCGGCACGACGCGCACGCCGCCCTCGCCCATCACCGGCTCGATGATGATCGCCGCGGTCTCAGGCGTTACCGCCTTCTTGACCGCCTCGAGATCGCCGAAGGCAACCTGGTCGAAACCGGGCATGGCCGGGCCGAAGCCGTCGAGATATTTCTTGTTCCCGGTGGCGGCGAGCGCGGCCAACGTCCGGCCGTGGAACGCGCCCTCAAAGGTGACGATGCGGTTGCGCTCGGGCTTGCCGGAGGCCGACTGGTATTTGCGCGCCATCTTGATCGCGCATTCCATCGCCTCGGTGCCCGAGTTCTGGAAGAACACGAAGTCGGCAAAGCTCGCTTCGCACAACCGCGCGGCGAGCTTCTCGCCCTCCGGAATCCGGTACAGGTTCGACGTGTGCCAGAGCTTCTGCGCCTGCGCGGTGATCGCCGCGACCATGTGAGGGTGCGCGTGGCCCAGCGCATTGACGGCGACGCCCGAGGTGAAATCGAGGTAGCGCTTGCCCTCAGCCGTGAACAGCCAGACGCCCTCGCCCCGCTCGAAAGCGAGGTCGACGCGGGAATAGGTCGGCAACAGGTGCGAACTCACGACCGGCTTCTTTCATCGAGCTTTTCGGCCCATGCATAATCGAATTATGCGTCCGAAATGAAACGTGCCGCCTCACCGGGCGGCACTTTGAGCATTCTATTGGCGGGCTATGCCCTGTCAACCGCGGGTGGCGGCGGCAATTTTGCCGATCTTGTGGCCGGCCCCGCCGGTAGCCCGCTCCGCCCTGTCTCTGTCCACAGCGATTCGCGACTCAAATTCGCCGTAAGTGCGGATTCTAAGAGAGAAACCTGCTGGTAGATGGGTTGTTGGCGGTTGCAAATGCTTGCGGGCGAGTCAACCCATAGTGTAGTTTTTTGGTCAGGCGCTACGACATGTCGTGCGTATCGCCACCGAAATCTAGTGCATCCCTGAAGCGTACACGTTCAGGCGCGGAAAACCCGCGCCAGACGACGGGGATGGATTCCACCAAGGGCAGTAGCACTGCCGCGGAGACGCCCAAATGAGCTGGACCGACGAGAGGGTCGAACTCCTGAAGAAATTATGGTCTGACGGCCTGTCCGCCAGCCAGATCGCCGCCGAACTGGGCGGGATCACCCGCAATGCCGTGATCGGCAAGGTTCACCGCCTCGGCCTCTCGGGCCGGGCCAAAAGCCCGTCCTCCAGCGCGCCGCGCCCACGCAAGGCGCGCTCAAGCGGCCACATGATCCGTGTGCAGCGACCGCAGGTGCGCGGCAACACCGCGCTGGCCTACGACTACGAAGTCGAGGCCGAGCCGGAAATGCTCGAGATCCCGATGGAGCAGCGCAAGTCGCTGCTTCAGCTCAGCGAGAAGACCTGCCACTGGCCGGTCGGCGATCCGTCGACGCCGGATTTCTTCTTCTGCGGCGGCGCCAATGCCGACGACAAGCCCTATTGCACGTTCCATTGCCGGGTGGCGTTCCAGCCGGCCTCCGACCGCCGCCGCGTCAACCGGCCGCCGTTCCGCGGCTAGGGATTTTGTATTGAGATGACGATGGCCGGGGCAATACCCCGGCCTTTTTTATTTGTCGTTCCCCGTCTTCGCGGGGACGACGATGAGGCTTACGGCGCGACTGCCGCCGCCTGGCCGTGGCGCTTGATGGCTTCGGCGACGAAGCCGGTGGCCTTCATCTCGTCGACAAAGGCCGCGAGATATTTCTGCCCGGCAAACTTGCCCTTGCTCGCCGCCATCGCCTGGCGAATTTCCATAAAGCGGTCCGGCATGACACGGACGTCCGGATGGCTTTTGGCATAGATGTCGAGCGGCTGGCGCACACCGGCGGCGGCATCGACCTTGCCGGCCTCGAACAGATCGAACATCGAGGAGTCCTGTCCGGCGCGCAGCAAAGTGGCGTGCTTGAGTGAGCGCGTCAGGAACAGGTCGTAAGCCGCGCCGGTATTGACGCCGATGCGCAGGCCGGGCGCATCGACATCCTCGACCTTGTTGAGGGCCGAATCCGCCTTCACCAGATAAGTGCCCTCGATCAGCACATAGGGCGCGGTGAACTCGATCTCGGCGGCGCGGGCCGGCTCGATGGCGAGGAAACAAATGTCCCAGACCCCCTTATTGGCCGCGCCGGACACCTTGCCGGCGCTGTCGAACACAACGAATTCGACGGGGACGCCGAGCCGCTTGCCCACTTCGCGGGCGAGATCGACGGTAATGCCGGAAGGCTCAGCCCCGCCCTCGCCGGCCTTGGCCAGCACGATGTTGCCGACATTGATGGCGGCGCGAATTTTCCCGGTGGGCGCGAGTTCTTCAACAACCTGCTTGTTCAACACATCCTGCGACACGGCGAAGCCTCCCAACGGACTGATAGCGTTGGGACAGCGTTAGCCGTTTCACGACAGCCAAACAATAAAGCCGGCGAAGAAATCAGCTGGCGCGGCCGAAGCGGTCGTCGAGCGAATAGCCGGCGCCGCGGACAGTGCGGATCGGATCGGGCTCCTGGCCCTTCTTGATCGCCTTGCGCAGGCGGCCGACATGGACGTCGACGGTGCGTTCGTCGATGTAGATGTCCGAGCCCCAAACGCCGTCGAGCAACTGCTCGCGCGAGAACACCCGGCCCGGCCGCTCCATCAGGAATTCCAGCAGCCGGTATTCGGTCGGCCCGAGTTCGACGGCGCGGCCGTTGCGCGACACGCGCTTCTTCTCGCGGTCGAGTTCGATGTCGCCGATGTTGACCACATTGGCGACGCGCTCCGGGCTGGCGCGACGCAGCAGCGCGCGCACGCGGGCGAGCAACTCCGGCACCGAGAACGGCTTGACGATGTAATCGTCGGCGCCGGTGGCCAGGCCCCTCACCTTCTCGCTTTCCTCGCCGCGCGCGGTCAGCATGATGATCGGCAATTGCCGGGTCTCGGGGCGCGCGCGCAGGCGGCGGCACAGTTCGATGCCGGATAGGCCGGGCAGCATCCAGTCGAGCACCACCAGATCGGGGATGTTCTCTTTCAGCTTGGTGTCGGCATCGTCGCCGCGCGCCGCGCTTTCGACCTCGTAGCCTTCGGCCTCAAGGTTGTAGCGCAGCAGCATGGTGAGCGGCTCTTCGTCCTCGACGATCAGAATTCGCACGCTCATTATTCTGCCTCTTTACTTACGCGCCGGTCAGAGCGGGGATGGTTGTGGTGTCCCCCTTCGGCCGGCGTTCGGTGATCGGATTACCGTCGATGATGTAGTGCACCGTCTCGGCAATGTTGGTGGCGTGATCGCCCATGCGTTCGATGTTCTTGGCGCAGAACATCAGGTGGATGCAGCAGGTGATGTTGCGCGGGTCTTCCATCATGTAAGTCAGAAGTTCACGGAACACCGAGGTGCAGACCGCGTCGATTTCCTCGTCGCCGCGCCACACCGCCATCGCCTTGTTGTCGTCGCGGCGGGCATAGGCATCGAGCACCGCCTTTAGCTGTTCGAGCACCAGATCGGTCATGTGCTCGACGCCGCGGATCAGTTTCGGCGGCGGGAATTCGGCGTTGAGCGCGATGACGCGCTTGGCGATGTTCTTGGCGAGATCGCCAATACGCTCGATGTCGTTGGCGAGCCGCAGCGCGCCGACGATGTCGCGCAGATCGACCGCCATCGGCTGGCGGCGGGCGATGGTCAGCACCGACTTTTCCTCAATCTCGCGCTGTAGCGCATCGATGGCGGAGTCCGCGGCGGTGACCCGCTGCGCCAAAGTGGTGTCGCGCTTGGCCAGAGCATCGACCGAATCGGCGACTTGCTTCTCGGCCAGCCCGCCCATTTCGGCGACCATGCGCGCGATATCCTGAAGGTCGATGTCGAAGGCCTTGGCCGTGTGCTGATCGTTCATTGCCGTGTCCTTAATTCCTGAATGCGCAAGCCGCGCGCGGTTAACCGAAGCGCCCGGTGATGTAATCCTGGGTGCGCTGATCCTTCGGCTTGGTAAACATTTCCTCCGTCCGCCCTTCCTCGACCAGGTAACCGAGATGGAAGAAGGCGGTCCGCTCCGAAACGCGCGCTGCCTGCTGCATCGAATGGGTGACGATGATGATCGTGAAATTTTCCCGCAACTCGTCCATCAACTCTTCGATCTTGGCGGTGGCGATCGGATCGAGCGCCGAACAGGGCTCGTCCATCAGGATGACTTCCGGATTGACGGCGATGGCGCGTGCAATGCACAGGCGCTGCTGCTGACCGCCGGACAGTCCCGTCCCGGATTCCTGCAAGCGGTCCTTGACCTCCTCGAACAAGCCCGCTTTGCGCAGGCTGCCGGCGACGATCTCGTCCAATTCCGCCTTCGTCTTGGCGAAGCCATGAATCCTGGGCCCATAGGCCACGTTTTCATAGATGGACTTGGGGAACGGGTTCGGCTTTTGAAACACCATGCCGACGCGGGCGCGCAACTGCACGACATCGAGCGTGGGGTCATAGATGTCACGCTCGTCGATTTCGATTTTGCCGGTCACCCGGCAGATCGGAATGGTGTCGTTCATCCTGTTGATGCAGCGCAGGAACGTCGACTTGCCGCAGCCCGAAGGACCGATCAACGCAGTGACGGCGCGCGCCGGCACGTCGAGATTGACCCCTTTCAGGGCGTGCTTGTCGCCGTAAAAGACGTTGACATCCCGGGCAATGACCTTGGGCTTGACCCCAAGGCCGGGCGCCGCGCCTTCCGCGTCTGATTGCTTAACCTGGACCATGCTGTTCATAAACGCGGACTCCCCTTATGACGCCTACCAGCGGCGCTCGAATTGGCGGCGCAGGTAAATAGCCGACCCGTTCATCACGAACAGGAATACCAGCAGGACCATGATCGCCGCCGCGGTCTTGGCCTGGAATGCGATTTCCGGCAAATCGGACCAGAGATAGATTTGCACCGGCAGCGCCGTCGCTGCGTCGGTGATGCCGGTGGGCACCTCGACGATGAAAGCGACCATGCCGATCATCAAAAGCGGCGCGGTTTCGCCAAGCGCGTGCGCCATGCCGATGATGGTCCCGGTCATGATTCCCGGCATCGCCGGCGGCAGAACATGGTGGAACACCGCCTGCTGCTGCGACGCGCCGACGCCGAGCGCCGCTTCCTTGATCGATGGCGGCACCGCTCGCAGCGCGGCGCGCGAGGCAATGATGATCGTCGGCAGCACCAGCAACGCCAGCACCAGACCGCCAACCAGCGGCGCCGATCTCGGCAGGTCGAAGAAATTGAGGAACATCGCCAGGCCGAGCAGGCCGAACACGATCGAAGGCACCGCCGCCAGGTTGTTGATGTTGACCTCGATAATTTCGGTCAACCAGTTCTTCGGCGCGAATTCTTCCAGATAGATCGCCGCCGCCACGCCGATCGGCAGGCAGAGGATCAGCGTCACGAACAGAGTCAATGCCGAGCCGACCAACGCACCACGGATGCCGGCAAGCTCCGGCTCGCGGCTGTCGCCAGAGGTGAAGAATGCCCAGTTGAAGTCGCTGGTGATGGCGCCTTGCGCTCGCAGCGCTTCGAGCCACGACACTTCGCGGTCGTTGACGCGCCGGTTGGCCTCCGGAACGACATAAGTCACGACCTGCCAGCCCCCGGCGGGCGCGGAGCCGGCCGAAGTGAGCGGCAGGATCACGGTGCCGCTGGCCTGGGTGTCGGTCATCGTCGTCACCTTGACCAGACCGCCGTTGATCCGAACCAGCACGCTCGGAACCGTCTCGTCGAGCGTTTCTTCGGAAGCAGCGGCGTCGAACCGCGCCTGTAATTCGCCGGCCCTCTTGGTCGCGTCGTCGGCGCGCTGCGTCATCGACTCCATGTCGGCGGTGATGGTGGCAAGCTCCTGGCGGACCGCCGGCGTCGCGGTGGCAAGCGTCCGCTCGATCTCGGCCTTGCGCGCCTCGAGTGCGCGCGCAAAATTGCGCTGGCGCTCGGCTTCCGTGCGCAAGTTCTGCGCGCGGGCGAACAAGCCGCTCTTGACGACTTTCAGGCGGCCGGCGAAATCGGCGACGCTGCTCTGGATGGTGACGTCGCCGGTGACGCCGCTGACCGTGGCGGCGCCTTTGGCCGGGGATTGTTCGATCCGCGTGCCGTCCTTGTAATAAAGGTCGGCGTCGTCGGACAGCAACAGCTTGACCGGCACGGTCTTGCCGATCAGCGAAGGGTCGCTCATCACCATATCGCGCACCCGGTCGGCGGCGCCGGACGATACGATGCCATCGAGCGCACGGCGCTCGGTACGGCTCTCGACGTTCGGAAACCGGGCGCGCAGGGTATTGCGGACGACCGCCTGATAATCGCCGTCGAGCGGCGATTTCGCATCGACATCGGCGTTAGAGATGGTGACGTCAAGCAAGGCGCTGTGCTGCGTAAAGGTCGGCAGGCCCTTGATGACGATGTCGGTCAGCACAATGACCAGGAACAGCGCGGTCAGACCGATCGCGACCAGTCCATACATCTTGAAGCGGGCTTCGGCGCGGTAGCGCGCGCGCACATGCGCTTGCGCTTCGTCTGACGCGAAATCGATTCTGCGAGCCGTGGAAAGCGCCATTTCAGTCATATTGCTCTCGATACCGTTTGACGATTTGCATGGCGATGATGTTCAACGTCAGCGTGAAGAAGAACAAGACGAAGCCAAGCGCGAATGCGGCCAGCGTCTTGGCGCTGTCGAATTCCTGGTCGCCGACCAGGATGGTCTTGATCTGGACGGTAAACGTGGTCACCGCGGCGAGCGGGTTGAAAGTGAGATTGCCGGCCAGACCGGCGGCCATGACGACGATCATGGTCTCGCCGACGGCGCGGCTGATCGCCAGCATCATGGCGGACACGATGCCGGAAAAGGCCGCCGGCAGAATGACCTTCTTGACGGTTTCCGACCGGGTGGCGCCCATCGCGTAGGAACCGTCACGCAAGGATTGCGGCACCGCATTGATAACGTCGTCGGACAGCGACGACACGAAGGGGATGATCATCATGCCCATGACGATGCCGGCCGCCAGCGCGCTTTCCGATGCGACGTTGAGGCCCATGCTCTCGCCGGTCTCGCGGATAATCGGCGCCAGCGTCAGCGCGGCGAAGAAACCGAGCACCACGGTTGGAATGCCGGCGAGAATTTCGAGAATCGGCTTGGCGAAAGCACGAAAGCGCGGCGTCGCGTATTCGGCCATGTAGATCGCCGCGAACAGACCGATCGGCCCGGCTATCAGGATGGCGATGCCGGTGATCAGCAACGTTCCGGTGACCAGCGGCACGATGCCGAAGGCGCCCGACGATCCGGCCTGGTCGGCGCGGATCGCGGTCTGCGGACTCCATTGCAGGCCGAACAGGAATTCAAAGGGCGAGACGCGCTCGAAGAAGCGCACGGTCTCGAACAGCACCGAGAAGACAATGCCGATGGTGGTCAGCACCGCGACCGAAGCCGCCGCCAGCAGCAGAATCTTGACCGCGCGCTCGACGTGATTGCGGGCCCGGAAGCTGGCCGATAGCGAACGAAATCCAAAAGCGGCGCCGAGCAGACCGACGACCAGGCCGCCGGCCAAAATCAGATTGTATGTCCAGGCGCGCAGCGAGGCGTAGGTGTCAGCGGCCTGGCGCAACGCCAGGGTCGGCTCACCGGTGTACTTGCCGGTTGCCAGCGCGGTGATATCGCGCAAGGCGACGCCGCGGCGCAGGTCATCGGACATGACCGTCGGATCGAAGGTCTGCAGCGCTTGATTGACGATCATCCGGTCGGCAATCGGCAAACCGATCACCAGCAGCAGCAGCATCGGTGCGATGATGGAGAGGCCGACGAACGCGCCGTGATAGGGCGGACGGGAATGCAGCGCTTCGGTGTCGGCGGCGGCCTTGGCCCGCGCGCGGCCAAAAAGGTACCCAACGGCGACAAGGACGAACAGACCGGCGAGATACAGGTAAACCATGGCCGCGTGACTCTCGGTGACGCACGGGACCTGGATCAATCCCGATAATTTCGAAGGCAGGAAGGTGCGGCCGCGCCTCGAAGGGCGCGGCCGCGGCAGTCCATCAGATCAGGTCAACGGCTCGGCCGACATCGGCTGCATGCCGAGGACGCCCTTGCGCACGCCTTCGAGCTCCGACTTCGGCAGCGTCACGAGGCCCTTCTTGGCCAGGTAGCCGTCCTGACCGAGCGCTTTGGTCGACACGTACTCGGCGGCGAACTTGTCGATGCCGGGGACGAGGCCGACGTGGGCCTTCTTGAAGTACACGTACATGCGGCGGGCGCCCGGGTACTTGCCCGAGGTGATGTTGTCGAACTCCGGCGCAACGCCGTTCAGCGGAACGCCGCGCAGCTTGGCCGAATTCTCTTCAAGGAAAGAGTAGCCGAACACACCGAACGCGTTCTTGTTGGCTTCGAGCTTGGCGACGATCACGTTGTCGTTCTCGCCGGCTTCGACGTAAACGCCGTCTTCACGCAGCGTCTTCCAGACCTTGTCGAAGGCCTTGCTGTCGGACTTCTTGAGCGCGGCGAGAGCGGGAACCTTCTCGGCGCCCTTTTCCAGCAGCAGTTCATGGAACGAGTCGCGGGTGCCGGAGGTCGGCGGCGGGCCCAGAATTTCGATCTTGACGTTCGGCAGCGACTTGTCGATGTCCGACCAGTTCTTGTACGGGTTGGCGACAAGCTTGCCGCTCGCGTCCGGCACTTCCTTGGCGACGGCCAGCAGAAGCTGGTCGAGCGTGAGCTTGAGCGGGGTGCCCTGCTTCGACTGCGCGACGGTAAGGCCGTCGAAGCCGACGTTAAGCTCGACGATGTCCTTGACGCCGTTCTTCTGGCACATCTCGTACTCGCCCTTCTTCATGCGGCGCGAGGCGTTAGTGACGTCGGGCTGATTTTCGCCAACGCCGGCGCAGAACAGCTTCATGCCGCCGCCGGTGCCAGTCGATTCAACAACCGGCGTCTTCATGCCGGAGGTCTTGCCGAACTGTTCGGCAACCGCCGTGGTGAACGGATAGACGGTGGACGATCCGACGACGCGGATCTGATCACGGGCTTGAGCGGCGCCGCCAACGACCATAATGGCCGCCGTGAGCGCGAGCGCATTGGCGATTGATTTGAATTTCACGAGTTCTCTCCATGTTTGCGGCGAACAACCGTGGATCCCTGACCCACGGCATTTACCTTTGCACCTTGGCAAGGCGCCCGCGTTTAAGCGTTTGTGCGCACACCCTGACGAAGCCCCGGACATCTTTTTTTGATTAAAGGAACGCAGTTGTCCGAAGGCGAGGTAGCCTTAGAGGCCGCATGTCACCCTTCTATAAAGGTTTTGTGACAGCTGCATGACAATGCAACTAACTGATTTATAAAGAGATTATCGGTTTTAGCTAGCGTCGCCTGTGCGCAGCGGCAGGTGCATTGTGAAGGTCGCGCCTTTGGCCGGCACGCTTTCGATGGTGACCTTGCCGCCGTGCCGATTGAGCACATGCTTGACCAAAGCCAGGCCGAGACCGGTGCCGCCTTGCGCGCGGCTGTCGGCGACGTCGACACGGTAGAACCGCTCGGTCAGCCGGGGCAAATGCTCCGGCGCGATGCCGGGACCGTAATCGCGCACGGCGATACGGGCTTCCGGCAAGCCGGCCCGCGTCCGCGCGCGCGACAGAGTAATATCGACGCGCTTGCCGGCGGCGCCATATTTCAGCGCGTTTTCAACCAGGTTTTCCAAAGCGCGGATCAATTCGTCGCGGTCGCCGAGCACGCTGAGCGCCTCGGCCGGCGCATCGACCTTGATCGCGACCTGGCGGTCGCGCGCCAAAGTCTGCAAGCCGTCGGCAACCTGCCGAACCAGAGGCGCCAGATCGACCGGTGTGCTCGGCGACAGATGCGCGTTCAATTCGATTCGCGACAGCGACAACAGATCGTCGATCAGCCGCGCCATGCGCGCCGCCTGCTGCTGCATAATGCCGAGAAACTTCTCGCGGGCGGCGACGTCGTTCTTCGCCGGCCCTTGCAAGGTTTCGATGAAGCCGAGCAAGGCGGCCAGCGGCGTACGCAATTCATGGCTGGCATTGGCGATGAAATCGACACGCATTTCCTCGACCCGGCGCAAGGGGGTCAGATCGTTGAAGGTCATCACCAGAACATCGGAGGCGCCGTCCAACACGACCGGCGTCACGAACACCTCGAACCAGCGGTCGAGCGGCACGCGCTCGAAGAATTCGACGCGCTGCGCCTCTCCCGTTTTGCCGGCGCGGCGAATGGCGTCGACCAGTTCAGGCATGCGCAAGGTGATCAAAGCCGGCTCGCCGCGGCGCAGAGACGGCGCGATGCCCGCGGCCGCGCTGTTGAAAGCAATGACGCGGGTGTCCCGGTTAAGCACAATCGCGGCGCTGGGCAGGCCGCCGATCAACTGCTCGATCAGCCGCGCTTGCGGGTGCGGCGCGTCGCGGCCGCGCGGGGCCCGTACATGACCCGCCCCGGCGATATCTTGGTCGCCGACCAGCGCGCGCCAGGCGCTGAGCAAGCGCCCTGGAGCTTTTCCGTTGTCATCGCCAGCCATGGTCAGCCGTCATGGTCGCCCGGTATCGTTGTTCTCGGAATCGACATTGAGAATGGGCGTGGCGACCTTGGGCACCGGCGCCAGGACGATCTTCTCGCGGGTGCCGCGCAGATTGAGCAAGAACTCGCGCGTCCCCAGGATCGCCAGCGCCAGCGCGAACGGCACCAGATAATACAGCACGCGGAACAGCAGCAGGCCGGCGAGCAGGTCTTCCTTGTCGAACTGATAAAGCGCCACCAGCATGGCGGCGTCGAATACGCCGAGTCCGCCCGGCGAATGGCTGGCGAAGCCGAGCAAGGTGGCGGTGACGAAGATGACCGCAAGAGTAATGAAATCGATGTTCGGCTCGCCCGGCACCAGCATGTACATGGCGAGCGCGCAGCAGCCGAGATCGACAATGCCGATGCCGATCTGAATCAAGGTGTTCGGCCCGCGCGGCAGCTTCACGGTCCAGCCGCCTTTGCCGACTTCGCGCGGCGCGCTCCACACCCAGGCAAGATAACAGCCGAGAACGGTCAGCAGCCCGAGGCCGATGAAGCGGTTCGCGGTCTCGCCGAGCTGGTCGATGGCGCCCGCGGCGGCCGGGTGGATGGTGATCCCCAGGCCCAGCACGGTGACATTGCCGAGCCAGAAGGTGAGGCCGGCGACGAAGCAGATCTTGGCGACTTCGACGGCATCGAGCCCGTAGTGCGAATAGATGCGGTAGCGCACCGCGCCGCCGGTGAACACCGTGGCGCCGATATTGTGGCCGATCGAATAGCTGGTAAAGCCGGCCAGCGCCGCGACGCGATACGGCACCTGGCCGCGACCGATGGTGCGCAGCGCGAACCAGTCATAGAAGGTCAAGGTGAAATAGCCGCCGGCGACGAACAAGGCGGCCAGCACGATGTTGTGCGGCGGCGTCGCCTTCAGCGCAAAGACGACTTCATCGGCATTGATATTGTGCAGCATCCGCCACAGCACGGTGGCCGCCACGCCGATGATGGCAAGACTGAGCAGAACGCCGAGCTTATTCCAGCCGATGTAGGTCTGAAAAAATCGCGCCACCGCGCGCAGCGAATGCAGCATCGAACCTCCGGACCGGCGCGGACTTGAAACCGTGCGCGTGTCCGGCGCACCGTTCATCGACCTCTGACCGTCCCAGTAGCAGAACTCCTCCCGCCGCGCGAGGGGATGAGATAACCCCGGCCGCGCGTTTTGCGGGGCCGGGGCTATGGGGCCGTCATGTGGCTGTAACGAGCCTTATTTGCGCATGATCTTATCCGAAAACCGGCTCCCACTTTTCGGGATCATGCGTCAATTGCAGACCGTGACGCGGCGCAGGCGCTTGCCGTAGGGCGTGTAGACGACACGGCGGACGACGTAGCAGTCCGAACCGTAGGCGTAGGCCGGGGCATAGAAGCCGACGCGGAAGCCGCCGCGGTGCCAGCCGTGATGGCCGTGGTGACCGTGATGGCCATGCCAGCCGCCGGCGGCGGAAGCGGTCGTCGGGGACAGAGCGGCGGCGGCGACAACGGCGGCGGCGCCAAGAGCGATGGTGAGCTTGCGGAACATGGGTCAACTCCTGTTTGGGGGATGCGCCTGTCGCATCCGGTATCCATGGGTCGCGGCAGCCGGCGGAAAGGTTCAAAGGCCCCCTGCTCAAGGTGACGGATGGCGAAAAAAGGCCGAAACTCGGCAAAAGTGTCGGCAATCACAGCCGCCGGCGGTAATCTTCGCTAGTTATTGAACCTGCCGGGCCCCCGCTGCGACCAACCCATACGAGCCAAGCCTGCGATGCAAACGACATCGGACGAAGTTCTGATCGCAAGGATCGCAGGCGGCGACCGGCTCGCCATGCAGGTGCTGTTCGCGCGGCATCATGTACGGGTTTATCGCTTCGTGTTGCGGCTGGTGCGCAATGAGGCCACCGCCGAGGATTTGATCAGCGACGTCTTTCTCGACGTCTGGCGGCAGGCCGGGAAATTCGAAGGCCGGTCGGCGGTGTCGACCTGGATGCTGAGCATCGCCCGCTTCAAGGCGCTGTCGGCTTTGCGCAAAAGGCCGGACGCCGAACTGGACGACGAGACGGCAGAGCGGATCGAAGACGACGCCGACGATCCGGAAACGACATTGGCGAAGAAGGACAAGGGCGCGCAGTTGCGCCAGGCGCTCGGCAAACTGTCGAACGAACACCGCGAGATCATCGACCTCGTCTACTACCACGAGAAGTCGGTGGAAGAAGTGGCCGGGATCGTCGGCATCCCGGAGGCGACCGTGAAGACGCGCATGTTCTATGCGCGCAAGAAATTATCCGAACTGCTCAAGGAGCAGGGAATCGACCGAGGCTGGCCATGAACGCGACCAAGACAGAGACGCCGGACGACATCGAAGCGCTGCTGCCGTGGCATGCCGCCGGCACATTGAGCCGCCGCGATGCTTTGCGCGTCGAGGAAGCCCTGGCCAGCGACCCGGAACTGGCCCGCCGCTATGCGCTGGTGCGCGACGAACTTGGCGAGACCATTCTGCTCAACGAAACGCTCGGCGCGCCGTCGTCGCATGCGATCGAGAAGCTGTTCGCAAAGATCGACGCCGAACCGGCGCGCAAGCATGTGCGTTCATTGTCGTTCGGCGCGCGTGTCGCTTCTTTCTTCGGCAGCCTGGCGCCGCGCACCTTGGCCTATGCGGGCGCGGCGGCGGCGCTGGCGATCCTGCTGCAAGCGGGCTTCATCGCCTCGGTGGTGATGAAGGAGCAAGGCGCCGGCGGCTACGTCACCGCGTCGGCGCCCTCGACCGATCCCGGCGTCGGCGCCTTCACGCTGATCCGCTTCGCGCCGCAGGCGACGCAGGACGATGTCACCAAATTTCTCGAGAGCAACAAGTTCGCCATCACCGCCGGGCCGCTGCCGGGCGGCTTTTATAAAGTGCGCGTCGCGGTGACCGGCCTGCCGAAAGCGGAGCTTTCGGCGATCGTCAAGAAACTCCAGCAAGACAAGACCGTCGGCTTTATCGCCACCAGCGAATAACGGGAGGCTTTCATGCGCCACACCAGGAACGCCCTGCTCTGCCTCGGCCTTGCCGCGACGTTGTCTGTTGCCGCCATTGGCGATGCGTTGGCGCAGAAGTACCCCGGTCGCGCGCCGACCGGGCCCTCGGGCGACCGCTATCCCGGCGGTGGCGGTGGTGGCGGCGGATCGCGCGGACCCGGCTGGGGCGCGGCGATTCCCGGCATTATCGCGGTGATACCGCATCTGGTGCCGCGCGACGCAGATGCAGCACCCGGCGGCGGCCGCTTCATCGACGATGGCAGCATCGACGAGGACGACATCAGGAAAGATTCTGCGCGCAACCGGCCGCGGCCGCCGCAACAAGCGGCGCGTCGCGGACCTTCCGGCGCGCCGCCGGCCAACGAGCGGCGGCTGGTGCCGGATGAAGTCGTCATCGAACTGCGCAACACGGTGTCGCCGCAACAGATCCAGGCATTGCAGAACCGCCACCGGCTGACGCGGCTGGAATCGCAGGTTAGCCAATTATCCGGCACGACGATGTATCGCTGGCGCATTCCCGACCGCCGCTCGGTGCCCAATGTGATCCGCGCGCTAGAAGCCGACAACGTCGTCGCTTCGGCGCAGCCGAACTATCAATACACCTTGCAGCAGGCGCAAAGCGCGGGCGACCCGGCGCAATACGAACTCGCCAAGCTGAAGCTGCCGCAAGCGCATGGCCTGAGCCGCGGCGGCGACATCAAGATCGCGGTGATCGATTCCGGCATCGACGAAGCACATGCCGAACTCTCCGGCAGCGTCGCGGAGAATTACAACGCGCTAGCCACGCCGATGAAGCCGCACAGCCACGGCACCGCCATTGCCGGGCTGATCGCCGCGCATGGCAAGCTGCTCGGCGCCGCGCCGGGCGCGAAAATTCTCGGCGTGCGCGCTTTCGATCCGGCAGGCAGCACGGCGCAGGGCACCACCTTCGCCATTCTCAAGGGCCTCGACTGGGCGGCGGCGCAAGGCGCGCGCATCATCAATATGAGTTTTGCCGGGCCGAACGATCCGGCCATCCGTCGCGCTCTGGAAGCGGCCTTCAAGAAAGGCATCGTGCTGGTCGCCGCCGCCGGCAATGCCGGGGCAAAATCGGCGCCGCTTTATCCAGCCGCCGACGCCAACGTGATCGCGGTATCGGCCACCGACGCCGACGACAAACTGTTCGAGGCGTCCAATCGCGGCAAACATATCGCGGTGACGGCGCCGGGCGCGCAGCTACTGGTGGCGACGCCGGATGGCTACGAGTTCTCCTCCGGCACATCCTATTCAGCGGCCACGGTTAGCGGCGTCGTCGCCCTGATGCTGGAGCGGCGCGGCGAACTGACGCCGCGCGACGTGCGCGGCATTCTGCAAGCGACGGCAAAAGACATCGGGCCGAAAGGCAAGGACGCGATGTTCGGCGCCGGGATTGCGGATGCCTACGCCGCGCTAAACGCGCAAGACGCGGCGCTGGCTTCCAGCGTCAAGCCGACCGCGAAGCCAACGGTCGAGCGGGTCAGTACCGGCGTGCGCTAGCGCTGACGGAGATATAGTTCCGGACCTTGCCGGGACGCGGAAAAGCAGCCACGGTCGCCCGTCGATTTGCCGGAGCCGATTGTGACCGAAGCACCCGCCATGATGCCGCTGCGCGTGACGCGCAACGCCAGGATCGCCGACGGAATCCATTTGCTGGAATTTCGCGCGGCGGACGGGGCTGTGCTGCCGGCCTTCACCGCCGGCGCGCATATCGCCATTCAATTGCCGAATGGATTGCTGCGCAAATATTCTTTGTGCAACGACCCGGCCGAACGCGACCGCTACCAGATCGCGGTCAAGCGCGAGGCCAATGGCCGTGGCGGCTCGAAGGCTTTGATCGATAACACCAAGGCTGGCGATACATTGATGGTGGCCAAGCCGGTCAACGATTTCAGCCTGCCGCCGCGCGGCCAGGATTTCCTGTTCATCGCCGGCGGCATCGGCGTGACGCCGATGATCGCCATGATTCATGAATTGCGCGCGGCGGGAAAACGCTTCCGGCTGTTCTATTTCAACCGCACGCCGGAGATGACGGCGTTTCGCGACGAACTGAGTGCGGCGGATTTGAAAGACAGCGTCGTCATTCATTATGACGACGGCGATCCGGCGCGCGCGTTCGACCTCATGCCGATCCTGAAGGAACGGCAGAACCGCGAGCACCTCTATTGCTGCGGACCACGGCCGCTGATGGAAGCGGTGCGCGCCATGACCGACCACTGGTCTTCCGCCGCCGTGCATTTCGAGGCGTTCAGCGAAGCCGAGACGCACAAGGCCGGCGACAGCGCTTTCGACGTGCGGCTGGCCAAGAGCGGCAAGACAATTGTCGTACCGGCGGACAAGACCATTCTCGAGGTCTTGCGCGACAACGGCATCGAGGTGCCGAGTTCATGCGAGACCGGCACCTGCGGCACCTGCCGCACGAAAATTATCGAGGGCATCGCCGATCACCGCGATCTGGTTCTGGCCGAGCACGAGAAGGCCGACACGATCATGATCTGCGTGTCGCGCGCCAAAGGTGACGCGATCACGCTGGATCGGTAGGCGCCACTCGTCATGGCCGGGCTTGTCCCGGCCATCCACGCCTAACTTGCTAGCCAAGACGTGGATGCCCGGCACAAGGCCGGGCATGACGGCGGATAGGTTTGAGAGCGACGCCGCTATTCCTGGATTGAGCGCAGGTAGACGCCGGCGGCGCGGGCGTCGTCTTCCCTGAACCTGAATTCCGGCATGTCGGGATGGCCGCTGACAACGCCGCGCTGAAGCTGGCGCGGAAATTCGTCGAGATCGTAGGAGCGGGCCAGCGTGCGAAACGGCGGCGCGCCGGCGCGCGGGCTGTCGCCGGTCTTGCCGATGGCGTGGCACGACGCGCAATGCTCCTGCAACAGCGCGCGGCCGGTGTCAGCCGGGCTCTGCGCCAGCGCGACCGCCGGCAGAAGCGCCAGCAGGGCGGCGGAAAGCAAACGGTTTTTCAATTCCTGAACCACGCGGTCTCTTCCTTTGCCTTTGCCGTTGCCGGTGCAATGTCTGGCACCTTAGCACAATTCGTGTCAGAACGACGGCATGCGCAGACTGGTCCCATGCAATGCCCTGACCATTCGGGCCGAACCCATCGACGCCACTGCCTTCGCGCCCTTTGGCGACGTCATCGTGCAGCCGCGCGGCGGCAAGCGCACCGACTGGAGCGCCCCGCTCGCCGATCGAGGGCCGCAAGCGTCGCTGTCGTTTTCGACCGCCAATGTGGCGATGACCCGTTTCCCGGCGTCGCTGACCATGATGGAGCGGCACCCGCATTCGTTTCAGACCTTCATCCCGCTCGATGTCAGCGGCTATCTGGTCTGCGTCGCCCCCAATGGCGCCGACGACCTGCCGGTCATGGAACAATTGCGCGCCTATATCGTGCCGGCCGGTATCGGCATCACCTACCGCGCCAAGGCCTGGCACTGTCCGATGATGGCGCTCGACCGGCCCGGACAGTTCATCATTCTGATGTGGATGAACGGCGACGGCAGCGACGACGAGTTCGTCGATCTCGCCAAGCCGGTGACGGTGCAGGGGTCTTGAGCCCGTCCGCGATCTAGCGCACGGCAATCGTTTCGACGGACAAAATCGTCGGCATATGGCGCGCGATCTCCTGCCAGGTGTCGCCTTCGTCGAAGCTGGCGAACACCGAGCCGCTGTTGGTGCCGAAATAAAGGCCGGCCGGATCGTTGTCGTCGCCGGCCATGGCCTGGCGCAGCACGGTGAAATAGCAACCCGTCTGCGGCAGGCCCTCGCGCAAGGCCTGCCAGCTTTGGCCGCCGTCGCGCGAACGCCACACCGCCGCGGCGGCGTCGGGCGGAAACCGTCCTGCCATGTCGCCGTTGAGCGGCAGCGTCCAGATCGTGTTCGGATCGCGCGGATGGACGCGGATCGGAAAGCCGAAGGTGGACGGCAGGCCTTTGGTCAGGTCGTCCCAACTGCGGCCGCCATCGGCCGAGCGCCAGACGCCGTGATGGTTCTGCTGATACAGCACATCACCTGAGCCCGGCGCGCGCATCATGTTGTGAACGCAATGGCCGATATCGCCATCGCGCGGCGCGGCGGGATGGTCGTGATGCGCGCAGGCCGCGGCATTCGACAACCGGTTGCGCCGCTCCCACGTTGCGCCGCCATCTTCTGTGGCGAAGACGCCGGCGGACGATATGCCGATCCAGAGTTTTTTCGCATTGCCCGGATCGGGCACGATGGTGTGCAGCACGAGGCCCGCGCCGCCGGGAGTCCAGCTATCGGCCGAAGGATGTTTGGTCAGGCCGTCGACTTCGGTAAAGGTTTTGCCGCCGTCCTCACTGGCCAAAAGTTTCGCCGGCTTGGTGCCGGCATACAAAGTGCCGTGCGCATAATTCAGCGACCAGATCTGGATGAAAGCATCGCCGAACGGCAAAGGCGCATCGGTCCAGCCGATCATCCTGGCAAAGTCGGCGTCGTTGGCGGCCCACGCGTCCATCGTGCCTTTGGTCAGGCGCGTGACAGTCCAGGTCGCGCCGCCATCGTCGCTGCGCCAGATGCCGGCGCCGTGCCAATCGCCGCCACCGCCGGCCCAGAGAGTGCCGGTCTTCGCGTCACCGATGACATGATTGATCGGCCAGCCGTCGCAATACGGGCCCCGCGCCGCCCAGCCATTAGGCCCGCGCGAAATCAGAAACACGCCTTTGGTGGTGCCGACAAGGACAAGCATGCGCGGGAAAGATACCGGAATACCGGGCGCGGCCGAAACCAAAAATCGGTTATCGGGCGGCGGAACCGAGGGCGGAATTCTTCGATGTATTTGAAATGAATGGTGCCCGGGGGCGGGATCGAACCACCGACACTGCGATTTTCAATCATGTAAATGCGAACATCGCCGAACGCGAGTGAACGTTGACTGCCCTTTCAACCAATTGAAATTGCTGCTATTCTTCTGATGTTCGCCTCGCCGATGTTCGCTGAAATTCACTCACAATCAGCACATTCTGCGTCCCCGGCGCGTCCCTATGGAACTGAAGTCAATGCGCAAGCTTCTCACCGACATTTACCTGAAATCATTGAAGGCCCCCATCTCCGGAAGAGTGGAAATTGCGGATGAACGGTGCCCGGGCCTTTCATTCCGAGTTACCGCAACTGACGCACGCAGTTGGTCGTTTAGATTTCGCGACCCTAACACTGGCAAGCCCAGCCGGTTTGGGTTGGGCAATTACCCCGACGTACCTTTATCCGACGCTCGTAACCGCTCTTCGGAACTCCGAAAAACGATCGCAGCCGGGAAAAACCCGCTTTCCGAAAAACGACGTAAAATTGCAGAAGCAGGCCAGCGGACTGTGGGCGCGCTATGTGATCGCTATATTTCCGAACATGCAAAGCGGCATAAGCGCTCTTGGGCAGCGGACGAGCGCAACCTTCGTCTGCACGTTCTCCCGTATTGGAAGGACCGCCCCTTCGCCGAAATCACACGGTCCGATGTAGTCGAACTGCTCGAACGGATGGTGACAGCCGGAACTCAGACAAATGCCAACCGAGTTCAAAGCCTAGTCTCTAAAGTCTTCAACTTCGCAATTGATGTCGGAGTAGCCGAGCAGAACCCATGTTATCGGCTAAAGAAGAGGGGCGCGGAACGTCCGGCTACTAGGGTCCTCAACGACATCGAAATCCGGCTGTTGTGGACGAGATGCGAACAGACGCCTGTTAGCAAGAGCGTTGGTTTGTGCCTGCGCCTTGCCGTCCTCACGGGGTGTCGAGCGAGTGAAATATCGGGCATGAGACGCTCGGAGCTCATGGACGTTGAGACGAACGATGCAAATTGGATCATTCCGGGATCGCGCATTAAGAACAAACGCGACCATCTTGTTCCACTGTGCCCTCTCGCTTTGAGAATCGTTCGCGAGGCACTTCACCTCTGCAAGGGAAGCGAGCGCGTCTTCCCGTCACCCACGAAGACCGACGCGGCTATAGACGGTCACGCGCTAACCGTCGCCATGCGACGGCTCACACAGAGCTTCGAGGAAGAGGGAAATTGCAACTCGTGGACAAACGATCCCCCAAGTCCACACGATCTACGTCGAACACTTGGAACACGACTCGCCAGCTTAGGAGTGCATGTGGAAGATCGTGCAGCAGTTCTTAACCACAAACCACTTACTGTCACGCAGATACATTACGACGCATACGACCGGATCAATGAAAAACGCGCCGCACTTCAACTTTGGGAGAACAAGCTCTCAATAATTTTAGGGAGCGAGCAAAAAGCAAAGGCCGCCTAATGCTTAACCGAGAAACCCGCGAGAAGACACGCGAACTGTTCATGCATCTGCGCTGCGTGCTGTCCTTGACGGAAGAATTGATTTCAGCCGGCCTTTCAGAAAACACCAGACCAGCAGCACCCCTCACCCGCACGGAGCCGTCGTCATCAAAACCTCCCACAAGCCAACTAGACCAAAAGCTATTCCTCACTGTGAAAGACATTTGCGAAGCAACCGGTTTGGGACGGTCGACGATCTTTAAGAGCATAAGCGAAGGACGGCTTCGCAAAGTAAAATATGGCAACAAGACGCTCGTTCACGTTGAGGATTTTCGGACTTGGGTTAAAGGCTGGAAAGTCAGCTAAGGCCACCGGTCGTGTGACCAGACCGTTATGAGCGACGTGCCCTCCCCGGAAAAACCGGCAAAATCTGATGAATAGCGTACCGTTCGAACGCGTTCGTTCTCGTTCCGACACCAGCCCCCCGAAAATCCTTCGTTGTTGTCAATGGCCGCACCGCAGCAGAAACTGATCGACAAACACCTCCAACCCTGCCTGAAGCCGAAAGATTGCCTGTGAGACGCAGTCGGCTTGGCTGCACGTTCCGATAAGCTTGGAAAGGCTTGTGTAGATTCCCGCGGTGGGCGAGCATCTAGCCTTGGGGGATCTCGTGAGAAACATAAGCTTTGATCTGCTGGCAACTTCTGACCTCTATGTCGATGCTTGTTGCCAGGGCGGCCGCTTTGGCAACGCAGGCGATGACCCTCTTCCCAAGCTGCTCCGCGTCGACAGCCAGGGCGGCTTCCGCTACCGGGAAAAAGTCGCAGGAAAGCTCCATATGCTCGCGCTGACTTCAAGCCTCTCCGATTCCGACTGGCCGGACTCGATCGACCGCGAGACTGGCGTGTTCACGTACTATGGCGACAACAAGAAGCCCGGCCGCGAACTTCACGATACCGGACGCGACGGCAATCTCATCCTGCAAAAGATGTTCAACGCGGCACGGTCCGGCATCGAAGGACGGCGAGAGGTGCCGCCTACTTTCGTTTTCAGCGGCGCCGGCACATGGCGGGACATGATCTTTCTCGGGCTTGCGGTGCCGGGCGCTTCAGATCTCGACTCGTCAGAGGAGCTTGTCGCCATCTGGCGAACAGCTGGCGGACAGAGATTTCAAAACTACCGTGCCCGGTTTACTGTTCTGGATGCCCCGGTCATCAGCCGAACGTGGATCGACAGTCTTATCGCAGGAAACCCTGATGAAGCCGCTGCGCCGGAGGCTTGGCAGACCTGGGTGAAGACAGGTCGGCGCCGGGCGCTTATGTCGACGCGCTCCCTGGAATATCGCAGCAAAGTGGAGCAGCTGCCTACGGACAAGGAGGGCGAAGCCATTGTCGCGATCATCCGTGAGCACTTCAAGGACAGACCCCACGCCTTCGAACACTGCGCAGCAGCCATAGCAAGATTCATGATGCCGGACGTCGTTACGCTTGACGTTACGCGCCCCTCTCGTGATGGGGGACGGGACGGCGTAGGCCAGCTGCGCGTCGGCGCAGGCCCAAGCGGAATCCTTGTCGATTTCGCTCTGGAGGCGAAATGCTATTCCGCTCAGAATTCCGTAGGTGTTCGAGAAATGTCGCGTCTCATTTCGCGGCTCCGTCACAGACAGTTTGGCGTGCTCGTCACCACGAGCTGGGTCGACCTGCAGGCGTACAAGGAGATCAAGGAGGACGAACACCCGATCGTGGTCGTATCGGCAGCAGATATCGTAGATCTGCTCCGCAGAAACGGCAAGGGCAGCGCGTCCATCGTTTCCGCCTGGCTTGCTGAAGAATTTCCGGCGCCCGTCTAGGAAACGGTGGCCGTTCCGAACAGTCCGGCGCGTTCACACGCCTGGAAGGCTTCCAGTGCGGGCCTGGCCTGCTTTGCGGACGGCCGCTTTTCCCACCCCCCCGCCGAATAGCTCGCCAGTGTCCGGCAGATGCCGGCCACCTTCCAGTGAACGACGCCCGCCTTCTGCCCGCGTTCGGCAACTTCGAGCCATGTCGTAGCGGCGACATTCATGCATTGCGATATCCGGTCGTAGTCGGCAACGGTATGCTCAGCCGTCTCGCGCTGGATCACGTCCTGTGTCCCGCTCGCATCCGAATACGACAGCTCCGCGGGAAGCGGATCGGATAGAGCAGGCAGCTTGGTCATGATGTCCAACCAGCAGTCCTGCTTCTTGAACCATTCGCTCGGATTGCGCTGGCCGGCTGACTGCCGGAGAAGCTTGTCCATCTGCGTGGCCCAACCCTCCGCCAACTTCTCCAGTTCCCCACTGACGGACTGACGCGACCATAGCAGATCGAAATCGATCCGGCCCCCTGTCTTCTGCGCCAGCCCCGAGACCACGTATGCCGCAATCTGTGCGCCATAGGCGGGAAATTTCATTGCTCTGATCCTCTTCTCGATCGCGCGATAGAAGATGGCCTTTGCGATGAGCCGTTTGAACCATACCGTGTCGGGTGGTGGCGGCGTGTTGTCCTTCATCCGCTGCATAAAATGCTGGAAGTTCTTCTGCCCGCCTAGACAGACGCGATAAGGGAGACCGTCCCAAGCCGCCAGGTAGCGAGCGACGTCGAGCTTGCTGAACCGCCTCTGCTTGGGCGTCTGAGCCCGAAATGACTGCTGATCGGACTTGCGATAGGCCGACTTCTGCTCAGCGGCAAGATACGACCCTCTGGCTCGCTCGTAGAACCACCGGCCCTTTCCGTCGTCGAGCCAGGTATTGTTGGCAAGCGTCTCGATCTCCTGGTGAAACGGATCACCCGCGGAAAAGTCGGCGAGCTGAACCGTATTCTGCCGGTTGGCGGCACGCGAGATGGAAGAAACCATCTCGCGAAGATCCGCTCCTCCGACCTTGATGATCTTGACCGGTACGGCAACGCTCTCAAGGTTGAGACTGTCCTTCCGACGCGCCCGGTGAAGCGAGGCGGTCGTCTGCCCGCCGTTTACGATCTGGAGGCCCCTGAGAGATTTGATCGATATCCCTCCGGCCTGGCTCACGATCTCCAGGTCGTCTACGGTTGCGACAATGCCGTTGTTGTAGGCCAGAAACATTGATGGCTGCTCGGCGATGGTACGCCTGAGTTCCGCATTGACGCTCTTGCGCCCCTGCAG
This sequence comes from Rhizobium sp. Q54, assembly GCA_945870035.1. GTDB lineage: Bacteria > Pseudomonadota > Alphaproteobacteria > Rhizobiales > Xanthobacteraceae > Pseudolabrys. Next base: position 8,621 of record CAMBQQ010000019.1, on the reverse strand, counting down.
GCCGAGAAACGCTCGAACGTTCAGCTCAAGCAGGCGTACGCCGTACCGGTCGTAGATGCGCGAAAGCGCCTCGCCAGGAAGGACGGTGAGATAGGCGTCGTACTCTCCTGCATGGCTAGGGACATGCAGACAGGCGACGGGATGACCTGTCAGTGCCTGAAGATCCACGTCAATGTCGGCCCGCGTTTCGCCTTCTCCCAGAATTCTATGAAGTCGAACGATGTCGTACGTGTCGAATTCGACCTTGCGATCCTTCCAGTCGGCCGATTTTGCTGCCTTGTCGACGACGCCGTTCGTGAGAAGGATGATCTTGACGCTTCCAAGCGTCGCCGCCTGCTCCTCGATCAGTCTGGCCAGGTCGCTTGCATCGCTGTTCGAAGGTTCGAGCTGCGAAGCGAGGCCATCCACGCAGGCGTTGACGAAGCGGATCGCGCGCTCGAACGCCTTGGTCACTTCGGCGGGTGGTATGCGTTCCGGAGGCATGTCCTCCTGATAGATGGTCGTGAAGAGTTCAATACGGGAACGATCTTCGTCATAGGCATACCCGTCGATGCGATAGATCGCATTCCCGACCCGCCCCTGCTGAAACAGCGGAAGCGTCGCCTCGAGGTGCCCCGCCTCCTCCAGGCGCTCAAGAATCTGCCGGGTAAAAATTTCCTGAGAGAACGGCGAATCCGCCGACAGCGACTCTGTGACGTCCTTGAAGATTTCTTCCGCGAACTTCGATACCGATTCTTCAATCATCACCGGCTCCTCGCAGGAACGCATTTAGGGTGTCTGTCGCGTCGATGGCGAATGTGGCGATGGCTCGAACCTCAAGCGTATACGTCGCTTCGGTTATGGCAATGGGCAGCGCCCCGCGGATCAATCGCGGAAAGGCTTCCGACACTGAGTACGCGTCGATCGAGCGCTGCTGGATCCTCGGTACGAGCCTCGCGGAATCGTCATCCGGCATAAGACCCCGACGCAGGAGAGCGTTCTCGAATATGCGTCGCGAAGAATCATCCGGCAGCATGCCGTTGATGGCAGTCACAACGTCCCGCAAGCAGCGACCGCCGGGTATTTCGATCAACCGGACATGAATGAGATCGAGCCGTCGAAGGCCCGCGGGATCCAGCTGATCCAGTGCGGAGATCATGATCGAGGACGACGGCCCGAGTCCCGTTTTGACTTCGAGCGCATGCCCGCTGCTTTGGAAGTCATGCAGGCCGTCGTCGGGTGCGCGCCAGTCCCCCAGACCGCGGGGGTTAGAGGCAAGCAGGCGTTCAAGAACGAGAAGCTCGCCAAGCAGGCCGACAGTTTCAGACCGGGATAGGCCGGCACGCCGTTCCCGGAGGAATCGCCTCCAGGCATCGAGACGAGCAAGGAATTGCTCAAGCGCATCTGCCGCCCCGGCCTGTACCGCGGCGGCGACGACGTCGGCACAGATGGTGGAAAACAGGTCACGCCTGCCGCCGTCTTCCAGTGAGAGTACGAGAAACGATCCCGACTGATCAGGAATGGTGCTCAGACGCATGCCTCCAAGCTCGAAAAGGGCATCGGGCGCGAGCGTCGTCTGGAGCATTAGACAGGGGGCACCGTCGCTGGCCCGCATCCCGGCCAGAATATCCAGCGGCACGTCCGTCGAGATAAGTCTCGTACGATACTGCCTTGCAACCGGCGCCGTGCGTGCGAGTTCGTCCCATGCTTCATTGAGGGCTTTAAGCCAGACCATCACGAGTCCTGACGCTGCTGCACGCTGTTGACGAGAAATACGCGCTTGTCGGCGGCGTCACTGTCCGGGAAACTGACGACTATGCTGATGACCGGCCGGTCGGTCTCCTCGACTCCGGCGGTGTCCGGATCAATGGGATAGATGATGAGAAGGCCATTCTGCGGGCGTCCGCCGCGGACCTTGCGAATGAATTCGCCAGACGGAACGTTGGTTTCTTGCTTGCTGCGGGAAGCCCTCTCCCGGTTCGTCCTGGCGAGCGCCTGCTCGAATTCGACGTCGGTCAGATCGATCGCCTGGTCCAGCGGGCTCAGGGTCGTACCGATGATGAACCGATCCGGTGGTGGCTGCTGGCCATCGCGGGGCTTCCTAGGCTCACGAAGAACGCACTTGCGTCGGCGCCCCGCCAAGTCGACTTCCTTGCGGCTGCCCGTCGCCAGAAACACCGTCCAGTCCGTAAGTTCGGCTGGCTGCATCGCAAGCTGATCATTGATGAATGCCGACAGCCGATTGCCGTCAACCTGGGTGCTCTCGGGAGGAAAGGTCAGGTCCTTGAGGTACGCGGCGACTTCCCTGCCGACGACGCCGGTCCAGATCGTTCCATCGGCGTTCCTGGTGTCCGGGCCGGGCCGGCGCGGGTCATCCGTCCCGGCACCCAGCTTCATCAGGAAGTCGTCGGTAATGGCCGCATTCCTGTCGATGGTCTGGCGATCGCGGAACATGACCGTCTGAACCTTGCCCTCACCCGCGTAACTGCTCTGTCGCAGTTCGGCATGCCGCTGCTTGTTTCTCGCGGTAACTTCCAGGATGTCGTGCACTGCGATCTTCAGTCCGAAATCCTTCGGCGTCGCGTCCATCTGGGCCATCTCAAAGAACTGCTCTCGCAGTTCCTCCTGCGCCGTCGCGACGTAGCGGAACCAGTCCTCCGTGTCCGGCGTCGTGTACAACCGGCACAGATCGGCAAATCCTCTGCGGTAGCCGAACCAGCGGCCCATCTGGAGCAGACTGTCGTACATGTGCGATACGCGCAGGAAATAGCTGACGGAAAGCCCTTCAAGAGTCAGACCACGGGAGAGCTTGTCACCTCCGATTGCGATGACCGAGCGGCCGGTGTCCTTGTAGGCGTCATAGTCTATGTCCGTCTTCGTCTTGCCATTGGCGGTGATGACCTGAATCTTGTCCGCGCTCTCGGCCAGAGCCGACGCCACCTGATCCCATGTGACGGAGATCATGTTGCGGCCGTAGATAGTTGACTGGACCACCGCCGTAGTCGGCACGTAGTCGAATTCCCACAGCGCCTTGAGGCGTCTCAAGGTATCCCGGTCGCCGTTCGAAATCATTGCGCGCGTTTCACGGAAGTATCTGTCGACCTGCCGGTGAACCTCCTCGTGAACGTCGACAAATCGGGACACGTGAACCAGCATGGAGTTGTGTTCACGCCCTTGGCCCCGTGCTGCACGGGCGGCGCACGTAATCAGGAAGGCATCGATAGCCTCCTTCAGACTTGTCGGAATGTCGTCCTGACCATTGAAGCGGGGCCTGAAGTACTTGTCGTGTGGACCCGTCGGTATCCAGTCCTCGGCCGCCTGATTGAAAGGCCGCACGAGGGGCAGACCTGGATTATCCGCCTCGTCATTCGTACCGAAGACGGCGGCCGGTCCGAAATAATCATCCGGCGGCGTGAGTGAGACGATGAAGGTCGAAGGAAAGAGATCAGGCCCGTAGTCGGCCGCCGTACGCTCGTCGTGAATGAGAATGTTCGCAAAGGGTGTCGCCGTATAGCCCACATAAACCTTGCGGTCGAACGACATGAGCAGCCGGCGGATTTCTCCATTGACGCGCTTCGGATCGTAATCTTGTTCGAACGTCCCGTCTTCAAGAAGGGGCTGGTCGCCGGTGTCAACCGACGCCTGATCCGACTCGTCGTCAATGACGAGAACTGGCGCAGCCTTCGCGGGCCCCGGCAGTCGAGCAATCCAGTTGTTGAGGTTTTCAAGAACCTTCGCATTCTTCTTGACGATAAACAGACAGGGCTGGTTGACGGGAGAAAAGCTTAGCTGGTCGGCAACGCGCTGACTGAAGTCGCCGTTGGGATCAGCCATCGTCAGACTGTCGACGATCAGCTGCGCATTGAAATTACCCACTCCGATGATTTGCAGGGGCTGATTCGGGCGACGCGACTTCGGATTCGTGTCGTAACCAAGGAAATCCTTGTCGAAGCGTTTCTGGGTCTGGAGACGCAATATCTTATGCATGCCCGCAAGCACGATGATGATGCGGTAGCCTGCATCCGCGGCCCGGTTCACCACTCCAGCGTAACTTGCCGTTTTTCCCGACTGCACATCTCCGACTACTAGACCCCGCCAGTCCCATCTGCCAGGCCGATCGGGATCGTCCATGACCTCCAGAATTCTTGCGGTGCTTTCCCGAAGCTGCCGGATCGATTCTTCGGGCCAGCCGTCCTCTTCCAGCTTGTAGAGGTAGCGCTGCATGAACGGCCCTGGTTGTCGACGCTCTCCAAGATACCAGGGACCAGGCCGTTCCTTGTCCTGCAATGCAAGTGCCGGCCCCTGTTCCGTTACAAACACCGTCAAGAGCAGCCGTGTCGCAGCTTCCTTCTGCTCGAAGCTCACAGGCTGCTTTGTCATCAGGGTGAACGTGTGCGAGTCCAGTTCCACGATCCGGGCGATGGCGTCGCGGTCGATCTTTTCGCCGGCCTCCTTCTGCATCTGCAGAATTTTCCTGGCCCTGAGCGCGAGTACTTCTACGATGTCGGTCATGTCTCACTTCCCATCCTGCGCAGCAGTTCAGCCCGAATCATCGTAAGATCACCTGGCAGATTGAGGAGCAGTACGTCCGCTCGCTGATCCGGCGTCATGGACGCCGGCAGAGCCCTGCCGAGTTCCGCCAGCTGCTCGCCAAGCTGCCGGATTTCCTCCGCTTCCATTTGCGGCACGGCGGCACCTTCGGACTCGGACACGTCAAGCCATATGCGCTCGACAGGTACGCTTCGTTCGATGATCGACAGGACGGCATTGAGGGCCCGGGCTCCACCCGCCGCGTCGTTGCACGCCACGATCGCCGGATGCTCGCGATTGATCCTATATTGGATCCCTCCTGCTCCCTGCTGGGCGATCCAGACCGGCGGCGCAGCCCGTTGGACACCGCGCACTCGTGGCCCGTGGCCGCGGAATGCGAAGACCTCACGGGCCTCCTGTCGGCAGCGGCTTCCAATCGCAGTCAGACGGGCCCGCAGCGCTCCAGGCGGGCGGGCCTGAGATTTGCGAACGTCGATCCGCCAGTCCGCGTCCAGCTCGGTGGGAAGATCAACCTCTATCCTAGCGAGACGGCTGGCCTCATCGCGCGTCCATGTTCTGGCGCCACCAAGGCCTAGCCAGCTTCCTGCGACCAGCAGACGCTTCCCGCGGTAGACGTAGAAGCCCTGTCGGGCTCCCCAGCCTCCCGCCCCCCCGGCCGCCTCATACTCCGTCTCGTTCTCAAATCGATCACGGTGCGGAAGCACGTATGGTCTGACCGTGAAGGCGAAGCCTGCGTGCCGTACACGTTCCGAAGGCAGCTCCCGGGTCGAAGGGTGTGCGATCTGAAACGGATCCCATGCCTTGATCGACCGTCCGTTTAGAATGATCGCTAGTCTGTTCGCATCCCCTTTGATGAATCTGTGGAAGACCATGCCCAGGTGCGCGCGGACATCCTCAAGGCGGAGGTAGAAAGCCTCCTTCACCAGTCCCGAAAGGCCACCGAGCGAGTCCATGCGCCCCCAGATGATCAGCGTCCCATGATCACGCTGAAGGAGCTTTTCCACCATCGGATGTTGCGGCAGTGGTACCGGTTCGTTCGCAAACCAGCCGCGCTCGACGATTTCATCAACATCCAGAACGAGGGCGGATGTCCGTCCCTCTCTCCTGCTGATTACAGTCAGCTGTCGGCATTGCGATAGTGAAGCGGTCTTCAATCCCAACCCGAATCTTCCAAGGTCGCCTGCCGCTCGCTTGGACAACGGCCCCGTGCCGCCGAGGCGAAGCGCTTCAGCCAGCGTCGCGCGTTCCATGCCGTCGCCGTCGTCTAGCAGCGCAACAAGCGGGTGGCCGTCATTCCAGTTCAGCTCGACTTCGACCGTTGCGGCATGTGCGGCTATGCTGTTATCGACCAGATCGGCCAAAGCCGTCTCTGGCGAATAACCGAGGCCACGGAGAGACTCCACGAGAGCTGCTGCGGAAGGGGTGATCTCGACGGGCAGCACTCGGGTCATATTCTCAGGCAACCTCGCGATCGTTCGTCTGCTCAGCTGACTGGGCGGCTCTATCAAGCTGCTCGCGAACGACCCGCGCAACGGCAAGTCCCAACAGAGGCGGAACGGCGTTCCCGATCTGCCTGAACGCCGCGTTCATCGCACCTGCGAACATGAAGCCGTCCGGGAAGGACTGGAGCCGCGCGGCCTCGCGCACCGAGATGGTACGGCACTGCTGAGAATCGTAGTGGATGTGCGAGTAGGTGTCCTTGCCCATGTGAGCCGTCAGCGTACGGGAAGGCTTGGAGGGATCAAGCTTCCACCACTTGTTCGGAAATTTTTTCGGATCGTAAGGCGGCACCATCCCTGCTCTGAGATCACGATAGGCGCTGGAATTCTTGTGAACGCCAGTAAGCCGTCTTGCGCGAAGCGCCTGCTGGAACATCTCCTCTGCGATCATTTTCGCCTGCGGATAGTCGGCACCATGCTCCATGGCTTCAAAAATGGGGAAGTCGCGCGGTGTCAGACGGACGAGGTGCCCGTCTGCCCCGCCGTCACGGGAGAATCCCTCCCAACTGCGCATCAGGCGCGCATAGTCCGAGATACCCTTCCGGGGATTCCTGTAGGGCAGTTCTTCAGCCAGCTTGCGCCTGCGGATGGTCCGCGGGTCCCTGAAATGTTCGGCTATGCGAGGAAGATCATCCAACGCGTCCCTCGCACCGATGGCCGGCATCAGGGAATCCGCCGGTTCATGAAGCTGATGAAAGCGGCCTCTGGTCTGATCTACGTGCTTGAGCGCTACCCGGCGCGACCCCTGATAACCACTGGGCAGCTCAACGAAGTGGGTTGGCGCCGGGAAGCGGGGCTTCTGCCCGAGCACACGGGCGAGAGCGACTATGAATAGGCGCTCCCTGATCTGCGGCACGCCGAAATAGGCCGCGTTCAGCAGCGTATAGCCTGTCGAATATCCGGCCGCCTCCAGATGCTCGCAGATCTCCTCCGGCACGTTGTGGCCGCCGAAGTTCAGAATATCAGGAACGTTCTCGATGACGATGACGAGTGGCTGCGTGTCCTCGACATATTTCAGAAAGCGGCGATAGAGCGAGGCTCGCGGGTCCTTCTGGAATGCGTCCTCCTCGCCGCCGGACACGGAACGGAGTTTGGACCTGCCGATGCGCGCGAATGCCTGGCATGGAAGTCCGGCGGCAAGGACATCGAACGAGTCCGCGGCGCCCGTTGGAAGCTTCAGTTCGGCAACAAGCCCGGCCGCCGATATTTTCTCCATGTCGCGCGGTAGCGCCCACGGCCCTTCAAGATCGCGACCATTGGCGAAGTTGAGCGCATAGCTTTCGGCGGCTTCCGGATCGATCTCGATATGGGCGGCAAGTTCAATTCCCGCCGTCTGCAGGCCCAGAGACAATCCGCCCGCGCCGGAACATATCTCCAGAGCACGGGGGCGCGCTCCCGAGCGCAAACGGGCGATCTTCCTCTGACGAATCAGCAGCGCGTCTGCGGTAATCATCTTTAACCCAGCAATCTCTTCAACTTTTTACGCAAGCGGTTGGAGTCTGCCGTCTCGCACTCCCAGATGACAGAGACGCGCCACCCCATCTCCTCCAGCCCCGTCCGCGCGCGCTGATCGCGTAGCACGTTCTTCTTAAATTTTTCCCGCCAGAATAGTATATTCGACTTGGGAACATAGCAATGACGGCAGCCCTGATGCCTGTGCCAGAAGCAGCCGTGCACGAACAGAGCCGTTTTCCGGCCGGGGAACACTAAGTCCGGTGAACCGGGAAGCTTCTTCTGATGCAATCTGAACCTGAAGCCGAGCCGGTGGGCGACACTCCTGACCAGCAGCTCCGGCTTCGTTCCTTTTCCTCGGATGCGGCTCATGATCTCTGAGCGGCGGGCGGGGGATACGGTGTCAACCACTGAATCTGCGATCCATGTTGGGCTGGTTCATATCATACTTTGAGGTGAATGGCAGAACTTGGAAACGCAGCCGATCGGCTTAGCCGCTAACCCACCCTGCGCTTCGATGCGCCTCGATGATGACCTCGTATTCCTTCAAGAAATGCTCGGTGGCTTTCGGAAGGTCGCTTCCTTCGTCAGAGGACCCGAGTTTATTGTCGCGGAGCGAGAGAAACCAATCTTCAGAGGCCTGATTGGCGAGGACGATCTCGTCCTCGCCAGTCGTCGCGCGGTATTGGTGTCCTTCGATCGAAGCTGAACAGTGCCGATACTGTCCGTCACCGCCACGGTTTGAGCGTCACGCGAATTTTAGAGTTCTCTAAGTTGACGCAGGCCGCACACTGCCGGGGAGGCCCGAGCCACTGAGCAACCAAGTGTAAGTACAACTTTGCCACTGATGAACAAACTAACAAACCTTCATAAGTCGAATAGATTTCTTCGCGTAATAGCGCATGCGATTACTTGCTGATCGAGCAAGTTTAGATTGTCTATTCTATCGGTTGTGCGTCTAGGTGCGCGGTATCGCCATGTCCGCTTAGTGCCGATTTTGTTGAAAAAGTCCGACTGTAAAGCGAAGTAGACCGCGCCGCGAGATTGACGGCACCCGCCTTTGCTACCGGATCTGTTGTCAGGCTGGTTTCAGGTCCGGCACCGGGATCAGCTTTGCAAGTTTCCGAAGGTTCTGGGCGG
>CAMBQQ010000018.1 GCA_945870035.1 Rhizobium sp. Q54 | reverse complement strand
ATTTCCGAAATGCCGCCGACATTGGTGGCGATCAGCGGTACGCCACCGGCGGCGGCCTCAAGCACCACATAGGGCAGGGATTCGTAGCGCGACGGCACCACCATGACGCGGCCGAGCTTGAGCGCGAGCCTGCCCGGCATGGCCGGCTTGAACGTGATCAGGTCGTTGAGGTCCAGCGCGTCGGCCTGGTTGTGAAACATGTCCCGATCCGGTCCCGATCCGACCAAAGTCGCCGTCACCGCGCGGCCTCGTTGACGAAGGCGGGCAATGGCCTCGATCAGGACGTCGACGCCTTTGAGGTGGCGCAGTTCGCCCAGAAACACGAGATCGGTGGCGTCCGGATCCGTCTCGACCGGCTCGAATTCCGCCTTCGACACGCCATTATGGGCGATGCGTACCAGCCCGCGCGGCTGGCCGATCTTGCGGCGGAACATATCGGCGGAAAACTGGCTCTCGAACAGATACAGGTCGCCGCGCGGCATCAAAAGACGCTCGGTCGTCAGATAGAACTTGCCGGCCAGATTGCCGTGATCGAACAACAGGCTGCCGCCATGCGGCGTATAGACCCGCACCGCCTGCCGGTTGCCAAGCGCCAGCCGCGCATAGGCGCCGCCCTTGGCGCCGTGGCCGTGCAGAATATCGGCCTTCACGTCGCGACAGCGGCGCATGACATGACGGATGGCCATGGTATCGCCGGGGCCAAGATGCCGGCTCATCGGAATCCGGGAAAGCCCGAGCGCAAGCTGCGGCTGCAATGACGCGAAGGCGGCGTCGGCACGTTCACCGCCGGTGGTGCTGTCAGCGATCAGGCCCACCCGGTGACCGCGCGCGGCCTGCTCGCGGGCGAGATCGACGACATGCCGGAACAGGCCGCCGACGGGGCTGCGAAAGACATGCAAGATGTTCAAGGGCGTCATTGCGAGTTGCCGCTGCAGCCGTCCGGGGACCTGGCGTCGATCGAGAACGATAAGGGGTGCTCGCGGTTAACAAAACCTTGCCGCGACCAAGGCGCAGCGGGCCGATTAACGGGGTGGCAACCATAATAGGGTGAGATCGCGCTCAAGCCACAGAGTCGTGCGTTGGAGTAGCGATGTTTTTCCGGAAGAAATCGAAACCAGCCGCGGTTGCGCCAGTGCCGGTGTTGCCGGCAATTCCGGTTTTGCCGCCGATGGAGCCTGCCGGCGAGCCGGATCTGCGCGGCCTTGGCGTCGCGCTGTGGCGGCGCAAATCGACGATCATCATGTTCACGGTGGTCTCTGCCGCAGTGGCTTTCATGGTCGTCAATGCGATCACGCCGCGCTATCGCTCGGAAGCGCGGCTGCTTTTGGAAGCGCGCGAAAGCGTGTTCATGCGCGCCGAAGCCGACAAGGGCAGCGCCGAGCGCGCCAATCTCGACCCGGAAGCGGTCACCAGCCAGATTCAATTGGTGCTGTCGCGCGATCTGGCGCGCAGCGTCATCAAGAAAGAAAAGCTCGACGAAAATTCCGAATTCGATCCCGCGATCGGCGGCATGACGCCGTTGCGCACGATCCTCGGCCTGTTCGGCATGGCGCGCGACATCAGCGCGCTGACGCCGGAAGAGCGCACGCTGGAATCCTATTACGACCGCATCAATGTCTATGCGATTGAAAAGTCGCGCGTCATTAGCGTCGATTTCTCCTCGGCCAATCCCGAACTGGCCGCCCGGATCGCCAATTCCGTTGCCGAATCCTATCTCAGTCTTCAGCAATCGGCCAAGACCGATCAGACCCGCGCCGCCAGCACCTGGCTTGCGGTCGAGATTGAGAAGATGCGCGCCAAGGTCGCCAGTGCCGAAGCCAAGGTCGAGGAATATCGCTCGCAATCCAACCTGTTCGTCGGCTCCAACAATTCGTCGCTGCCCAATCAGCAGCTCACCGAGATCAATTCGCAGATCGCCGCGGCGCGCGGCCAGAAGGCCGATTTGGAAGCGCGGGCGAAGCAACTGCGCGAACTGGTGCGCTCCGGCAAGCCGATCGATTCCTCCGACATCGCCAATTCGGAATCGATGCGCCGGCTGACCGAGCAGGGCAACGCGCTGCGCTCGCAACTGGCCGAGCAGTCGACGACCTTGATGGACCAGCATCCGCGCATCAAGGAATTGCGCGCCCAGATCGCCGAGATCGAACGGGCCAAGCGTATCGAAGGCGAAAGGCTGGCGCGCCAGCTAGACAACGATGCCAAAGTCGCCGGCGACCGGCTTGCGGCCGTCACCGCGAGCCTCGATCAGGTCAAGAAACTGGCGTCGCAGACCAACGAGCAGGACGTGCAGTTGCGCGCGCTGGAGCGCGACGCCAAATCGCAGCGCGATCTGCTCGAGTCCTATCTGGTGAAATACAGCGAGGCTTCGGCCCGCGACAACGTCAATGCCGCGCCGCCCGAAGCGCGCATCATTTCGCGGGCCACCCCCGCGGCCAAGCCGACTTATCCGAAAAAGATGCCGACGGTGTTGATTGCCGCTTTTGCCGCCTTCGCGCTGTCGGCCGGTTTTATCGTCACCGGTGCGCTGCTGGCGCCGGCGCCTGCCGGCCGCACCTATGGCTACGGCGCAGCCGGCTATGCCGCGCCAGTTTTCGCTCAGCCGCGCATGAATGTGCCGCTGCCGCATATGGCATCGCCGCCCATAGCCCCTGTATTGCCGATACTGCCACCGATGCCGGTCAGCAGCATCGAACAGGTCGCGCGACGCCTGCGTCAATCGGGCGAGAGCGGCCGCCGCGTCACCGTTGTCGGCAGTGCGCGCAATGCCGGCACCACATATGCCGCCATCACGCTGGCGCGCGCTTTGGCCAATGAAGCCAATGTCGTGCTGGTCGATCTTGCTTTCGGCGCGCCGAATCTCTCTGTGATCTCGACCGATCCGAATGCGCCGGGCATTGCCGAACTGGTACGGGGTACGGCGGGCTTCGGCGATATTATCACGCGCGATCAGTTCTCGCAGGTGCATCTGGTGGCGACGGGCAATGTCGGTAACGATGGACCGGCGCTCTCGGCGTCGCCGATGGTGCAGACGGTGATCGAGGCTTTGGCGCAGAGTTACGATCATGTGGTGATCGATGCCGGCTCGGCGGCGGATGCGCCGGTGCAGAATTTCGCGCATCTGGCGCAGTGCGCCGTGCTGGTCGCCGGCAATCCGGGCGACCCGGCGGTGCGGGCGGCGCGCGAGCGCATGACGCTGGCCGGATTTGCCGATGTCACGATGGTGGCCGGCGCGGCGCAGACGGCCGCCGCTTAAGCTGTCAGCCGCGCCCTCACGCGGCGGGCGCTGACAATCAATTTCCACAGAGTCGGGTTCTGCTTGATCGCGCGCTTGGCGGCGGCGGCGCTGCGCAGCGCGAAAGCAAGGCAACGCCCGGCCGGCGTGAACGGCCAATCGCTGTCGAACATCGGATCGGCATTGCCGCAGAACAGGCTCTTGTATGCCGCCTCGCCGATGCCGAGGTCGAAAGTATGCAGGCCGCGCTCGCAGCAATGCCGCACGATGTGCACCAGCAATTGCTCGCCGGGACTCTCGGTGGCGTAGCTGCCGTGAATGATCGACGAGAACATGGCGCTGAACCGGCCATCGGCGACGATGCCGCCCATGGTGGCGACGATGACGCCGTCGAGCGACAAAGTGTAGAGCTCGATGAGCCGGCCGCCTTGCGGCGTCAAAGTCAGCGCCGCGGCGGTGACGAACTGGCGCACGTCGTCGGCATCGAAGACGTCGGGCAGGCCGATGGCGCGCATGCGCGCCGACTTCTGCGCGAAGAAATCGTCCAGCACGCGGCGGATGTCGGCGTCGCTTTCGGCCTTGCTGAAAGTGACGGCGCCGAAGCCGGCCAAAGTGCGCTCTTTCTTGCGCATCTTGCGGCGGGTGACGGCGCTGGCGCGTTCGGCAAACAGCGCCTCGAAATCCTTGTTCAAGGCGCCGGAGAAACCGAAGCTTGGCGAATATTGCTGCGGCAAAAGCGCGAAGGGATTGGCTTGACCGGCCCAGGTCATCGGCTGGTTGGCCAGCATGGCGATGTCGGCCTGGCCGGCAAACTGCGCCAGCACGGCTTGCAGATCGATGGCATCGATCTGCGCGGCGAGGTCGTGCCGCCACAGCCCCATGTTGAAATTGGCGTGCTTGCCGCCGAGAAATTCGAGAACGCGCACGCCGCCCAGCATGGCGCGGCGGCCGAACGGCAACAGAAACAGCGGCGCGTTTTCGGCATCGTATCCGACGACGATGAAGGGACTGACGCCCTCGGTAGCGCCGATATGGCTGTGCCAGAGCCGCAGGAAATCGAAAGCCTGATAGGGCGTCGATACGTTGCCGGATTGCTCAAGCGCCTGCCAATGCGGCTGCGCCGTGGCGAAGTCGTCATAGACCTCGACGCGCGCGATGCGGACATTCGCGGCAGGTGCCACAGGTGCATCGTGGTTAAGCGATCGTAACGGAAGGGCGTTCATGGGACTTTTCACGGCTAAATCGACGGTTGGACGCTTTAAACGCGCCCGGCCGCAGGTTCGCAGGGAAATATCAATAAAGGGTTGGAATATTGCGTCAGGAACGCTTAACCGCGCGGCGCCGGCCGATTGCCGGCAAACTTGGTTGACATGAAGAAAACCATCATCCGGACCGGCTTCGAGGCGCTGTATTTCAGCGGCATGCATCTGTTGATGCGGCCCTTGATAGGCGGCGTCGGTTCGATCCTGACGCTGCATCATGTCCGCCCGCCGCGCAAAGAGGCGTTCCAGCCGAACCATCTGCTGGAAGTCACGCCCATTTTTCTCGAACGGCTGCTGCGAAGGCTCAAGCGCAGCCGGCTCGACGTCATCACACTCGACGAAATGCACCGGCGTTTCATCGAGAACGATTTCGGCCGCCGCTTCGTCTGCATCACGGCGGACGATGGCTACAAGGATTTCAACCGCTGGGCACATCCGCTGTTCAAGAAATACGAGCTGCCTTACGCGATGTATATTCCGACCAGCTTTCCCGACCGCATCGGCGAATTGTGGTGGCTGGCGCTGGAGGCCGTGGTGGCGCAGAACGACCGCATCGGCATGGTCATCAACGGCGAGCAGCAATATTTCGACGCGCGCAATGTGCGCGAGAAGCGCGAATTGTATGACGGCCTGTACGGCTATCTGCGCAGCATGAAAACCGAGGACCAGGTGCGCAAGGTGGTGCGCGATCTGTGCGCGACCTACCGCGTCGACATGGCCGAGATCTGCCGCGAACTGTGCATGGACTGGGGCGAAATCGCGCAAATGGCCGACGATCCGCTGGTGACGATCGGCGCCCATACCGTCAACCACATGATGCTGAAGAAAGTACCGAGCGACGCCGTGGTGCGCGCCGAAATGGACATGAGCCGTTCTGTGATCGAGGCGGCTTTGGGCAAGCGGCCGCAGCATCTGGCCTATCCGGTCGGCGATCCGACCTCGGCGGGACCGCGCGAATTCCGCATCGCGGCGGAGCTTGGCTTCAAGACCGCGGTGACGACGCGGCCGGGCGTGCTGTTCAAGGCGCATGCCGAACATCTGACGGCGCTGCCGCGGTTGTCGCTCAACGGCGAATTCCAGAAGCAGCGTTATGTGAAAGTCCTGATGAGCGGGGCGGGCACCGCGTTCTGGAACAAGTTCCGGCGGGTGAGCGCGGCGTAAGATTTTCCCGTCTGTCATGCCCGCGAAAGCGGGCATCCAGTATTCACTGAGATTCTTGCGATGACTGGGTCCCCGCCTGCGCGGGGACGACAGCGGAATGTCGATCGCGCTCCATTGCATGTCTCAGGCGCGCTTCCGCTTCTTTTTCACCAAATCCCCGAACGCTTCCGGCGGCATCAGCGGCATCGCGCTTTGCAGGCAATGCAGCGGCTCGCCGCGGCAGCAATGCGACCGCCGGCAGGCTTTGTTGGCGCAGTATTGCGACAGGCGCAGCAGATTGGCGACCTGGCGGCGGGCGGCGCTCGCCTGCATTTTACGCTCCTCGGCCGGCCGCTTCATGTCGGCGGCGACGACATCGACGATGTGCGCGGCGGTATCGACGATCTTGAACTGAACGCGGGCGATGTCCTGACGCAATTTCTTGCGGTCTTCCTTGTTCATGGTGGATTTCCTTGGTGGGAGGGGGGGCGTGTTTGTGCATTCTCGCGGCGCGCTTTCGCGCCCGAGGCTTGAGCAGCGTCCCCCGCCTTCGCGGGGGCAGGCCCTCTTCGAGAAAGAAGAGGGGGACGGCGCACCGAAAGGCGCGTCGTGGTAGCTGCACGCACTCATTGCTGAGTGCGTGGCGCCTCTCGGCGCGCCGTCCGGCGCTTTCGCGGCAGCCGGGCCACGCTTCCGGCGGCTATTGGCCTCACGAGAGCGGCCGGGCGCTCGGCCCTTTTGGGCACCGAGAACCCTTTTGCCCCGGCAAGGCCAACGGCTTCGCACCGTCAGCCGGCTCCCGGCGGGGGGTCCTAGTGCCCCCGGGTGGAGCCCCGGCACCGCCCGAGTGTCTGCCCCTGCTGAGAGCAAACCCGCGGACGCCGGCCCGTCCCCCGCGAGCCGGAGCAACTGGTTCGCGTCCCCTCACGAGGGGCGAGCAGGAATATAAATAATCCTATTATGGATCGCGGTCAATAGGTTTTTTAGGATTATTTTTTGACACGCCGGGTCTGCGCCGCGCGCGACGTTCCTGTGCACGGTTTCCCGAACCGGCCGTCGCCGTCATTTCACCGCCAGCGCCGACCGGTTAGGTTCCCCCGCCAACTGCATGAGACAACGCCGAGGACGCGCGATGAAAGCCGAAGATGCCGCCGAGATGATGGACGCGAGCACGGAGACCGACCGCTTCAAGCAGCGCGCCGCGGTAATGATCGCCGCCTTTGCCATGGTGCTGGCGATCTGCGGCCTGGGCGGCTCGAATGCCGGCAAGGAAGCGCTCAACAACAACGTGGCGGCCTCGAACTATTTCAGCTTCTACCAGGCCAAGAACCTGCGCCAGGCGGTGCTCGGGCTTGCCGTGGACGAGGCCGAACTGGTCTGGCTTGCCGATCCGGCGGCGCCGGACGTCGCCAAGCAGGCGGTCCGCGAGAAGGTCGCGCGCTACAAGGCGACGATCGCCCGCTACGAATCCGAGCCGGACACGCGCGAGGGCAAGAAGGAATTGCTGGTGCGCGCCAAGGAGCACGAGGGCCTGCGCGACCACGCGCTCAAGCAGGATCCGTATTTCGATTACGCCGAGGCGCTTTTGCAGATCGCCATCGTGCTGACCTCGGTGGCGATCGTCGCCAATCTGGCGTGGCTGGCCTATTTCGGCGGCGCCATCGGCATTATCGGCCTGCTGCTGACGATCAACGGCTTCTGGCTGCTGGTGGAGATACCGGGATTGGCGTGAGGCTTAGCGCTTCACCAGGTCGGCGTAGTCCGCGTGCGTGTTGATGAAATGGCGCACGAAGGAGCATAGCGGCACCACCTTGCGGCCTTCGCCGCGGATCAGGTCGAGCGTGCCGGCGACCAACTGCGAGCCGATGCCGCGGCCCTCGAGCGCGCGCGGCACTTCGGTGTGCATGATCGTCACCGTGAAGTCGTCGCGCCGGTAGCTGGCGAAAGCGGTGCCGGCGGGCGTTGCCAGTTCGAAGCGGTTGCGGTCGGGATTGTCGCGGACGGAAGAGGCCATGCGGCTGAGATAAGGCCGGGGAGGATTGGGGGCAAGGGCTCACGCTTTCGCCTTTTCCCGGTCTCCTTTCGACATCCAGGAAATGATCGGCATCGCCGGCAGCACCCAGCCGAGGCCGGCGACGGCGTAATAGATCGCAGCGACCAGGCCGTTGATGTCGAGCAGCACCGACTGCGCCAGCGCCATGGCGAGCAGCGCCCAGACCATGACCAGGACGAGGAGGGCGACGGCGCCGATGAACTTGCGCAAGCGAGGCGGCATGGCGTTCTTTCAGGTGGCGGCTATGCGCCAGGGAAATTTGCGTTTCCTGACGCCCTGACTATATGGTTCGCGCACCTTCCCGCAAGCCTGATGAACGCGCAAAATCATGCCGGAATCGACGCTCAATCCAGACATCTTGCCGCGACAACTGGGCGCGGTGCGGCTGTGGCTTTACGCCGTCGCGGCGATGATCTTTTTGACCTTGGTGGTCGGCGGCGCGACGCGGCTGACTGAATCGGGATTGTCGATCACCGAATGGAAACCGGTGACCGGCGTGCTGCCGCCTTTGTCGCAAGGCGATTGGCAGAGCGAATTCGCCAAGTATCAGGCGATCCCGCAATACCAGCAGGTCAATCGCGGCATGAGCCTGGATGAGTTCAAGACGATTTACTTTTGGGAGTGGTCGCACCGCTTGCTGGCGCGCACGACGGGCTTTGTGTTCCTGCTGCCGTTTTTGTTTTTCCTGTGGCGCGGCTGGGTGCCGCCGGGCCTGAAGCTGCGGCTATGGGGCATGTTCGCCGGCGGCGCGGCGCTTGGCGCGGTCGGCTGGTGGATGGTGTCGTCGGGACTGGCCGGCAGCAATCTCGTCAGCGTGTCGCAGTACCGGCTCGGCTTTCATTTGACGCTGGCGTGCGCGATTTACGCCGCGGTGCTGTGGACGGCGCAAGGTCTCATGCCGAAGGCGCGCGCGGCGCCGCCGGCGCGGTTGCGGATCGGCGCATTGGTGCTGATGCTGGCGATGCTGTTGCAGATCTATCTCGGCGCGCTGGTCGCCGGGCTCGATGCCGGACTGACCTATAACACCTGGCCGTTGATCGATGGCGCTTTCGTGCCGGACGGTGCGCGGCTGTGGTTCATTCAGCCGGCGTGGCGCAATCTGTTCGAGAATACGTTGACGGTGCAGTTCAATCATCGCCTGCTGGCCTATGCGCTGTTCATCGGCGCCTGGCTGCATGCTTATCAGGCGTGGCGCGCCGGCAGCGCGGCGCACGGCGCGCTGCTGCTGGCGATCGGCGTGACCTTGCAAGCGGTGCTCGGCATCGTCACGCTGCTTGAATCGGCGCCGCTTTCTCTCGCGCTGTCGCACCAGATGCTGGCGGTGCTGCTGCTCAGTATCGCCGCCGTGCATGGCGAAGCGCTGTCGCGGCGCGCGCCGGAACGTGCGCTGCGGCCCGTGGGGCAAAGTGCGGGATTGGGCGCATGATCGACGTCCAGCACGAAGCCGGCATCGCCACCATCACGATGACGCACGGCAAGGCCAATGCGCTCGACATCAAGTTCTGCGACACGCTGACGGCGAGTCTCAAGGCGCTGCGCGGGCCCGACATCAAGGCCATCGTGCTGACCGGGCAGGGCCGGATTTTCTCCGCCGGCGTCGATTTGAAGCAACTGAGCGCCGGCGGCGCCGATTATGTCTGTCGGTTTCTGCCGAGCCTGCACAGGCTCTATGACGCGGTGTTCTTTCACCCGAAGCCGGTGATCGCGGCGATCAACGGCCATGCCATGGCTGGCGGCGCGGTGCTGGCGGCCTGCGCCGATCGCCGCATCATGGCGCGCGAGAGCGGACGGATCGGCATTACCGAAATGCTGGTCGGCGTGCCATTGCCGGCCTTGGCCTTCGAGGTGGTGCGCTTCGCAGTGCCGCCGCGCTATCTGCCGGAATTCGCGCTGACCGGCGCGACCTATCCGACGGCCGATGCGCTGGCGAAAGGCTGGATCGATGAAGTGGCCGAGCCGGGCGGGCTGATGGCGCGGGCGCATGACGCGGCGGCGTTTTATGCCGGTCTGTCGCCGGAGGCTTTCACGCAAACCAAATTGCAGGTCCGTCAAGAGGTGAGCGAGCGCATGGTCTTGAGCGGCGCGGCGACCGACAAGAAGGTGACGGAGATCTGGCTGCAAGGCGAGACATTGGCCCGCGTTGCCGATTATGTCGACAAGACATTGAATAAGCGGGCCTAGCGCGGCACGATCGGCAGGTCGTAGGCAACGCCGCTGCCGGCGCCGCGAAACGAGAAGTGCCACCATTCACGTTTGTAATTGGCGAAGCCGTGCTTGCGCATCGCGTTCAGCAGCGCGCGGCGGTTGGCGGCCTGGGCCAAAGTGATGGCCGTGCTGTGCATATGGCTTTTGCCGTCGAAGCAATCGAAGCCGGTGCTCATGTCGAGGCTGTTATCGGGCGCGCGTTGCGCGGAGGTGCAGGGGCCGTATTGTGCCGACGGATCGAAGGTGGCGGGCGTGGCGTGGCGCGGCACTAGGGTGAGATCGACGGCGACGCCGCGCGAATGCGCCGAATGACTGGCGATGTAACCGAGCGCGAACAGTTTCGCTTTGTCGAGCGCCGGATAAAAGCGCGACGCTCCGCCTTTGCCGCGCGCCCACGCCGCCATACGCGCGACGGCGCGGGCCGGGCGGTAGCAGTCATAGACTTTCAGCGACAGGTCGGCGGCGGCGAGGTCTGTCTGCACGCGCTTGAGGGCGCGCGCGACCTGCGGCAGCAACAGACATTCCGCCGCGGTGTAGCCGGGCAATGGCTTGCCGGTGAAATTGTCCGAGGTCGCATAGCGCATGTCCTGCGCGA
This sequence comes from Rhizobium sp. Q54, assembly GCA_945870035.1. Taxonomy (GTDB): domain Bacteria; phylum Pseudomonadota; class Alphaproteobacteria; order Rhizobiales; family Xanthobacteraceae; genus Pseudolabrys. Next base: position 39,572 of record CAMBQQ010000018.1, on the reverse strand, counting down.
TGCTGGGGTCGATGTCGCGGAGGTAAACAAGCGGCGCGGCGTGCGCCGACGCGACGGCGAGGACCATCATCGCCAGTGCAATGATGGCCCGCGCCATGCCGCGTTACTTCGCCGTCAATCCGAGTTCGAGATCGGCGATGATGTCTTCCTTGTCCTCGATGCCGATCGACAGGCGCACGACGTCGGGACCGGCGCCGGCCTGCACCTTCTGCGCATCCGACAACTGCTTGTGCGTGGTCGAGGCCGGATGGATGATCAGCGACTTGGTGTCGCCGATATTGGCGACATGCGAGAACAGCTTCACGTTCGACACAAGTTTGACGCCGGCTTCAAACCCGCCCTTGAGGCCGACAGTCATCACCGCGCCCGCGCCCTTCGGCACGTATTTCTCGGCCAACGCGTGATACTTGTCGGACGGTAGGCCCGGATAGCTGACCCAGGCGACTTCCGGGCGGCTCGCGAGCCATGTGGCGACGGCGAGCGCATTGTCGCAATGGCGCTGCATCCGCAGCGGCAGCGTCTCGATGCCGGTCGAAATCAGGAACGCATTGAACGGCGACAAAGCCGGCCCGAGATCGCGCAGGCCGAGCACGCGGCAGGCGATGGCGAAGGCGAAATTGCCGAAGGTTTCGTGCAGCACGATGCCGGAATATTCCGGGCGCGGTTCGCATAGCATCGGGTACTTCTTGTCGCGCGACCAATTGAAGGTGCCGGCATCGACGATGATGCCACCGATGGAGTTGCCGTGGCCGCCGAGGAATTTGGTGAGCGAGTGCACGACGATGTCGGCGCCGAACTCGATCGGCTTGCACAGGTAAGGTGTGGCCAAAGTATTGTCGACGATCAGCGGCACATTGGCCTTGCGCGCGATCTTGCCGATGGCCTCGATGTCGGTGATGACGCCGCCGGGATTGGCAATCGACTCGATGAAGATCGCCTTGGTCTTCGGCGATACTGCCGCTTCGAACGAGGCGATGTCGTCCGGATCGGCCCAGACCACGTTCCAGCCGAAGCTCTTGAAGGCGTGATTGAACTGGTTGATCGAGCCGCCATAGAGCTTCTTCGAGGCGATGAATTCGTCGCCCGGCATCAGCAGCGTCTGCATGACGACGACCTGCGCGGCGTGGCCGGAGGCGACGGCGAGAGCGGCGGTGCCGCCTTCGAGCGCCGCAACACGCTCTTCCAACACGGCGTTGGTCGGGTTGCCGATGCGGGTGTAGATATTGCCGAAGGCCTGAAGGCCGAACAGCGATGCGGCGTGCTCGACGTCGTCGAATACGAAGGATGTGGTCTGGTAGATCGGCGTTGCGCGCGCGCCAGTCGTTGGGTCCGGCTTGGCGCCGGCGTGAACGGCGAGCGTGTTGAAACCGGGAATGCGTTCGGCGTCTGCCATGATCATAAATCCCTTGCTGCCGGGCCGAAATGTTGCCCGTGCTTATGGCGCAGGTTTAGCCAATGGCAGGAAAGGGTCAAGGGACAGGGCGTTTGAATTTCGCGTGAAAACGGCGTGCGCGTTATCGCAGCTCAGCCCTGGTTAGCAAATTCGCCTTATGAACCGGAGGGTTCTTCCTTTTTGCCTTGCCCGAGCCCCATGCGCTGAAAGCCGGTGCCGAGGTTCTGCGCCCGCTTCGACGACAATGTGCGCGAGTTGATGCCCATCCAGGAAATCTCCGACGACAGCCGGCCATATTCGATTTTCGGGCAGCGGTTCATCACCACCTTGACGCCGGCGGCTTCCGCCAAGCTGGCTGCTTCGTCGTTGCGAATTTGCAGCTGCATCCAGATGACTTGCGGCAGCGGCTTGAGGGCCAGCGCCTCCTGCACCACGGGCAAGACGAATTCCGAGGCGCGGAAGATATCGACCATGTCGACCGGCTCTGGAATGTCGGCGAGCCTGGCGTAGACCTTCTGGCCGAGAATGTCCTTGCCGGTCTGTCCGGGATTGACCGGGATCATGCGCTTGCCGCGTTCGAGAAAATACTTGAACACGAAATAGCTCGGCCGGTTCTCCTTCGGCGAGATGCCGACCATGGCGATGGTCTTCACGGTATTGAGAATGCCGCGGATGTAGGCGTCGGGATAGGAGTCGTGGTTCATGAGGTTGTCTTTAGCGCGGCGAGTTGCGCGCGCAAAGCGGCATTCTCGGATTCCAGTTCTGCGATTTTGCGCTGCACGGTGTCGAACGCGCCTTCGATCTCGGCTTCGGTGAAGCGGGTGACAATGTGCTACGAGCAGTTCACGTCCCAGGCTTCGATGGTGAAGAGGATGGCGCGTTCGGGCCTGGCCTTGTAGCCGGCGTCGAACAGGCGCTCGACCAAAGCCGGATCGTTCTCGACGATGCGGGCGCGGCCCCACAGTTTGATGCGCTGCTTGCGCGCCGGATCGAGCAGAAAGAGATAGGCGCGGTCGTTCTCGCTGAGATTCGCCAGCGTGATGTATTGCCGGTTGCCGCGATAATCGGCGAAGCCGAGCGTGTGCTCATCGATAACTTTGATGAAGCCTTTCGGCCCGCCGCGATGCTGGATGTAGGGCGCGCCTTGCGCATTGGCGGTGGCGAGAAACACGGTGTCCTGCTGGGCGATGAAGGCGGCCAGTTCCGGCGTGACCTTGTCGGGAAAACCTTCTTCGAGGCGCGAGGCGTAAGCCTTGGCCGAGCCGCGCTCGGCTTGCGCCTGTTGGGCTGCCGGCGTGAAGACGAGGGAGGAGTTGTTCGCCGTCACCGGTCTTCCCAAGTCGGCGTGCGCTTGTCGATGAAGGCGCAGATGCCTTCCTCGGCGTCGCGCGCCATCATGTTCTCGGTCATCACTTCGGAGGCATGGGCGTAGGCAGCGGCGAGACTCATTTCGGCCTGCTGGTAGAAAGCCTGCTTGCCGATCTTGAGTGTGTAGGACGACTTCGCGGCGATCTGTTTGGCCAGCGCGATGGCGGCGGCAAGCTCTTCGCCGGCCGGCACGATGCGGTTGACGAGGCCGATTTCGGCGGCGCGATCTGCCAAGACCATGTCGCCGGTCAGCAACATTTCCATGGCGTGCTTGCGCGATACGTTGCGCGACAGCGCCACCATTGGCGTCGAGCAGAACAGGCCGATGTCGACACCGGGCGTGGCGAACTTCGCGGCGGAGGAGGCGACCGCAAGATCGCAACTGGCGACGAGCTGGCAACCGGCGGCGGTGGCGACGCCCTGCACGGCGGCGATGACCGGCTGCGGCAGATGGACGATCTGCTGCATCATGGCGCTGCATGTCGTCATCAGCGTGCGGAAATAGGCGCGGCCGCCATCGGCATCGCTGCGCCGCGCGGTCATTTCCTTCATGTCGTGACCGGCGCAGAAGGCCGGGCCGTTGCCGGTCAGCACCACGGCGCGCACCGACTTGTCGGCGGCGATGTCGTGCCAGGCTTCCGACAGCGCGATCAGCAGCGCTTCGGACAGGCTGTTGCGCGCGGCCGGGCGGTTCAGCGTCAGGATGGCGATCGGGCCGTCGCGCTCGCGCAGCAGGACTGAGGTGTCGGTTTGGGTGTGTACGTTCATGCGCGAACCATATTCCGTTGAAGGCAAGGCGCAAGCCAATGATCCGTCATCCTGAGGTGCGAGCCGTCTTCACGGCGAGCCTCGAAGGATGGACGGCCACGGATGCATGGGCCGTCGCCCACGAATGTCGGGTTTACCCGACATTCGATTGAAAATGCGCAAGTCGGCATGCCGACTTGCGATGGCTCGCTGCGCTCGCACCTCAGGGTGACGGGTAGAGGGTTGAGTGCGCCCCGTTGCCTCTTTAAAAACGAAAGGGGCCGGAACACCGGCGTTAGAGGAAACGCCATGCCGGCTCCGGCCAAAACCGCCAAAACACCCGCCATGACCGCGGAGGCCATCGAGGCGCTGCTCAAGGTCGAGTTTCCGCAGGCGTTTTACGATGGCAGCGGGTTGTCGCTGGAGCGGGTCGACTATGCCGATATCCGCGTGCGCAAGGCTTTCCACGAGGACCATTTGCGCCCGGGCGGCACCATTTCCGGGCCGACTATGATGGAACTGGCCGATTTTGCCATGTATGTCGCGGTGTTTTCCGCCATCGGGCCGCAGACCTTGGCGGTGACCACCAACCTCAACATCAATTTCCTGCGCAAACCGGCGCAGGCCGACCTCCTGGCCGATGCGCGGCTGATGAAGATCGGCAAGAGGCTGGCGGTCGGCGAAGTGACCATCTATTCCGACGGCGAGGACGAGCCGGTGGCGCATGTCACCTCGACCTATTCGATCCCGGTCCAGAAGTGATTAAGCGCGGGTAATATTATACCGTGTTATGGTACCTTTATACCAATCTTTCAAGCCACTGATTTTATGCGACAAATCAAGGCCCATTGGCGTTGACCGGGGCCGGGTGCTCGTCTAGAAGACCGCATCTTCGGCGCGGGTGGTTCTCGCTTCGCGCCAATTCCCAAGGATTTCTCATGAAGACGACCAAATCGTCAAAGGCTGCCGACATCGAGAAGAAATGGCTGATCGTCGATGCCTCCGGGCTCGTCGTCGGCCGTCTCGCCACGATCGTCGCGTTGCGCCTGCGCGGCAAGCACAAGGCCACCTACACCCCGCACGTCGACGATGGCGATAACATCATCGTCGTCAACGCCGCCAAGGCCGTGTTCACCGGCCGCAAGCGCGAGCAAAAGGTTTACTACCACCACACCGGTTTCATCGGCGGCATCAAGGAGCGTACCGCGCGCTCGATCTTCGAGGGCAAGTTCCCCGAGCGGATCGTCGAGAAAGCCGTCGAGCGCATGCTGCCGCGCGGGCCTTTGGGCCGCGTGCAGTTCGGCAACCTGCGTGTCTATCCCGGCCCTGAGCATCCGCATGAAGCGCAGAAGCCTGAGACGCTGGATATCGCCGCGATGAATCGCAAGAACGTGAGGAGTGCTTAATCGTGGCCGAGACCGTACAATCGATGGAAGGCCTGGCTGCCCTCAAGCCCGCCGCTCCTGAAGCTCCGACCTACGTCCAGAAGCTCGACAAGCAGGGCCGCGCCTATGCCACCGGCAAGCGCAAGAACGCCGTCGCCCGCGTCTGGATCAAGCCGGGCTCCGGCAAGATCGTCGTCAACACCCGCACGGTGGAAAAGTTTTTCGCCCGTCCGGTGTTGCGCATGTTGATCCAGCAGCCGCTGGTCTGCGCCAACCGCGTCACCCAGTATGACGTGATCTGCACCGTTTCCGGCGGCGGGCTTTCCGGCCAGGCCGGCGCTGTGCGTCACGGCATCTCGAAGGCTTTGACCTATTTCGAGCCGGATCTGCGCGGCGCCCTCAAGAAGGGCGGCTTCCTGACCCGCGACTCGCGCGTCGTCGAGCGCAAGAAGTACGGCAAGGCTAAGGCCCGCCGTTCGTTCCAGTTCTCGAAGCGCTAAGTTTCACGCTTCACGCTTGTTGCAAAAGGGCCCGCTGTTGCGGGCCCTTTTTTGTTGGTTCCCGGTCGCATCAATTTGCTTTCAATTTACGCTTCTGTTGCGTCGAAAGCCGCCGACAGCCGCAATCCTTTGCGCACGGATCGGTGCCTATTCTCCAGGCTTCGCCAGTGGTTCACCGGCAGGACGCCGGTTCAGGCGAAATGGAGACGCGATGCTTAGCGCGGCCGCAGCACAGCAAGGATTGCTGGACGTTCCGACATTGGTCTTCGTCGCAGTCTGCATTGTCGGCTTTCTCGGGCTGGTTCTGATCACAACCTGGTTGCAGCAGCGCGAGGTGCGAGCGCTGGCCTGGTGGGGATCGGCCTATCTGATCGGCGCCGCCGCGATCGCACTATGGGGCGCGCCCGCGCCGCATTTCAAACTGTCGCCGGACCTGGCCGAGGCGCTGCTCTTTATCGCCGGTGGCTTGATCTGGGGCGGCATTCGGCTGTTCCATGGCCGCAAACCATTGCCGCAGGTTGCCTTTTCCGGCGCCGTCCTCTGGCTGATCCTGTGTAAAGTGGAGGGCCTGGAAACGCTGACGCAGGCGCGCATCGGTCTCGGCACTTTGTTCATCGCCGCTTATGGCCTTTCCATCGCTTTCGAATTGTCACGGGAGCGGCGCAAAAAATCTTTCTATTCGCGCACCGCCGCGGTTCTGGTGCCGTCGCTTTATGCCGCGATGTTTCTGGTGCCTCTCGCCTTGCGGACTTTCGCGCCAGACTTCTTTGCCGCGCATTGGGTGGCCGTGTTTGCGCTTGGCGTTATCGTCTATGCGTTCGGCACTGCCATCATCTTGCTCATGATGGTCAAGGATCATCACGTCCATTTCTATCGCAAGGCGGCGACCACCGACGGCCTGACTGGACTGCTCAACCGCCGGGCTTTCATCGAGGCGGCGACCGCGATGCAGAAGGCTCAGGGCGCGCGCGGCGAGCCGGCGACGCTTCTGATGTTCGACCTCGATCATTTCAAATCGGTCAACGACCGCTTCGGTCACGCCACCGGCGACAGCGTGTTGAAAGTGTTCGCGCAGACCGCGACAAGCAGCGTGCGTGCGACCGACATTGTTGCAAGGCTCGGCGGCGAGGAATTCGTCGCCATGGTGCCGGAGACGATGGAGGGCGCGTGCCATGTCGCCGAGCGCCTGCGCGCGGCCTATGAGACCGCCGGGCTGATGGTCGATGACATCGCGGTCGGCTCCACCGTCAGCATCGGTCTGGCGACGTCGTACCAGCCCATGGCGGATATCGACGCGCTGCTGCTGCGCGCCGACGAGGCTTTGTATCTGGCCAAGCGCGAGGGCCGCAATCGCTTCCGCTGCGCGCCTGAGGAGCCGGGCAGCGAGGAGGCGCGGGCGCGCATGGAAGCGCGCTTGGCAGCGCGGAAAAAACCGGCCGATGGTCTGGTGCGGCGCTGGGTAGCGCGACGGCCGAAAGCCGCCGATGCGGCGGTGGCGGGCTGACGTTAAAGCGGCGTTTACCAAGCGCGCCTATCATGGTTCCATGGTCAGTCGATTTGGTAACAGTGCGCCGCAAACCGATGCCGTCTCGCTCGAGCATGTTGCCGAGCGCGCGGGGGCGGCGTGGGCCTGTTCGTATTCGACGTCCGCGGAATATGACGCAGCCTTGATTGCTGAACGCCGCGCCGCGGGCGTTTACGGGCCGCGGCGTGCGCGCCGCCAGTTATTCATGACGGTGGCCGGCGTCGCCGCCGGCGTCGGCACGGTGACGCTGTTGATCGCGGCCTTCACCTAAGCGCGCGCTTCAAGAACCTGCGCCAGGTCGGCCTCGTTCAACAGACGATAGTCTCCAGCTTTCAAATCATTGGGCAAGGCCAGACCGCCGACGCGATCGCGGTGCAAGGCCGTGACGTGATTGCCGCAAGCCGCGAACATGCGGCGGACCTGGTGATAGCGGCCTTCGGAAATGGTGACGTAAGCGCGCTTGTCGCCGGCGACTTCCATGTGCGCGGGCAGCAGCGGCTTGTCTTCGCCTTCCAGCATCATCGCGCCGGACGCGAACAGTTTCATTTCATCGCCGCGCAAGGGACGGTCGAGCGTGACGTCGTAACGCTTGGAGACATTGCTGCGCGGCGCGATGATCTTGTGCAGCAGCGCGCCGTCGTCGGTCATTAGCAACAGGCCGGACGTCTCCTTGTCGAGACGGCCGACGGTGGAGATGGCGGGCTCGCGGCGGCGCCAGCGCTCCGGCAGCAGCGCATAGACCAGCGGGCCCAGTTCCTTGTGCGAACAGGTGACGCCGAGCGGCTTGTTCATCATCAGCGCCATGCCCGGCGGCGGGTCGAGCGCTTCGCCGTCGACTGTCATGCGCGCGGCGAGGTCGCGGGTGACGGGAATTTTCTCGTCGCTGTCGTCGACCACGTTGCCGTCGAGCGTGACCAGGTCGGCCCAGATCAGTTGCTGCACCTCGCGGCGCGAACCGTAGCCGAGATTGGACAACAGGCGGTCGAGCCGCAGCGACGGCGCTTTGCTCATGTGTGCGCCTCGTAGATCTTGTAGCCGCCGGTTTCGATCAGGAGTTCGGCGCGCTTGAAGGCGGGTTTCAGGATCGCCTCGTAAGGCAAATGGCGGTTGGCGACCATGAAGCAGACGCCGCCTTTGCCGAGCGCCTTGGCCGCGCGCGTGACGAACTGCTGCGCCAGCGATTTGTCCTCGCTGCCTGCATCATGAAACGGCGCGTTCATGACGACGAAATCGAGGCCGGACAAGTCGGCGCTGCGCAGGTCGGCCCAGAGAAAGCGGGCGCGCGGATCGCCAACATTGTGCTGCGCGCATTCGATGGCGCGGCGATCGATATCGACCAGCGTTATTTCGGTGACCTCCGGCGAAGCCAGCGCCGCATGGGCGAGCAGGCCGATGCCGCAGCCGAAATCGGCGCCGCGGCCTTTGAGTGGCGGCAGATGTTCGATCAGCATCGCGGTGCCGGGATCGAGCCGGTCCCAACTGAATACGCCGGGCTGCGACCAGACGCCGAGATCGTCGATCAGGCGCGGGCCGCCTTGGTCAAGCGCTTCGGCGATGCCGGTCTGTGTTTCCGGCCGCGTGCCTGTGACGATGCGGTGATGACGGCGGGCGCTTTCCTCGACCGTGCAGCCGAAGGCCTGCAATTCCTTGCGCAGCCTTGTGCCGCCGCGATCGTTTGGCGCGAGAATCGTGAACGGCGCTTGCGGCGCAAGCGCACGCAGCGCCTGGGCGATGACATAGCGGCGCTCCAGCGTGCCCGGCGGGGCGAGCATGACGAGCGATCGCAGGCTGCCGTCAGTTTGCTGCTCAAGCGAAAATGAACCCGGCATCAACGGCGAGAACTGCGTCGTGCCTTGCGGCACATCGACGACGTCTGCCGGCAAGGCACCGTAGACGGCAATGGTGGTGGCTTCGCCCATCGAAAGCTAGACCGGCATGACGTCGAGCAGCGCCGGCTTGACGCCGAGCTGGTCGATCAGCCGGTTCAACTCGCCGCGCGCCTGCGCGTTGCCGCGCTGGTGGCGCTCGGCCAGAATGAGTTCGTTCTTCATTGTGTGCTCGAGGCCGGTGAATTCGGTGACGCGCACCTTGTAGCCGTGCGCTTCCAGCACCAGGCCGCGAATGACATTGGTGACATGGGCGCCGAATTCGCGGCGCTGGATCGGATGCCGCCACAACTGGCGCAGCGGACCCTGCTGGCCGTCGAGCAGGCGCGCGACTTCGGCCTGACAGCACGGTACCAATGCGATCACCTTGGCGTCGTGGCGCAGCGCGAAACGGATGGCGTCGTCGGTCGCGGTGTCGCAGGCGTGCAGGGCGGTGACCATGTCGGCGCGGCCGCCGGGCAACGTCGCCTCGGCGATCGGCGCAGCGATAAAGCTCATGCGGTCGAAGCCGGACGAGGCGGCGAGCTCGCGCGATGACGTCACAAGCGGCTCGCGCGTTTCAATGCCGGTGACCGAGCCGCGCCCGGCCGGACCGAAGATCAGGTCATAGAGGATGAAGCCGAGATAGGATTTGCCGGCGCCGACATCGGCCAGCACCGGCTCGCCGCCGTCCTTGAGCAGATCCTCGATCGCCGGGCGAAGCATCTGGGTGAGGTGCAGCACCTGCGTCAGCTTGCGGCGCGAATCGGCGTTGAGCGTGCCTTCGCGGGTGAGAATATGCAGTGCTTTGAGGAGCGGCACGGATTTGCCCGGCGTGCCGCTCGGCCATAGCTTGCTCCATGTCTCGAAATCCCGCGCGGCGGGGTCCTTGGCTGGCTTGTTCTGGGGCCTGGTCTGCGGCGTGTTCATGCCGCCTATCTAGACGGGGTAGCGCGCGGATGCCAGCCGCGGACCGCAATAAGAAAAAGGGCGCCCCGAAGGGCGCCCTGAAGTTGTTTCCGGGAGGAAACCTTAGAAAACTCAGGCCGCGGCCGATTTCTTGGCGGTCGGGACCGACGCGATGGTCTTGAGGATCTGCGAGGCGATGGCGTAGGGGTCGCCTTGGGAATTCGGGCGGCGATCTTCCAGATAGCCCTTGTAGGCATCGCCCTTGACGAAGGAGTGCGGCACGCGGATCGAGGCGCCGCGATCGGCAACGCCGTAGGAGAACTTGTTCCACGGCGCGGTCTCGTGCTTGCCGGTCAGGCGCTTGTCGTTGTCCGGACCGTAAACCGAGATGTGGTCGTGCAGGTTGGCCTCAAAAGCCTTCATCAGGGCTTCGAAGTATTCCTTGCCGCCGACGGTGCGCATGTATTCGGTCGAGAAGTTGGCGTGCATGCCCGAGCCGTTCCAGTCGGTGTCGCCGAGCGGCTTGCAGTGATACTCGATGTCGATGCCGTATTTCTCGGTCAGGCGCTGCAACAGATAGCGGGCCATCCACACTTCGTCGGCCGCCTTCTTGGAGCCCTTGCCGAAGATCTGGAATTCCCACTGGCCCTTGGCCACTTCGGCGTTGATGCCTTCGTGGTTGATGCCGGCTTCCAGGCAGAGGTCGAGATGCTCTTCGACGATCTTGCGGGCGACGTCGCCGACGTTCGAATAGCCGACGCCGGTGTAATACGGGCCCTGCGGCGCCGGATAACCTTGCGTCGGGAAGCCGAGCGGGCGGCCGTCCTTGTAGAAGAAGTATTCCTGCTCGAAGCCGAACCAGGCGCCGGCGTCATCGAGGATGGTGGCGCGCTTGTTGGTGGAGTGCGGGGTGACGCCGTCCGGCATCATGACTTCGCACATGACCAAGGCGCCGTTGGTGCGGGCCGGGTCGGGATAGAGCGCGACCGGCTTGAGCACGCAATCTGACGAGCGGCCTTCCGCCTGCATGGTCGAGCTTCCGTCGAAGCCCCACAGCGGCAGTTGCTCGAGCGTCGGGAACTTGTCGAATTCCTTGATCTGGGTCTTGCCGCGCAGGTTCGGGACCGGCGTGTAACCATCGAGCCAAATGTACGCGAGTTTGTACTTTGTCATTGAGGATCTCTCATGCTGATGACGGGTCGTGTAGGAAAGCCTGTGCCTTGTTCCAGCCGCCAAAGGCACTCCCGGCCGTCAACGACTACCTCCCCCTAAGCAATCAATATGCCAAGCTCGGCGGCGTTTGGGGCGCGGAAGGTGCCTAGCGCAACTGGCTGGCGAATGGCAGCGCCCGCGCGTTGTGCAGTGCGGCTTTTACAAGCAAAAACGCCTCTCGTTCTGCATCGCAGGCGTGTGCGCTATGGCGTTGCTGCATGGCACGGCCAAAAGCCGAGAGCGATCAGGACGATGCTTTTCCCGATGCAGCCTGAAAACTGCCCAAACGTTGAGCAAAGTGCTGATTTAATTGGCGGTTTCGGCGGCGAAGGCCTTCAGAATCTGGTACAGAACATTATGTGTTCCACAACGTTGTCCCACTAGCAAAGAGATGTCTGTCGGACGCGCCATGGGCGCCGATCTGAGGAGAAACGAAATGACCGCCAATCAAGGACGAGAGTCAGCCAAGATTTTTCAGTTTCCGGCCGGGGGCCGCGCTGGGCTGAAGCGTAACCTGCCGGACGTCGCGGATGCGCCGCGCATGGCCAACATCGCCGTCGGTGGCAGCTGGTATCACGAAGAAGCCATTCGCGACGAAGAGCCGACGCGGAAGAACTAGGCCACCCGCCACGTTGTGGCGAGGGTTTCAAGACTGTGCGCTCCGTTTCGCGCACGAAAGCTAGTGGCGCCGAGAGGGCGCCATTTTTTGTGGTCGCTCTGAGGCGCCGAAGATCGACCAGTCCATTCGCCGGCTGAGCGCCTCGAGCGCGACCCGGCCGAGATGTGAATTGCCCGCCGCATCCAGCCCCGGCGACCACACCGCGATCGAGGCCTTGCCCGGCGCGACGGCCAAGATGCCGCCGCCGACGCCGCTCTTGCCCGGCAGGCCGACTCGGTAAGCGAACTCGCCCGACCCGTCGTAATGGCCGCAGGTCAGCATCACCGCGTTGATGCGGCGCGCGCGCTCCGGCTGGATGACCTGCAGGCCGGTCGATGGATTGCGCCCCGACTGCGCCAGGAAGCGCCCGGCCAGCGCCAGTTGCTGGCACGACATGGCGATAGCGCACTGGTGAAAATAAACGCCGAGCGTCATTTCGACCGGGTTTTCCAAGACGCCGAACGACTTCATGTAATTGGCCAAAGCCGCGTTGCGAAAGCCGGTGCGCTGTTCGGACGCCGCCACCGCTTCGTCGATGGCGATGTTCTGGTCGTCGGCGAGGAAGCGCACGAAGCTCAGAATCTCGCCGAGCGCCTCGCGCGGCTGGTGGCCGGACAGGATCAAATCGGTGACGGCAAGGGCGCCGGCATTGATGAAGGGATTGCGCGGGATGCCTTGCTCGCGTTCGAGCTGGACGATGGAGTTGAACGGCGAGCCGGACGGTTCGCGGCCGACGCGCCGCCACAGCCGGTCGCCATAGCGGCCAAGCGCCAGCGTCAGCGTGAAGACCTTGGAGATGCTCTGGATCGAGAACGCCATGTCGCAGTCGCCGCCGCAGGCGATCTCGCCGTCGGCGGTAACGACGGCGATGCCGAAATGCTTCGGGTCGACGCGTGCCAGTTCGGGAATGTAATGCGCCACGGCGCCGCGGTCGGACCGCGCCAGCATTTCCGCGGCAATCTCGGTGACGATGGATTTAAGGTCAGGCACTTCAGTCCCCATCGGATGCGATGGTTCGTTTATGCGGATGACCGGAAGATTGCACAAGGTCGCAAATAGGCGTGATCCCATTCATGAAGCCACGCCATTTGCAAGCTCAGGTCAGTGCGCCGCGCCCCGCGACGCCGCCGGTTTGTGATGGGTGCCGAAGCGCTCGACCATGGTCGCGCTCGCCTGGTTGAGCCCGATGACCTCGACCGTCGCGCCATGGCGGCGCAGATTCAGCACGATATCGTCCAGCGCGCCGATCGCGGTGATGTCCCAGAAGTGAGCATCGCTGACGTCGATCCGCACACGCTCCGGCACGTCCTGATAATCGAAGGCATCGACCAGGCTGTTCGACGAGGCGAAGAATACCTGCCCGGTGATGAAGTAGGTCATCTCGGTGCCGTCCTCCGAGCGCTCGATTTCGATGCCGAGCAATCGCGCCACCTTGGCGGCGAAGAAAACGCCGCTGAGGACGACGCCGGCCAGCACGCCCAGCGACAAATCGTGGGTCGCGACGACGACGACCACGGTGGTCAGCATCACCACGCTCGAACTCAACGGGTGCGAGCGCAAATTGATGAAGGACGACCAGTTGAACGTGCTGATCGACACCATGATCATGACGGCGACCAATGCCGGCATCGGGATCTGCTTGACCCAGTCGCCCATGGCGACGATCAGGAACAACAAAAAACAGCCGGCGAACAGCGACGACAGGCGCGTGCGGGCGCCGGCGGTGACGTTGATCACGGACTGGCCGATCATGGCGCAGCCGCCCATGCCGCCGAGAAATCCGGTGATCGTGTTGGCGACGCCTTGCCCGACGCATTCGCGGTTCTTGTTGCTGCCGGTGTCGGTCATGTCGTCGACGATCGAGGCGGTCAGCAGGGATTCGAGAAGTCCGACCGCCGCCATTGTTACGGAGTAGGGCAGGATGATTTGCAACGTCTCGAGGGTGAACGGAATCTCCGGCAGCAGAAACACCGGCAGGCTCGACGGCAATTCGCCCATGTCGCCGACCGTGTGCAGCTTGAGGCCGAAGTAGATCGTGAAGCCGGTCAGCACCACGATGCTGACGAGCGCCGACGGCACGCGCTTGGTCACGAAGGGAAACAGATAGATGATGCCGAGACCGGCCGCGACCATGGCGTAGGTTTGCCAGCCGACGCCGATGAGGTGCGGAACCTGCGCGAGGAAGATCAGGATCGCCAGCGCATTGACGAAGCCGGTGACGACCGAACGCGACACGAATTTCATCAGCAGGCCGAGCCGGGCGGCGCCGGCGGCGATCTGGATGAGGCCCATCAGGATCGTGGCGGCGAACAGATATTGCAGACCGTGGTCGCGCACCAAGGTGATCATCAAGACGGCCGTCGAGGCGGTGGCCGCCGAGATCATCGCCGGCCGGCCGCCGACGATGGCGGTGACGACGGCAATGGAGAACGAGGCGTAGAGGCCGACTTTGGGATCGACGCCGGCGACGATGGAAAAGCCGATCGCCTCCGGGATCAAAGCGAGGGCGACGAGCATGCCCGATAGCAATTCGGTTGGTACGTTGGTCAGCCAGTTACGGCGAAACGTCTGAACGAGCCTCATTTTTTCAAAAAACCAATATGGCCAGCGAGGCGACGGGCGGAACCCGGCCAACCCAAACGTCTACAGCCGCTTATCTCGCTGAGTGTTTCCGGGGGATAGGCGCCCGGCCGAGCCACCCGAATGAATCGGGTCCGATGGATGGCTCGTTATGGTCTTGTTGCAGTGCAATATCAAGCCCGCATTTGCGCCGGCAGCGCGCAGAAAACAGGCGGCCGGGCAAACCCGTTGCAGTTGGGCCCGCCCGGCTGCGTTATGGGTCAGCCCGCGATCTTGCCGCCGCCGCTGCGCGTGACGACGACCACCGAGGGACGGGGCGGCATGCCCGGCTTGAAGTCGGGCCAGCGCGTCGACGGATCGTCGAAGGTCGAGGCGCGGCCGAAGGCCGGCCACTGCACTCCGTCATCGCCGGGATGCTGGATTGCGACGAACAAGGTTTCCAGATCGGGCGTGAACATCGGCCCGCACAGTTCGGCACCGGCCGGGCAGCGGAAGAACAGCTTGGAGGTGGCGCGGGCTTCGCCGGCGGTTTCGAGCGCCCATAGGCCATCGGTGCGGCCGGTGGCCTTGCCCGAATTGCCGTCGGTCGCGATCCACAGACGTCCGTCGGCGTCGACCGCACAATTGTCCGGCATGCCGAACCAGCCATCCTTCGTGGTCGCTGACGAGAAGGTGGCGCCGACCTCGGCAACGGCGGGATCGCCGCATTTGACCAGAATTTCCCAGGTGAACTTCGTCTCGGCATGATCGCCGCCGGCCGGCAGCATTTCGATGATATGGCCGAACTTGTTCTCGGCGCGCGGATTGGCGGCGTCGACCTGATCGGCCTTGCGCCGGGTGTTGTTGGTGAGAAGGGCATAGATCTTCTGGGTCGCTGGATTGACCTCGACGTCCTCGGGCCGGTCCATCTTGGTGGCGCCGAGCAGATCGGCAGCGCGGCGCACCTCGATCAGCACGTCGGCCTGGTCCTTGAAACCATTGGCCGCCGTGAGCGGCCCCTGACCGAAGGTGAGCGGCATCCATTCGCCGCTGCCGTCGGCGTTGTACTTCGCCACGTACAGCGTACCGGCATCGAGCAGGTCGCGGTTGGCGGCGCGATTGGCGGGATCGACTTTGCCGACGGTGATGAACTTGTAGACATAGTCGAAGCGTTCGTCGTCGCCTTGATAGATGACGTAGCGGCCGTCTTTGTTGACGATGCCGGCGGCGCCTTCATGCTTGAAGCGGCCCATGGCGGTGCGCTTCTTCGGCGTCGAATTGGGATCGAACGGATCGATCTCGACCACCCAGCCGAAACGGTTGGCCTCGTTCGGCTCCTTGGTCACGTCGAAGCGATCCTCGAACTTGCCCCAGGCATACCAGTTGCCGGGCACGCCATAACGCTTGAACGATTTGGCCTGCGGATCGTCGCCGGCGACCTTGCCCCAGAAATAGCCGTTGAAGTTCTCTTCGCAGGACAGCCAGGTGCCCCACGGCGTCAGGCCGCCGGCGCAGTTATTCAGCATGCCCAATACGCGGCGGCCGCTCGGGTCGGCCTTGGTCTTCATGCGCTCGCTGCCGGCCGCCGGCCCGGTGATCTCCATGACAGTGTCGGCGTCGATGCGCCGGGCATACTTCGAATCCGCGACCACGCGCCACTGGGCGTTGTCGCGTTTGATCTCGATCACCGCGCCGCCATGCGCGGCCTTCTCGATATCGACCAGTTCCTTCGTCATCTTGGCGAAGGCGGCATCTTTCGTATCCTGCCGGCCGAGGCCTGTGAACATCAGCTCTTCGTTGGTGTATTCGTGATTGACGACGAGCAGGCCGTGCTGCGACGGATTGGCCGCGCCCGGCATCGGCAAATAGCCGAGGTAATCGTTATTGTAGCCGAACTGCGCCTTCTGCGCGGCCGCGCTCTGCTGCGCGGGATCGAAGGCCGGCGCGCCGGGCAGCACCGCATCGCCCCAGCGCATCAGGATATTGGCGTCGTAGCCTTCGGCGACGTAATGACGCTCGTCGACGCCGGCGGCGACTTCCTTGAAAGAAAAACCGGTGCTGGCCGCGTGCGCGGTCTGCGTCGCGGCAAGCGCCAGCGGACTGACGGTCGCGGCAATGGCGGCGACGCCGAGCGCGCCTTTCAGGATATCGCGGCGGTGATAGCGGGCCGCGATGATGTCGCCGATGCTGGCATTGGCGCTCGGATTGCTACCGGTATTCTCAGCCTCTTCGCAAGCCTGGGCGCGCGTCTGCAGGGTGTCGCTCATCGCCGTCTCCTGGATCGTCGGTGTGTTCGGATTGTTGCGAACCAGTCTAAAGAGCGGAAATGACCTGTCCGTGACAGCGGCCGCCCCACTAAAAGATGGGGGTCTCCTTGCGGGAGGCGCGTTGATGGCCTTCGGGATCAATAACGGGCGTCCGCCGGTCTTTTGTCCTTGGGCCAATCATTCACCTTCGGGGCGAAGTCGGGGCGCGGCTGGTGTGAGAAATACTCGGCCACATCGACGGCGTCCTGGTCGGACAGCCCGCCTTGTCCGAGTGGAAATTTCTCGTGGAAGCCAATCGGCATATTGCGCTTGACGAAGGCCGCCGCCGTATAGGTGCGAGCCATGCCGGCACCGATGTTGAAGGAGTCGTTGCCCCAGAGCGGCGGGTAAATCATTTGGCCATCGGCGCGCTTGAGTCCTTCGCCTTCCTTGCCGTGGCAGACCGCGCACTGCGCGGCGTAGACTTTGATGCCGTTTTCGACATTCGGCTTGATGGAACGATCGATTTTGCCGATGCCGCGTCCTTCGACTTTGTCTTCCGGCTTGGTTTCGCGCTTCATCCAGTCGAAATAGGCGACCATCGCTTTCATGTCGTCGGAGTCTTTCGGCAATGCCTTGCCATTCATGGAGCGCAGGAAGCAGCCGTTGATGCGCTCTTCGATGGTAATGACTCGGCCGGCCCGCGGCGCGTAACTGGGGAAGAAAGCGGAGACGCCGACGAAGGGTGAGCCATCGGCGACGGTGCCGGCGTTGAGATGGCAACTGGTGCAATTCAACTGGTTGCCGACATTGTTCGGCAGCAGCGCTTTGGTCTCGACATGCAGGCGCATGCCGCGCACGACTTGATCGGAATTGGACACTGCGAGCATATCGGCGAGCCGTGGCGTTTCGAAAGTGGAAGAATCCGTAACCTTGGGATCGAGCTGGGCGCGCATCGTCTTGACGGCATTTGCCGTGACCGGCTGCGGGCGGTTTCCCCAGCTTTCCCGGACAAAGCTGACGATCTCGGCGACTTCACGATCCGACAGCCGGGTGAAGGCCGGCATGGTGTAGACGCGCGGATGAGCCTTCGTCTCGGCCGTCTTCCACCCGGTCAGCATGATGTGGATAAGCGTCGACGGGTCTTGGTCGCTGACCGTCGGGTTTTGCGCCAGCGACGGGAATATCTGACTGACGCCGGCGCCATCCTGGCGATGGCAATCGGCACAGAACTGGGCATAGCCGAGGCCACCGCGGGTCGAAAACGTCTTGGCGGGCACTTGCGCAAGCGTTTGAGGGTTCGCAATGCTAGGCGGCGCGGGCGACGGCGCAAGATCGTCTTCGCCTGCCGGCAAGGATTTCAGATAAGTCGCAATGGCCGTCAGGTCGGCGTCGGTGAAGTGCTGCGTGCTATTGTGGATGACTTCGGTCATAGCGCCGGAGACGGTGGCAAAGGCGTTTTGGCCCGTCTTTAACAATTTCGCCGTTTCCTCGACCGTCCATAGATTGCGCAGGCTGGTGGCGCGCCAACCCTCGACCGTTTCACCGGCGAGAAATTGATGGCCGCTGGAGCCGCCCGCGCTCATCGCCTTTTCCTGAAAGGCGATGCCGCGTGGCGTATGGCAGGCACCACAATGGCCCAGGCTTTCGACCAGATAGGCGCCGCGGTTCCAGACCGCATCTTTACCGGCGTCAGGCGTGAAAGGCGTCAAATCCAAGAACGCTAAATTCCACGCGGCCAGGCCAAAGCGTAGATTGAAGGGAAACGACATCTCGGCGGGCCGGTTCGGTTTCTTGATCGGCGGCAAGCCCTGCAACAGGTAGACGTATAATGCGCGCATGTCCTCCTCGCTGGTCTTGGCGTAGGACGGATAGGGCATAGCGGGGTATAGGTTATGGCCGTCGGCGGCGACGCCGCGTCTCATGGCGCGGTCAAATTGCGTGAAGGTATAGGTGCCGATACCGGTTTCGACGTCGGGCGTGATGTTGGTCGAATAGATCACGCCCATGGGTGTCGCCAGTTCACGGCCCCCGGCCATGGTCGCACCGCCGGTCGCGGTGTGACAGGCGATGCAATCGCCGAGCTGCGCGATGTATTCGCCGCGTTTGATGAGCGAGATGTCCTTGTCGGGGACCTGCACGGTCGATGGCGCAGCCGTCGGTTCGGCGGCTATGGCGCTTGAGCCGAACAGGAAAGCGCTGCTCAAGAGCATGAGCAAGCGAGGATAAATTTTCATCGCAGGGCCTTTCGCGCGCCAAGTCGGGGCGAGTCGGCTACCGTCAAAGCGTATGAAGCACTTTGTCAGCGCGCATTGCGCTACATCAATATGCGAAATGTCGAAATGTTCCGCCGCTGGAATCTGGCGACGCCCGTAGAACTGCTTCCAAATGCGAAATAGGGCGTCTCCTTGTCGGAGACGCCCCGTTTAAGTCTGCGCGAGCTTTGCCGGCGAGAGCAGCCGGCCGGCCTTACGCCGAATAATACATCTCGTATTCGACCGGATGCGGCGTGTGTTCGAAGCGGATGACTTCGGTCATCTTCAGCTCGATGTAGCTGTCGATGAAGTCGTCATCGAACACGCCGCCGGCTTTCAGGAACTCGCGATCCTTGTCGAGGTTCTCGAGCGCTTCGCGCAGCGAACCGGCGACGGTCGGGATCTGCTTCAGCTCGGCCTTGGGCAGATCGTAGAGATCCTTGTCCATCGGCTCGCCGGGGTGCAGCTTGTTCTTGATGCCGTCGAGACCGGCCAGCAGCAGCGCCGCGAAGGCCAGATACGGATTGGCCAGCGGATCGGGGAAACGCACCTCGACGCGCTTGGCCTTCGGGCTTTCGGTATACGGGATGCGGCACGACGCCGAACGGTTGCGCGCCGAGTAGGCGAGCAGCACCGGCGCTTCGAAGCCCGGCACCAGACGCTTGTACGAGTTGGTGGTCGGGTTGGTGAAGGCGTTGATCGCCTTGGCGTGCTTGATGACGCCGGCGATGTAGGAAAGGCACATGTCCGAGAGACCGGCGTATTTGTCGCCGGCGAACATCGGCTTGCCGTCCTTCCAGATCGACTGGTGGCAGTGCATGCCCGATCCGTTGTCGCCATAGATCGGCTTCGGCATGAAGGTCGC
Organism: Rhizobium sp. Q54; assembly: GCA_945870035.1. Classification (GTDB taxonomy): domain Bacteria; phylum Pseudomonadota; class Alphaproteobacteria; order Rhizobiales; family Xanthobacteraceae; genus Pseudolabrys. Next base: position 20,085 of record CAMBQQ010000018.1, on the reverse strand, counting down.
GGTCTTGCCGTAGATCTGGGCCACCTGCTGGATGCAGTATTTGTAGACCTGCATCATGTCCGCCATCTGCGTCATCGGCGAGAACTTGAGGCCGAGTTCGTGCTGGGCCGAGGCCACTTCGTGGTGATGCTTTTCTACCTTGGCGCCCATGCGCGCCATGGCGCCCAGCATTTCCGAGCGCATGTCCTGCGCCGAGTCCTGCGGCGGCACCGGGAAATAGCCCTTCTTGACGCCGACGCGGTGGCCGAGATTGCCGCCTTCGTAGTCGGTGTCGGAGTTGGTCGGCAGCTCGATCGAGTCGACCTTGAAGCCGGTGTTGTACATGTCGGCTTTATATTTGACGTCGTCGAATACGAAGAACTCGGCTTCCGGTCCGAAATAGATGGTGTCGCCGAGACCCATCGACTTCACGAGCGCTTCGGCCTTCTTGCACATGCCGCGCGGGTCGCGGTTGTAGGATTCGCCGGTGGTCGGCTCGAGCACGTCACAGACCAGGACCAGGGTGGTCTCGGCGAAGAACGGGTCGATGCAGGCCGAGGCCGGGTCGGGCATCAGGCACATGTCGGATTCATTGATGGCCTTCCAGCCGGCGATCGACGAGCCGTCGAACATCTGGCCTTCCGAGAAGGTGTCTTCCTCGATCATGCTGACGTCGAAAGTGACATGCTGCCACTTGCCGCGCGGATCGGTGAAGCGGAAGTCGACGTATTTCACGTCGCTGTCCTTGATCATCTTCATGACATTCTTGGCTGTCGTCATGGGTAGCGTTTCCCCTTACTGGCTGGTTATCCAGCCGGGACATTTGGCCAAGCGCTAGATGGCGTCAATACCGGATTCACCGGTTCTGATGCGGATTGCCTCTTCGATGTTGGAAACGAAGATTTTGCCGTCGCCGATCCGGCCGGTCTGGGCGGCGCGGCGGATGGCATCGACCGCCTTGTCCAGCATGTCGTCGCCGAGCACGATCTCGATTTTCACCTTGGGCAGGAAATCGACGACATATTCGGCGCCGCGATACAGCTCGGTATGGCCCTTTTGACGGCCAAAGCCCTTGGCTTCGGTCACGGTGATGCCTTGCAGGCCGACTTCCTGCAGCGCTTCCTTCACCTCGTCGAGCTTGAAGGGCTTGATGATGGCCTCGATTTTCTTCATTTACGAAATCTCTCTCCCAGACCACCATGAAGGTCGTCGCAAAGGTAAGTGCTGTCGCCGCCCTCGGTTAGCAGGTCTTGTGCCAAGCAAAGGCTCTTTGAAAAAGCACGCTACGGCAGACGCTTACACCGGCACCCCGCACCCCATACCACAAGTGCCTAAATGTCAGCGCCTCGAAACTAAGCACGATGCCTAAGTTTTATACATGACCAATTATATTGTTGCGGCGCAGCCAGTTGCAACGAATTGTCGCGCATGATCGCGGCCGATAGTGTCGAGGCCATGACGGACTTTGCCATTGAGTTGCTGACGACTGACGAGATGGCCGAGGCCGACCGCCTGACCATTGCCGGCGGCGTGCCGGGCATGGCCTTGATGGAAGCGGCGGGCATCGCGGTCGCTGACGCGGCCGGCGCGCTGCAAGGCACGCGTGTGGTTGTTGTGGCGGGGCCGGGCAACAATGGCGGCGACGGCTTCGTCGCGGCCAGGCATCTGGCGGAGCGCGGTTACGCCGTGCGCGTCAGCTTCGTTGGCGCGCGCGACAAGCTCAAGGGTGACGCGGCGGTGGCGGCGACACGCTGGAGCGGGCCGGTGGACGCCGCGTCGCCGGAGCAATTGAAGGGTTGCGATATCATCGTCGATGCGCTGTTTGGCGCCGGGCTCGACCGCGAGGTGACAGGCGGCGCGCGCACCATGATCGAGGCGATCAATGCGTCGGGCGCGAAAATCGTGGCGGTCGATCTGCCGAGCGGCATCAACGGCAGCAACGGCGCGGTGATGGGTGTCGCGGTCAAGGCCAACAACACGGTGACCTTCTTCCGCCGCAAGCCGGGCCATCTGCTGCTGCCGGGGCGGTCGCATTGCGGATCGCTGACGGTGGCAGATATCGGCATTCCAGCCAAAGTGCTGGACGCCATCAAGCCGCATACCTTCGCCAATGGGCCGGCGCTGTGGGGCGCACTATTTCCGGTGCCGCAAGCGGATGGCCATAAATATGCCCGTGGCCATGCCGTGGTCGTCTCCGGCGGGCTTTCGACAACCGGGGCGGCCCGGCTGGCGGCGCGGGGCGCCTTGCGGGCAGGTGCCGGACTGGTGACCATCGCCAGCCCGACCGATGCGCTGGCGGTCAATGCCGCGGCGAGCTTGGCCGTGATGGTGCGGCCGGTCGACGGCGCAGCGGCGCTGGCCGAGTTCCTCGGCGACCGGCGGCGTAACGCGGTGGTGCTGGGGCCGGGCGGCGGCGTTGGCGAGATCATGCGGGAGCAGGTGCTTGCGGCGTTGGCGAGCGCGGCAGCGGTGGTGCTGGACGCCGATGCGTTGACCAGTTTCGCCGAGACGCCGGAAGCGCTGTTTGACGCGATCACAAAACGCGGTGGCGGCGGCGTCGTGCTGACGCCGCACGAAGGAGAATTTTATACATTATTTAAGTCATTAACGGTTAGTCCTCAGGTTAATTCGAAACTGGAGAAAGCCAGACTAGCTGCGCACGAAAGCGGCGCCGTCGTGCTGCTCAAGGGCGCCGACACGGTGGTGGCGGCGCCGGACGGCCGCGCGTCGATTTCGGACAATGCGCCACCCTGGCTCGCGACCGCCGGCGCCGGCGACGTGCTGGCCGGCATGATCGCCGCGTTGATGGCGCAAGGAATGCCGCCCTTCGAGGCGGCCAGTGCAGCCGTCTGGCTGCATGGCGAGGCGGCCGCTGCTTTCGGTCCCGGCCTGATCGCCGAAGATCTCACCGAGGCCCTGCCGGGGGTCTATCGGCGTCTGTTCACGGCGCTGGCGTCGTAAAGAGGCCGACGATAAACGTCGGCGCAGACGAAGCTCAGGTCACCTCGAACCAGGCCGCCATGCCGGTCGCCATGTGTTCGATCATGTGACAATGGATCATCCACTTGCCGGGATTGTCGGCGACGAAGGCGATGCGTTCGGTCCGCTCGGGATCGACGATCACGGTGTCGAGCCAATAGGGCTTATGGCTCTCGCCGTCGCCGATGAGATTGCGGAAATGGTGGCCGTGCACATGCATGGCGTGCGGCAAGGCGCTGCGGTTGGTGAAGTCGAGCACCACAGTGCGCCCGCGTTCCACTTTGAAGATCGGCGGGCCGTCGTGGCCGCTCGACGCAATGCCGGCCAGCGCCCAGATGCGTTCCTGCGGCGGGAGGCCGTGGCCGCCGAATCCCGCACCGCCCATGCCGCCTCCCATGCCGCCTCCCATGCCACCACGCATGCCGCCGCCCATCATGCCGCCGCGTCCCATCATCATGCCCATTCCGCCGCCTTCGAGCGGCACGTCCACCTTGAGGGCACTTGCAAGGTCGAGATTGTGCGGCAGGGGATTAGCCGGCAGCGCTTTTGGTTCGGGCAACGGTTCGGCCCGTCGCGGCGCGCCGCTGTCATAGACGACGCGCCCGAGTTCCAGCCAGCCGCCGCGCAAGTCGTCGACCAGGATCGGCGCGCTGGCACCCGGTTTCAACGTCAGGTCGAGAAACAGATCGACGCGGGTGCCGGGGCCGAGCCGCAGGACACCGTCCGGGACAATCTCAGGCGGGCAGGGCTGGCCGTCGACCGCCATGATGCGGGTGACATGTTCAGGGATGCGGAACTCGAAGATGCGCGCATTCGCGGTGTTGATGATGCGCAGCCTTATCCGCTCATTGCTCTTTACATTCAGGTTGAGCGTGTCCTGGCTGTTGAGCGTGATGTACTGGCCGAGCCGGCCGGCCATCATGGCATCGTGCATGTTGCCGAAACTGGGGTGAACGGCGCCATCGTTGGTCAGCCGCCAGTCATTGACGACCAGCGCCACATCTCGATCGACCGCGACGGGGTCGCGCTCCTCGACAATCAGCACGCCGGCAAGGCCGCGCGCCATCTGCTCGGACGACAGGAAGTGCGAGTGGTACCAGAAAGTGCCGGCATCAGGCGGCGTGAAACGGTAGTCGAAACTCGCGCCCGGCTCGACCGGCATCTGGGTCAGGTGCGGCACGCCGTCCATGGCGTTGGGCAGGCGAATGCCATGCCAATGAATGACCGTCGGTTGGCGCAGGTCATTGACCAGCCGGATCTTGAGTTCCTCGCCTTGCTTTACCCGTAGCGTGGGCCCAGGCGACACCCCATCATAGCCCCAGATCGGCGTCGGGAGAGCATGGGGACCGCGCAGCGGCGCCATGCCGGGGCGCGCGTGTAGGAGGCGGAAACCATCGACGCCAAGCTTTTGGGCGCCAAGTTCTTGGGCGCCAAGTTCCTGGCTGCGCGCCGCCGAAGGCGGCATAAGGGCAAGGGCGGTCAGGCTGGCGCCTGCGCCAGCGAGCCAGGATCGGCGGTTTAAGGCGACAGGCGGCCCCTTCGGTTCATCGAGCGGATCATCGACCATGGCTATAGCCTCGCTGCTTCGACGCCCCCATTAAAGGCTACAGGCGCGATCGGGCGGCCTCTTGAGGTAGCGCAATCAGTGGCCATTTATACCAAAATGGCTCGTTTCCGTCGTCTTTAGCGGCGCGCTGGCCGGCGTCGGGGCCTTGCCCTGGCGACTGGCCGAGACGGTAGTGCTGTTTCTGCCTTGCCCGATGCGGCCCGGCGCGTTATGCCCGCGCACGAAAATCGTCCTTTGACGGCCCTTTGCGGGCGTGGCGGAATTGGTAGACGCGCTGGATTTAGGTTCCAGTGACGAAAGTCGTGGGGGTTCGAGTCCCTCCGCCCGCACCAGCTTTGGCCGTTTTGTGGACGTTGCGCGTTTAGAAGTTTCAGAGTTTTGAAATGCACGCGGGTCAGGCCCCGCATCCCGACACCTCCGGCGCGCCCCGCCGCCCTGTTAAGCCGGCGCCGCGCGCGTGACAGCAACGAAGTAGTGAGATCATGCAGGTTACCGAAACACTGTCCGAAGGCCTCAAGCGCGAATACGCCGTGGTCATTCCCGCCGCCGAGCTGGAGGCTAAGGTCAATACGCGCCTGGACGAACTCAAGGACAAGGTGAAGATCAACGGCTTCCGTCCGGGCAAGGTGCCGGTCGCGCATCTCAAGCGCGTCTATGGCCGCTCGGCCATGGCGGAAGTGATCGACGCCACCGTGCGCGACACCAATAACAAGATCGTCACCGATGGCGGCTTCAAGCTCGCCGCCGATCCGAAGGTGACGCTGCCGACCGAAGAGGCCGAGGTCGAGAAGCTCATCAATGGCGGCACCGACCTGAACTACACGGTCGGCATCGAGATCGTGCCGGAGATCAAGCTCGCCAACTTCAAGGACATGAAGCTGACCAGACTGGTCGCCGACGTCAGCGACAGCGAGATCGACGAAGGCATTGCCCGCATCGTCGACCAGAACCGTCCCTATGCGCCGAAAGCCGAAGGCGAGAAGGCCGCCACCGGCGACCGCGTCAAGATCGCCTTTGTCGGCACCATCGGCGGCGTGCCGTTCGAAGGCGGCACCGGCGAAGACATCGACGTGCAGATCGGCTCGAACACTTTCATTCCCGGCTTCGAGGAGCAGCTCATCGGCATTACCGCCGGCGAGAACCGCACCGTCAAGGCGACGTTCCCGACCGCCTATGCCAATGCCGAACTGGCCGGCAAGGAAGCCGAATTCGCCGTCACCGCCAAGTCGATCGAAGCGCCGGGCGCGCTGACCGCCGACGATGAGTTCGCCAAGTCGCTCGGCCTGGACTCGCTCGCCAAGCTGCGCGACGCGGTCAAGGACCGGCTCGGCCGCGACATGCAGGCCATGTCGCGCCAGAAGCTCAAGCGCGCGCTGCTCGACGAACTGGACAAGCTGCACACTTTCGATCCGCCGCCGACCATGGTGGAAGACGAATTCAGCCGTGTCTGGACCTCGGTCAACGAAGAACTGGCCAGCGAGAAGAAGACCTTCGCGGACGAGAATACCACCGAGGAAAAGGCGCGCGAGGAATACCGCGCCATCGCCGCCCGCCGCGTGCGGCTCGGCCTGGTGCTTGCCGAGATTGGCGAGAAGAACACCATTACCGTGACCGACGACGAATTGAGCCGCGCCATTGCCGAGCGGGCGCGCCAGTTCGCGGGGCAAGAGCAGCGGGTGTGGGATTACTTCCGCCAGAACCCGCAGGCCGTCGCCGGCGTGCGGGCGCCGATCTTTGAGGAAAAGGTGGTCGATTTCATCGTCGAACTCGCCGACGTCACCGACAAGAAGGTATCGAAAGAAGAATTGTTCAAGCCGGACGACGAATCAGCGGCGGCCTGACCCTTCTGAGTGATTTTGTACTGCGGCGTGTGACGGAGGCTTAACGGTCTCCGTCATTCGTCTGTTTGGGGCCTTGCGCCGAGGCTGTTGCGAAAATAGATCACCGCTACGATGCGATGCGGCTAATCTAGCCAGAATGATTCGCGTCAAATTCTTTTGGAGCCGAAATGAGAGATCCGGTCGATACCTACATGAACCTTGTCCCGATGGTGGTCGAGCAGACCAACCGCGGCGAACGGGCCTATGACATTTTTTCGCGGCTCCTCAAGGAACGCATCATCTTCATCACCGGTCCGATCGAGGACGGGATGGCGACGCTCGTCGTGGCGCAGCTTCTGTTTCTCGAAGCCGAGAACCCGAAGAAGGAAATCTCGATGTACATCAACTCGCCGGGCGGGGTGGTGACGTCGGGCATGGCGATCTACGACACGATGCAATTCATCCGCCCGCAGGTTTCGACCTTGTGCGTCGGGCAGGCCGCCTCGATGGGGTCGCTGCTTCTGGCCGCCGGCGCCAAGGACATGCGCTTTGCGCTGCCGAATGCGCGCATCATGGTGCACCAGCCCTCCGGCGGCTTCCAGGGCCAGGCGACCGACATCATGCTGCACGCGCAGGAGATTTTGAATCTCAAGAAACGGCTCAACGAAATCTATGTGCACCATACCGGTCAGGCGCTGAAGAAGATCGAAGACGCGCTGGAGCGCGATTACTTCCTCACCGCCGACATGGCGCGGGAATTCGGCATCGTCGACAAGGTCATCGACAAGCGTCCACAGGAAATGCTTCCCAAACCTGCGTGATTTTGCCGGCGTGATCTGGCCGGCGTGATGCGCCGGGAGGGTCCTCGCCGCGCGCGAGCGGGGCGAGGGGCGTCCAAGATTCGGGTCCGGCGGCGCGCCGCCGGCGCCAAAGTTCCTTGTGGCGCGGAACCCGGCGGCGAAACGTGGTGTTGAAATTGTGCATTTTCTGCACAATCTGGCCGCACGTTATCGTTAATACATTCTTGATTATCATGCCGTTAGCATGCTTCGATTAGGATGTGGGAGTGTAAGACGGGATCGCAGGCCTCCCGGTTGCTTGGCCGCCGTGCTGGAAACCCGGCGCGAAACTTGCTTCGTTGGAAGTGGCGAGTAACTTCCGGTTCGCCGACCGCGAAGAGTTCGAACGAGTAATGCTCGATCGAGTGTGATGTTGGAGAATGGAATGAGCAAAGTCGGCGGCAGCGATTCCAAGAACACCCTGTACTGCTCGTTCTGCGGCAAGAGCCAGCACGAAGTGCGCAAGCTCATCGCCGGCCCGACCGTGTTCATCTGCGATGAATGCGTCGAGCTGTGCATGGACATCATCCGCGAGGAAAACAAATCCTCGCTGGTCAAGTCACGCGACGGCATTCCGACGCCGAAAGAAATCTGCAAGGTTCTCGACGATTACGTGATCGGTCAGATGCATGCCAAGCGCGTGCTCTCGGTCGCCGTGCACAATCACTACAAGCGCCTGAACCACCAGGCCAAGCACAACGACGTCGAACTGGCGAAGTCTAACATCCTTTTGATCGGGCCGACCGGCTCGGGCAAGACGCTGCTGGCGCAGACGCTCGCGCGCATCCTCGACGTGCCGTTCACGATGGCGGACGCGACGACGCTGACCGAAGCCGGTTACGTCGGCGAAGATGTCGAGAACATCATCCTCAAGCTGTTGCAGGCCGCCGACTACAATGTCGAGCGCGCCCAGCGCGGCATCGTCTATATCGACGAAATCGACAAGATCTCGCGCAAGTCCGACAATCCCTCGATCACCCGCGACGTGTCGGGCGAGGGCGTGCAGCAGGCCTTGCTGAAGATCATGGAAGGCACGGTTGCCTCGGTGCCGCCGCAGGGCGGCCGCAAGCATCCGCAGCAGGAGTTCCTGCAGGTCGATACGACGAATATCCTTTTCGTGTGCGGCGGCGCTTTCTCCGGCCTCGACAAGATCATCTCGTCGCGCGGCAAGTCGACCTCGATCGGCTTCGGCGCCCGCGTCTCGGCGCCGGAAGACCGCAAGTCGGGCGAAATCTTCCGCGAGGTCGAGCCTGAGGATCTGCTCAAGTACGGCCTGATCCCGGAATTCGTCGGCCGTCTGCCGGTGGTGGCGACGCTCGAGGATCTCGACGAAACGTCGCTGAAGAAGATTTTGGTCGATCCGAAGAACGCGCTGGTCAAGCAGTACCAGCGCCTGTTCGAAATGGAATCGATCGACCTGACGCTCGCCGAAGAGGCGCTTGGCGCGATCGCCCGCAAGGCGATCGAACGCAAGACCGGCGCGCGCGGCCTGCGTTCCATCATGGAAGGCATCCTGCTCGACACCATGTTCGATCTGCCGAGCCTGGAAGGCGTCGAGGAAGTCGTGATCTCGAAGGAAGTGGTCGAGGGCACCGCGCGCCCGCTCTACATCTACGCCGACCGTTCCGACCGGACGGCCGATCAAGGATCAGCCAGCGCCTGAGGGCGTCCATCAGGCGATTTGAATTAAGGCCGGGGAACCGGCCTTAATTCCCCGGATTCGGCTGCGATGCCGGTACGGGAAAACCTGTCCGGCGAAGGCCGTGAGTTAGCCGAATCGACGCGTTTTGTGGTGTCGTTGCTAGCGTAAGTCCCATCTTAAGGTGAATTCGGGGCGTTACTTGCGAAGCGTAAAGCGTCATCCTACGTATAGTGTCGAAGACGGACCTAAATATACAAAATCATCGAAGTGACTTCCGGGTGAGGCCTTTTGAGGACCGTCCCTCAAGGTTCCGTGCAACGGCACTCGTTAGCGGTCCTCTCCCTTCACGGCTGGCACTGTCCGGCGATGCCGCTTTGGCGGGTCGAGGGACGGGGGCACAACAAAAAAGGACGTAAGTGCAATGACCAACAAGCCACGACCCACGCTGCAGCCTGGCGACACGCGCGCCTATCCGGTTCTGCCGTTGCGCGACATCGTGGTGTTTCCGCACATGATCGTTCCGCTCTTCGTCGGCCGTGAAAAGTCGATCAAGGCGCTGGAAGAGGTCATGCGCTCCGACACCTTTATTTTGCTGGCGACGCAGAAGAATGCGTCAGACGACGATCCGGCTGTCGACTCGATCTTCGAGGTCGGCACTTTGGCCAGCGTTCTGCAACTGCTCAAGCTGCCCGACGGCACCGTCAAGGTGCTGGTCGAAGGCGCGACGCGCGCCAAGGTCATCAAGTACAACGACCGCGAAGAGTATTATGAAGCCGACGCCACCGCGCTCGCCGACGACATGGGCGAGAAGGTCGAGGCCGAGGCAATGGCGCGCTCGGTCGTCACCGAATTCGAAAACTATGTGAAGCTGAACAAGAAGGTGTCGCCGGAAGTGGTCGGCGTGATCCAGCAGATCGAGGATTACGCCAAGCTCGCCGACACCGTCGCGTCGCATCTCGCCGTCAAGATTCCGGACAAGCAGGAAATCCTGGAGACGCCGTCCGTCACCGCGCGCCTGGAGAAGGTGCTTGGCCTGATGGAGAGCGAGATCTCGGTGCTGCAGGTGGAAAAGCGCATCCGTACCCGCGTCAAGCGGCAGATGGAGAAGACGCAGCGCGAGTACTACCTCAACGAACAGATGAAGGCGATCCAGAAGGAGCTTGGCGACGAGGAGGGCAAGGACGAACTTGCCGAACTCGAAGACAAGATCAAGAAGACCAAGCTGTCGAAGGAAGCCCGTGACAAGGCGACCCACGAACTGAAGAAGCTGCGCCAGATGTCGCCGATGTCTGCCGAAGCCACGGTCGTGCGCAACTATCTCGACTGGCTGTTGTCGATTCCGTGGGGCAAGAAGAGCAAGGTCAAGAAGGATCTCAATGCCGCCGAGATGGTTCTCGATGCCGATCACTACGGCCTCGAGAAGGTCAAGGAACGCATCGTCGAGTATCTCGCCGTGCAGCAGCGTGCCAACAAGCTGACCGGTCCGATCCTGTGCCTGGTCGGCCCTCCGGGCGTCGGCAAGACCTCGCTCGGCAAGTCGATCGCCAAGGCGACCGGTCGCGAGTTCGTGCGCGTGTCGCTTGGCGGCGTGCGCGACGAGGCGGAAATCCGCGGTCACCGGCGCACCTATATCGGCTCGATGCCGGGCAAGATCATCCAGTCGATGCGCAAGGCCAAGACCTCGAACCCGTTGTTCCTGCTGGACGAGATCGACAAGATGGGCGCCGATTTCCGCGGCGATCCGTCGTCGGCTCTGCTTGAGGTCTTGGACCCCGAGCAGAACTCGACGTTTGCCGACCACTATCTGGAGGTCGACTACGATTTGTCGAACGTGATGTTCATCACGACCGCCAACACGCTCAATATCCCCGGGCCGTTGATGGATCGCATGGAGATCATCCGCATCGCCGGCTACACCGAGGACGAGAAGGTCGAAATCGCGCGCAAGCATCTGATCCCGCACGCGGTCGCCAAGCACGGCCTCGAGATGAAGGAATGGTCGATCGACGACGAAGCGCTGCTGCTGATGATCCGCCGTTACACGCGGGAAGCCGGCGTGCGCAGTCTTGAGCGCGAATTGTCGACTTTGATCCGCAAGGCGGTGAAGGAGTTGATGACGTCGAAGAAGAAGACCATCGCCGTCACCGCGGCGACCGTCGGCGATTACCTCGGCGTGGCGAAGTACCGCTACGGCGAGATCGAGGCCGAGGATCTGATCGGCATGGTCACCGGACTGGCATGGACCGACGTGGGCGGCGAGTTGCTGACCATCGAAGGCGTCATGATGCCGGGCAAGGGCAAGATGACCGTCACGGGTAACTTGCGTGACGTGATGAAGGAGTCGATCTCGGCGGCGGCGTCTTACGTCCGTTCGCGCGCGGTTGCCTTCGGCATCGAACCGCCTTTGTTCGACAAGCGCGACATCCACGTCCATGTGCCGGAAGGCGCGACGCCCAAGGACGGACCGTCGGCCGGCGTCGCCATGATCACGGCGATCGTCTCGATCATGACCGGCATTCCGGTCCGTCGTGACGTCGCCATGACCGGCGAAATCACGCTGCGCGGTCGCGTGCTGCCGATCGGCGGCCTGAAGGAAAAGCTGCTTGCCGCTGCCCGTGGCGGCATGAAGACCGTGCTGATCCCGGAAGAGAACGCCAAGGATCTTCCGGAGATTTCCGAGGCGATCAAGAAGCATCTCGAGATCATCCCGGTCAGCCGCATGGACGAAGTCATCGCCCGCGCGCTGGTCAGGAAGCCGGACCCGATCGAGTGGGACGAAGCGAGCGCCAAGATGGCGGCCGCCGCGGCCACGGCGGGCGAGCCGCCGGTGATCGACGAGGACGGCATCACCGCGCATTAAGCGGGATAGCTAGCCTCCGACAAATGCAGACGGCGCTCCGCAAGGGGCGCCGTTTTTGTTTAAGCGGAACGGGAAAGCCAAGGCCTTGCGCCACTGCCGCCATAGGCGATAAACGGGTGCCAGCGGGCGATTAGCTCAGTTGGTAGAGCGCCTCCTTTACACGGAGGATGTCGGCGGTTCGAGTCCGTCATCGCCCACCATCCTTCGCTCGCTGGCGCGAGCTTCGGATGGCGAGCCATCCTAGTTCCTCGCCGGGGCGCGCCCATGAAGATCGACCGTCTGCGCGCCTTCATGACCCACGACAAGGAGCGGCCGCGCGTCGTCGTCGCCATCGACACCGATGATGGCCTGACCGGCTGGGGTGAGTGTTACAACCACGGTCCCGACAAGGCTTTGCCGCCGATCCTCGACTACCTATTCGAGTTCATCCGCGGCAAGGACCCGCGCCGCATCGAATTCATCAATCACATGCTGATCCAGCAATGCCGCTTTCCGCCCGGCGCGCTGGGGCTCGCCGCCATATCGGCGATCGATCATTGCCTATGGGACATCGCTGCGAAGGCCGCCGGCGTGCCGGTGTATCAGTTGCTCGGCGGGAATGTGCGCGACCGCGTCCGCGTCTATGCCGGGCTCTACACCGCGCCCGATCCGGCGGCGGCGCGCGACCAGATGGACGCGCTGCAAGCCGAGTGGGGCATCACCGCGTTCAAGCTGAGCCCGTACCGCATCGACATGCACGCCAACCGCTGGGGCGAGGTGGTGCGCACCAGCGCCGAGTATTTCCGCACCTTGCGTGAGACCGTGCGCGCCGACTACGAGATCGCCTTCGACGCGCATGCCAAGATCTTCGAAGTGTCACAGGCCATGCAGCTCGGCAATGCGCTGGCGCCTTACGATCCGTTGTTCTTTGAGGAGCCGATGCGGCCGGAGCACTTCGAGGCCTGGGGTGAACTCAAGCGCGGACTGAACTGCACCTTGGCGACGGGGGAATCGCTGTACAATCGCTTCGAGGTGCTGCGCCTCTTGCAACTGAAAGGCTGCGACATCATCCAGCCCGACATCTGCGTCGTCGGCGGCCTGTCGGAGATGATGAAGATCGCGGCGATCGCGTCGGCGCATTTCGTCAGCATCGCGCCGCATAATCCGATGGGGCCGTTGGCGACCGCGATCAACCTGCATTTCAGCGCGGCGCAAACCAATTTCCGCATTCTCGAATATAGGCTGCCGCACGGGCCGAATTACGTCTTCGATGCCGGCGGCAATGCGACGCCGAAATCGGAAACGTCGGCGGGGGCCTGGTACGTCAAGGATCCGTATCTGCCGAAGGACGGCTATCTCGAACTGCGGCCGGAACGGCCCGGCTGGGGCGTCGAGATGGACATGGATGTGCTGTCGCGCGACGCCTATGTGCACTGGGAACGCAAGGTGCCGATCCGCCCGGACGGCTCGACGGGGTATGTGTAGTTTTGATTGGTCGCGTTTCCGGACGGCGAACCGGTTCCCACTTCGCCTGGAAACGCTCCTAAACGCGTTCTTCCCACACCATCGCCAGATGCACGATGGTGCGCACCGCGGCTTCCATGTCCTGCACCGAGACCCATTCCAGCGTCGAGTGAAAAGCGTGCTCGCCGGCGAAGATGTTGGGGCAGGGCAGGCCCATGAAGGACAGCCTTGAGCCGTCGGTGCCGCCGCGAATGCTGCCGGTCACCGGCTCAAGGCCGGCGCGGCGCACCGCTTCCATGGCGTTGTCGACGATGGCCGGGTGCTGATCGAGCACCTCTTTCATGTTGCGGTATTGCGGCTTGATCTCGAGCCGGTAGGCCGAGCGCGGGAAATCGCGCAGCACGTCCTTGACCGTCTGCTCGAGCAGCGCCGCCTTGTCGCGCAATCCCTGTTCGGTGAAATCGCGGACGATGAACTTCAGCGTCGCCTGGCCGAGTTGCGCCGTGACGCCGTGCGGATGCAGGAAGCCTTCCTTGCCCTCGGTCGTCTCCGGCGTGCAGGTGTCTTTCGGCAGCGCATCGATGATGCGGGCCGCGATCTTGATGGCGTTTTCCATCTTGCCCTTGGCGAAGCCGGGATGGGCGGAAACGCCGTCGATTGTGACGGTCGCGCCATCGGCCGAGAAGGTCTCGTCCTCGATTTGACCGGCGCTCTCGCCGTCGATCGTGTAGGCGAAATCGGCGGCGAGGCGCTTGAGATCGGCTCTGTCGACGCCGCGGCCGATCTCTTCATCGGGCGTGAACAGCACCTTGATGGTGCCGTGCTTGATCTGTGGGTTCTTGACGAGGAATCGCATGGCATCGACGATTTCGGCAAGGCCCGCTTTGTTGTCGGCACCCAAAAGCGTCGTGCCGTCCGAGGTGACGATGTCGTTTCCGGTCTGTTGGCGCAGTGCCGGATGCTCGGCGGCGCGGATAACTTGCGTGGGGTCGCCGGGCAGCGTGATGTCGCCGCCCTGATAGTTGCGCCAGAGCTGCGGCCTGACGTTCGCGCCGGAACAATCCGGCGAGGTGTCCATGTGCGAGCAGAAGCAGATCACCGGCACGGCCTTGTCGGTGTTGCCCTGGAGCGTCGCGTAGACATAGCCGTTCTCGTCCATAGCGGCGTCGCTGAGGCCGATGTCGCGCAGTTCGGCGACCAGCAAGCGGCCGAGGTCCATTTGCTTCGCGGTGGATGGGCAGGTGGGCGATTCCGCATTGGACTGCGTGTCGATGACGACATAGCGCAAAAAGCGCTCAAGAACGGTGTAGTCGAAGGTGAGGGGCATCACTCTACCGTTTCATACGAGGACGATCGGACGGTGAAACAAAAACGGCAAGCGAGAAGCATGATGCTTCAGGCTTGCCGTTGATTGTGCCGGAGAGTCCAGCCCGACTGAAATCAGATCAGACCGCTTCCTTGAGTTCCTTGGAAGCGCGGAAAGCGACTTTCTTGCTCGCCTTGATCTGGATCTGCTCGCCGGTCGCGGGGTTGCGGCCGATACGGGCGGCGCGCTTGCGCACCTGAAGGATACCGAGGCCGCCGATGCGGATACGCTCGCCCTTCTTCAAATGCTTGACGATATTACCGACGAAATCGCCGAGTACCGCTTCAGCTTGCTTTTTCGACATCTCGTGCGATTCCGCGAGCGCGGCGGCGAGATGTTTCAAAGTGACCGTTGGTGCTGCCGGGGCTTTTGCTGGTGTCGCCATCAGGGGGACCCTCCTCTTGATCCGCAGGTTTGGCGAAGCGCCAAACGCCATGTCCGCATAGACGATTCGGGTGCGGTCTGACCATCGATTCTTGTCGGTAAATAAGGCATTTCTGCAATTATGGCCGCAAGGCGATGGTTCGCCTTGACTTGAGGTGGGGGCCCCTCTATCTCGATCCGACGCCCGCGGGGGCGTAGCTCAGTTGGTTAGAGCGCTGCCCTGTCACGGCAGAGGTCGCGGGTTCGAGTCCCGTCGCTCCCGCCAGCGTTAAATTAAGTGATTAAAATTACTTTGTTTTTCGCTGTTCTGCTACCACCGACCCACTAGGTGGTAGCATAGATGTTCGGTTTTCGTTCAATAGCTTGCCAATCGCGTCGCTCGACATCCGGCGGCGATCTGCCGATTGGGTGTAGAGCGACGAGATCCGACGATCCCGCCAGCCGAACAACGCCTCAAGCTGAGCCTCTGTGGCACCGTTCCTCGCCGCAAGGGCAGCCGCGATTTTGCGGACCCCGTGGGCTGATTTAGACACGCCCGCCGCATTGCAGGCGTCCCTGAACGCATTGCCAAAGCTCTCCTTGGCCATGGGCTTGCCTGTGGACCCGCAGATGAATGCCAGGTCACTGGTTGGCCCTGCGGCCAGTGCCTCGAGTAGTGGTGGCAACAGCGGCAGTGCGACCTCAACCTCGCCTTGGCTTTTCTCGGTGCGCAGCGTCGCCACACCATCGCGGACATGCTGGCGACCAAGCCGCACCGCATCGCCGCGCCGCAGGCCCGTGTACAGCAGCACCGCAAGCCAGACCCGCTCCTTGGTGCCAAGCGGCCAGCGCGCCTCATAGCGCGACACATCAGCTTCGTCCCAAGGCACAAAGCCCTGGCTCTTGCGCTTCTTTGGGTAAGCGACACCAATTGCTGGATCGACCGCTATTTTGCCAGCGCCCTTTGCCCACTTAAACAGGCCGCGCATCGTATCGACAAAATGCCTACCCGCCGCCGGAGTATCCGAGCGACGATCCCGGCCAGAGGCAACCGTCGCCTCGGAGATCGACGAGTACGGCTCGTTACCAGCCGTCTCAAGGACCTTTTTCATAATGTTTTCGCGTTGGCGGCGCGTGGCAAGCGACAGGTCTTTCCAAGCCGACGCTTCACGATAGCGATCAAATAGCCAGGCGAGACTTGCCGTGCTGGCAGTGGCTTTGACCGGAACGTCCTTGCCCAAAACCGCCGCCTGATATGCGGCCCAAAAGTCAGTGGAGCCGTAGTCGCCCCTGATACGTATTTTGGAACCTCTGCCGACGCGCACATACCACGTCACCGCGCCGTGGCGGGTGATTTGCTTTTGAAGGTACTGTGGGCGCGGTCTTGGCATGGTGCTGATCAAAGAACTATGGGCCGGGACGGATCAAGGGGGCGGGCGGTGATTAGTGGCGAGGATGCCGTCATTCTAACACAAATACCGCCATCGGGCCGCAGTTCGACCTCGGCGGCGCCCTCCTGCTTGGCGGCGCGGATCGCGCGAGCGATCTCAGCTTGCGTAATGACAGCGTGCCGCCGTGCCATCGCTTACTCCAACCATCTTACCCTGACCGGCGTCGCAGTGGCAGCCGGCTTTGTGTAACCAGCGATGTCACCCCGTTGGTCGGGAAGTGAATCATCGCAGAAATAGACCGACGCAATTTCACGATCGAGACTGGCGGTGAAGATAACCTGCTGCGTCATCATGCCATAGCTTATCGATAAGTGGAGAAAAATACAAGACACAAATGGGTCTATTGAATACGAAGTGATGGATAACTCGTTGGGCCGGTTCGTCGGAAAAATATTACGTGAGGCATCTCATACGTAGGCGACGGGGGCGCCCCCCCCAAAGGCCCTTTTCCCTGGGGCCAGCGGATCGCGTTTTGCGCGCAATGTAACGGCGACACAGGGCAGGGCAGCACGCTGTAGTAGCGACATCCGAACGTATGAGTCATATACAGTCTAGATTAGACTGACGCTAACCTGTTGAAGTGATGGCAGTCCTCGCCCTGACAGCGCCATCTCCCTCGCGACCTTGAACGAGGTGGCCTCGACCTGATGCGTTGAGATGCCAGCTTCGACCAGCATCTCGGCCGCAACCCGGAGCGCTGCATGTGGGTGAACGTTCACCGCGGTTGCTGCCTCAATTCCCCGGACATAGGCCGCAACGCATGCGCCTATAGCTGCATTCCACTTCACCGGCCCCGGCTTGCCCGATCCTTCGACCTGATCGCGATCAGCTAACGCTTGCAATAGGTTGGCGCTCTTTACCTCTTCATGGCTTGGCACCGGCTCATCGCCATTCCACAGCAATTGGTATCGATTGCTGAAGCCCCAAGCACCACGCCTCTGGTCATAGTTGTTTGCCTTCAGCATCCGCATCATGCCGGTTGTGATCAGGTGTCTGATCAGTGGCGCCATGTCCTTCTGACCAATGCCGGTGTCATCATCCAGCGTCTTGAAGCTTGGCCAGCAGACACCAGCTCGGTTGGCGTAATAGCCCAGCGCCATTAGCACACGCAGGTGGCTGATTTTCAGCCGTCGATCCTTTATAGCCCTGATGGGCACGACGCAGAACGGTCGTTTTTCGCCAACTGTGTCAGAACTCGACATCATCGCCTCCACCAAATTGCCTGTAGGGAACGAAACTAGGCCCATTACCGGCTTTTAGCTCTGATACAGAGAGACGAGCGCCAGCATCGACACTTTTCGCCACCAGGCGCGGCTCGTCGGCCCCCGCATTAAACAGCCCTACAGGTACGTGCAGGTCACCGCCCATGCGTTTAATCAGCCGGCAGGCATCCAGCAGCGGCTGGCTCGATTTACCGCCTGTACGGAGTGACGGCACGGTGAATTGCCACACGCCAGGCTTGGTCTGCGGCCCCAGTTCGACGCGGATCATCTCAGAGCGGAATGTCATCGCCAACGCCCCCAGCACGTCTCGGCAGCGGCAAACGCCATATCGCCGCCCCAAGCCGCAGATTGAACACGCTGCGCTCTGATGTGGGACACAAGGTCAAATCCGAATAGCTCGTCATGGCGACGCGGCTTTGAAGCTCGACGCGGTTTCATGATCGAGCCTCGACCAAGTCCATCTTGATCTGACTGCATCGCTTGCGATGGCTCAGACCATATCGATGTTGACCAAAGCCTCGACCCGCCGTGCAGCTCTCAGCGGTGCTGACAGCAGGCCTCGACACCGGGACACCGGGACACCCTCTTAGGGGGGTGTCCCGTTCGTCCCGGTCAGTGTCCCGCTCGTGTCCCGCTTTTGTCCCGGTGTCCCGCTTCATATCATCACCTTGTTATCATTGACGTTTTAGCTGCTGCTAAAGTGTCCCGCCCGTGTCCCGCTATTGTCCCACTTGTGCATTAGTAATTGCTAATATGTCCCAGTGTCCCGCAAGGCCTTTTTGTCGTTGATATCATTGAGTTTTCCAACTCCACTCGCCCCAAGTGCATACATGCCCAGTATCGCTCAGTTGTTGCGCTGTACGCATGAAAGTCTTGCGCTTGGTCTCGTCGTCCTGGGGCGACATTTGGTAAAAGTAGGAGCGCCACTGATCTCTCGTCACGCACCGCGCGCCGGTCGGAATGTGGCCCGATGCGACCGGTGCGCCGACCTCTTCGATGGCCTTGCTCAACGCATTGAGCAGCGACCTGCCATTGCCGGTGACCGGCTTTATGCGGCGTGTGGTGATGCGCTTGTCGTCCTGATCAATCGGCACCACGACAAGGCTGGTCTTGCTGCTGTCAATCTTCGATAGCTCGATGCGATCAAGGCGATATTGGTATTTCGCACCGTCCTCGCCGTCTCTGACCTTCTTGACGACCAACTGACCGATGCGGTCGGGGCTTTCATCGTTCGACAGTTTGCTTACCTCATATTCGCCATCGATCCAGCCGAGCAGGCTGCTGTGACCGCGCATGCCCCTGTCGATATCCTTGCCGCTGTGATGCAGCAGCAGCACGACGCAATCGAACTCTTCGATGATCCGCTGCACCTGCGCCATGAAAGCCCCAAAGTCTTTGCTTGAGTTTTCATCGCCGCCGCCGAACGCCCTGCCGAGCGTGTCGATGGTGATGATGTTGGGGGCGAAATCGAGCGCGTGGATCGACCTGATCAGCTTGTCGGCGTCGGCGGCTGAGCCGCGCAAGTCGAGCGACGAGCGCAGGAAGCGCAACGGGGTATCGTCCGGCATGCCGTGCCGCGCCTTATAGGCAGCGATCCTCTGGGGCAGGCCCGAGCCGCCTTCTGCCATCACATAGACGGAGTTGCCCTGGGCGGTGCGGTGGCCGAATGCTTCCTGGCCGGTGGCGATCTTCATCGACAGGTAGAGCGCCACGAAAGACTTATAAGTGCCGGGTGGGCCATAAAGCACGCACATGCCTTTCGCTGGCATCATTTCATGCACGAGCCACTGAACGTCGACTGGCTTCACATCGGCTGCCAGCACGAGATCGAACAGATCGCCAGCCACAGATGCCTCTTCACCGGTCGCCGGTGGCAGCTCCAGCGGCTTTTCCGGGTCAAAGGCAGGTGCAGCCTTCGCCAGGGCTTTTAGCGTCTCCACGGTGCCACCCGTGTCGAGCCAATCTACGATATCGCCCTTGGGTGGTAAGTCAGGCAGCTCAAGGATGCGGATCGACTTGGCGATGTCCGTCAGCGCGAGAGCAACGGCATGCCCATGCTTCAGCCCTGTCGCGTCGTTGTCGGGCAGGATCACGACATCGCGGTTTCGGAAATGCTCATTGAGGCTGGCGGGCCATTTGCCACCGCCACCGTGGTTTGTCGTGGCAGTCAGGCCGCGCGCCGCGGCGGCATCGGCACATTTCTCACCCTCGACAATGAGCACCGTACCCTTTGATTTCAGCAGCTCTGGCAGCCTGTAGGGCAGGGCGGTGACGCCCTTCATGCAGCCGTCGCCGCTGATAGTTTTGCTGCCCTCGACGCGCTGCTGAAAATATTTCTTGACGAGCTTGCCATCGGCGACGATCTCGCGTCGCACGGCTTGATATTGGATGACACCGTCTGCATCGTAAGCGATGTTTTCAGGCCACGTCCCTGAGGGCGTGCGCGGCGGAATAGCCCCAAGGCAGCAGATCGTCGATCTGGCTATTGGGATGGCCGTTGACGATTTTGGTGATGACGTCGGCGAGGTAATTGCGCGGTTCGACCTTGCAGAG
>CAMBQQ010000017.1 GCA_945870035.1 Rhizobium sp. Q54 | reverse complement strand
AGGGAAAAGGCAGCTTGTGCCACCCTCAACAGGACGCCGGGTGCATACGGCGGAGCCGCACCGGCGTCAGATCATCTGCCAATTGCCCGCCGATCCGCGCGGGCTAACGATCACGCAGCAAAAACGCTATTGTTCGAGGTGCCCTATAGATAGTCGTTCCGACTTCGGATCCCTGAACAACTCGCTCAACGTCGAGACCTCCCTGGCCATAAACTTTTGACTGAGGGCGCCAACCCGATGACCGGCTTCGCACAGCGGTATACCGGATCGTCTGTGGCCCGGCTGTAAGCGCGGGAGCATAAATCCCTCCGAAACCGTTTGTGAGCGATACCCCGATTCATCGATAGTCCGAAAAACCGCTTGCCATGGGACGATTTTGGGATTCGTGATGGGGCATGATTTGCGCCGGCTTTTTGTCTCCCGTTTACCGCGCCGACCTGATCGCCCTGGCGCGGGATGGATGGGCGGCGCATCGACTGTCGCGGCGCGCCAATGCGCTGGTGCTTTTGGATTTCCGGCTTGAATTGTGAAAAGGTCGCCGGGGCCGAGTGCCGCGGATACGACGGTCACGAAACCACCGACCGGACCGAAGAAATTAACAACGCGCCCTCCGGCCCGCCCATGCGCGGCGCTGCGTTTGACTCGTAGTGGTCACTTCGCGCCGCGCACGGGCTCCACCTATCGCTTGAACCTCAAACAACTGAGATCAGAAAATAAATCCACGACGCCATCAAGCGCGTGCCATGCGCCAGACAGCCTGGTCGCATAGGGTCCGGGCTGTATGCTATCTTTCGAGGTGCCCTAAAGCGGGCGCAACTGCACCGTCGTGCTGAAATGGAAATTGTCGGCGCGCTCAATTGCGTATCCACCACGCGCCGCCAGCGGCCTGAACCTTAGCACGCCGCGCGGCTTCAAATTGAAGCCGCTCTCGCGGATCATCCGCCGGCGCGCCTTGTCGTCATTGGTCACCGATCCGGCAATCAGCCGGACACCGCCAGCGTGCAAAGCTTCCAGGTTAGCGACAATGGCGTCGTCCTCGCCATATTCGAACAGTCCGCCTTCGGACGACGCGGCGGTGACAGCGCCAGCCTTCGCGAGCGCGGCGAGATACTCGGTCAGCGCGGCCGTTTCGTTCCAATCGTAGCGCCGATGCACCAATGCCATGTCCAGACCGGCGAGCGGCCGGCCGGCGGCCATCAACGAGGCCAATGCGTTGGCGCCGAAGAAAGGTCCCGCATCGTCGAGATCGAATACGTCGATAACGATTTTTCGCTGTAGCAGGTCCGGCCGGTTTCTCCGCAGCTGAATGATGGCATTGAGGCTGTCGATGGCCGGCCCGCCGGCAACATTGATCAGGTGAAGCGGCGCGGCGTCATCGGCCAAATCTTTGGCCAGTCCGTCGGAAAGGAGCCGCGCAGTCTGCTGAGTTCGAAGCCGTAGCAAAGTGAAATGCGCCAGCGCGGCAAATTTCTTGTCCGCCGCACTGTCATAAGGCGGCGGCAGGTTTTCCGGTCCAAGTTTCATGATGTAGGTCGGTAGGCCCGGGAGAAACTCCGAGTTTGACCCGTACAGAGCCCGCGCCAGCTGCGAGTTCCTGGTCAGTCCCTTGATTATCAACCGCATGATGAAGCGCGGTACAAAGCGGCCGCTCTGCTCTACTCGGGCAGATGCTTCCAGCAGACTGTTGAGATGCGGCGGATCGTCAGCCACCGCGAAGCGCGGATCGGTGACGTCGATGACGGGCAGACAAATGCCGTCGCGCGTGGAGGCGCGGATGAGAGTGGACGTGGCTGGGGATCCGGCGGTCATTTGTTCTTCTTTTCTATCCCCGTGTGGTGAGGTGTCGGGCGAAGATTTGTGAAAGAGGCTGGTGTACTGCGGCCCGGTTTTGAGACACCCGGCTGAGCTTATTCAGGCGGCCAACTTTACAGCGGCCGTAGCGTTCTGATCAAGTCGATATTGATTGGCTCGCACCTGGGCTGGGGTACGATGACCGTGGCGGGCGACGATCCAATTTTCGTTATAATGCCTGGCGAACCGCCATTGCGGCTATACAACTTCTCCAACTGCGCAAAGAGATCGAGCCATTTATCGTAGGTGTCGGCAATGTCCGAACGGAGGATACCCCTGAAGGTATCGTAGTCATCAAAAGTAATGACGGGTAAAATCGTTGGAGGCATTTTCGCTCCTAGTCGGTTGGCATATCTAGGATAGCAAAACGGGAGCCGGGGGTTACATCCGACTCCCGTTCTTTCTGCGCCAACGTAGGAAGCGCTTAGCTTTCTGCTTATGCGTTCTGGCTGTTGTCAGTTTGCCGGTATGTGAGGCGCTTACCAGCCACGCCCTTGATCGCTTTTACAGCGCGGGCCTTGTCGTCGATGCCTAGCGCCATGCGCTCATTGTATCGGAAATCGAACTCGGCCAGATACCGCTTCAAGTGCTGCTGGCTGACGTGGTGATAAACGCCATTGATGCCACGCTTGAGAATGGAGAAATAGCCTTCGATGGTGTTCGTGTGAACGTCGCCGCGGACATATTCGCCAATGCTGTGATTGACGGTCTGATGGCGGGCAAACATGCTGCCGACCCGCGCGCCGCCGCCATCGCTCATAACATTGGTCGCCGCATGAATCTGCTCATTCAAGATCGGGGCAAGGTTTTTGACGCTCACAGTGGCAACGTGATGGCTACGGACGCTGCCGCCGCGCTCGACTAGGGAGAATACTGCTTCCTTGCCGATGCCGCCGTTAGCGCCCTTGACGCGCTTGTTGCGGTGTTTGTTCTTTTCCTTGCCGCCGATATAAGTTTCGTCGATTTCAACGGTCTTGCCTTCGCCACCAAGCGGGCCGCTTTCGGGAAACAGGTCGCGCATTCCCTCGCGAATGCGATGCGCCATGAACCAAGCAGTGCGGTAAGATCCAAAGCCGAGCATCCGCCAAAGCTGATGCGCGGAAATGCCTTTCTTGCTGGAGCAAAGCAGGTGAGTGGCGAGCAGCCATTTATTCAGCGGGATATGCGATCGCTCGTAAAGCGTTCCCATGGTCGCTGTGAAAGGTTTCTGGCAAGCCCGGCACTTGTAGAGGCCGGGGCGAGTGCTTTTCCCCTGTAGCTCGGTTGCTTCCCCAACTACGCCGCAATGATGGCATACTGGACCATCAGGCCAGCGTAGCTTTTCAAAGTGAATGCGGGCGGCTGTTTCGTCGGTGAAAATCTTGTCTGTGAGATCGCAAGTCATGGTCAGTTCCTTCGTTCTGACCATAAAACTAGGCTTTTAGCTCCGGTATGTCAAGTGCATAATTCCCCTCCAGGGGAGGGTAAAGGAAGAAAGCGCCCTACTCCGCCCCGCCCACATCCGCCGCCGCCTTGGCATCCGCCTCGGCCTTGGCATCCGCCTCGGCCTTGGTCTCGGCGTCGGCCTTGGCTTTCTTCTCGACAAACTTCACCGACCAGATTGAGCCCTCGTAGAGGATCATCAGCGGGATCGCCAAAGACAGCTGGCTGATGACGTCCGGCGGAGTCAGCACCGCGGCGACCACGAAAGCGCCGACGATGAAGTAACGCCGCTTTTCCTTCAGCGTCTGCGAGGTGAGAACACCGATGCGGCCGAGCAGCGTCAGAATGACCGGCAACTGAAAGGCGACGCCGAAGGCGAGCACCAAAGTCATCATCAGCGACAGGTATTCGCCGACCTTCGGCAACAGCGCGATCGAGGCCTCTTCCACGCCGCCCGACTGCTGCATGCCGAGCGAGAAGCGGACCAGCATCGGCAGCACCACGAAATAGACGACGGTGGCCCCTAACGCGAAGAAGAACGGCGTCGCGATCAGATAAGGCAGGAACGCGTTGCGCTCGTGGCGGTAAAGACCGGGCGCGACGAACATGTAGATCTGCCCGGCAATCACCGGAAACGCCAGGAACACCGCGCCGAACATCGCCAGCTTCAACTGCGTGATGAAATATTCGAGCAGCGCGGTGTAGATGAATTTCGAATTTTCCGCGCCGGCGACCCAGACGAAGGGCCAGACCAGGATATTGTAGATTTCCTTGGCGAAGAAAAAGCAGATCGCAAACATCACGCCGAACGCGATCAGCGCCTTGATCAGCCGCGAGCGCAGCTCGATCAGGTGCTCCATCAGCGGAGCCTTGGTGCTTTCGATGTCCTCGTGGCTCACGCTTTTGCCCCAAGCTTGCTATCGTTAGTCTCGGCTTGAGAGTCGCTTTGCTGCTGCGGCTCGGGCAGCGGCGCGGTATCCGTCGCCGGGTCGGGAGCTTGCGCGGCGGCGAAATCTTTTTCGGTCAACGGCTCCGGCAATTCGGGCAGCGGCACGTCGATCGCCGGCAGCGTGCTTTCCGGCAGTTTGGCGCCATCGGTGACATTGCCTTCGGGCGGCGGCAATTGCGGCGCCGGGTCCGCCATGGAATCGGACATGGGGTCCGGCAGCGTGAAGGTCTTGTCGAGTTCGTTTTTGGTCTCGGTCAACGGGTCGTACTTGGTCACGTCGTTGACGACGTCCTCGGCCTGCTTCTTCAGATCGGCGATATCGGCCTCGCGGATCGCTTCCTGGAACTGGCCCTGAAATTCATTGGCCATGCGCCGCACCTTGGCCAGCATCTGGCCAACGCTACGCAGCACGGTGGGGAGTTCCTTCGGACCGATCGCAATAAGCGCGACGATGCCGATGAGGAGAATTTCGCCCCAACCAAAATTGAACATCGGCTATTCAACTCCAAAACGCACAGAGCCGCGCGGCTTGAGGGACAAGGCCGCGGCCTGTGCGCGATCGCGCTTGTTTACGAGTGCGCGCGCTCGGTTTCAGCCTTTTGCGCTGTGGTCTGCGGCGGCTGGTCGATGGTCTTGACCGGCTCGGGTTTGGCCTCGGCGGTCTTGTCGTCTTCCGACATGCCCTTCTTGAAGGCCTTGATGCCCTGGGCGAAATCGCCCATCAGGCCGGAAATCTTGCCGCGGCCGCCGAACAGCAGCATCACCACGACGATGACGATCAGCCAGTGCCAGATACTAAAGGAACCCATGAACATGTCCTCCGCGGCGACGGCCTGCCCCACAAAGGCCGTCCGCCTGATGATTTGGCCTCGAAACTAGGCCGCGGAAGCGGCAAAAACAAGGACTTAACCGGGGACCGAACGAGGCTTGGTGACGCGGTTAATGGCGCGCCCGTCATGCCCGCGAAAGCGGGCATCCAGTAACCCCGGTCGCGCAGATTCTTGCTGTCCGGGGATACTAGGTCCCCGCCTGCGCGGGGACGACGATAGTAGCTACTTCTCGCCCTCGCCCTCGCCCTCGCCTTCACCTTTTTCCGCCGCCGCCTGCGGCGGCGCCAGGTCCAGCTCCGCTTCCGGGGCCGGCGCCAGGCCGAAGTCGAGATCGCCCGGATCGAGCGGGTCCTCGTCGTCCCGCAAGGAAACGTCATCGGACGGCATCGGCACCGAGAACCCCGACGGCATGTTGCCTTCGAGCAGCCCTGCGCCCTTCAGTTCGTCGAGGCCAGGCAGATCGGTGACCTCCTCCAGCCCGAAATGCGACAGGAAGGCTTCGTTGGTACCGTAGGTGATCGGCCGGCCCGGCGCCTTGCGGCGGCCGCGCGGGCGGATCCAGCCGGTCTTCAACAGCACGTCGAGCGTGCCGGCGGCGGTGGCGACGCCGCGGATTTCCTCGATCTCGGCGCGCGTCACCGGCTGGTGATAAGCGACGATGGCGAGAGTCTCGACCGCGGCGCGCGACAGCTTGCGCGTCTCGGTGACGTTCTTGGTAAGCAACCACGACAGATCGTCGGCGGTGCGGAAGGTCCACTTGCGGCCGATCTTCACCAGATTGACGCCGCGCGTTGAATACTCGGCCTTGAGGCGGGCCAGCGCGTCCTTGATATCGACGCCGTCCGGCAATTGCCGCATCAGGGTCGCCTCGTCGAGCGGCTCGCCGGCGGCAAACAGCAAGGCTTCCAGCAGGCGCAGTTCGTCGGCGCGTGCGGCCGGTTCGGCCGCCTCAATGGCGGTATCGACGGTCTCGGTCACGGCCGCTTCGTTGGTTTCGACATCTTGTTCGGGAGACGTCGGCGCATCGTCGTTGCGGACGATCGCGAGCTTCTTGGCCGCAGCTGACATGGATTCCATCTCCTTATGCGTTTTCTTGTGCGTCATGCGCGGATGCACCGCCGCCCGCCGCGACACGCTTGCGCATGTAGATCGGCGAGAACGATTCCTTCTGGTGTATTTCGGCGTGGCCCTCGCGCACCAGTTCGAGCGCCGAGGCAAAGGAGGACGCAAACACCGTCGCCGCCATCGCCGGCTCGACGACATAGGCAATGAGGAAACTGTCGATGCGCGACCAGTCGTCGGTCTGCCCGATCAGGCGCTCCAGCGTCAGCCGCGCTTCGGCCAAAGACCAGACGGTGCGCTTCTTGAAGCGGACGCGCGACAGCACGGTGCGCTGGCGCTGCGAGGCATAGGCCGACAGCAGATCGTAAAGCGTCGCCGACCATTCCGGCGTTTTGATTTCGGCGATCGGTTCGGGAAGGCCGCGCGCGAACACGTCGCGGCCAAGCTGCGGCCGCTCCATCATCTTGGTGGCGAATTCGCGGATCGCCTCTAAGCGGCGCAGGCGGCTGGCCAGAGCCAGCGCCATGTCCTCGGCGGAAGGCCCCTCACCCGGTGCGGCTTCCGGCAACAGCAAACGCGACTTGAGATAGGCAAGCCACGCTGCCATGACGAGATAATCGGCTGCGAGTTCGAGCCGCACTTTGCGCGCCGCTTCGATGAAGACGAGATATTGATCGGCCAAAGCCAGGATCGAGATCTTGTGCAGATCGACTTTCTGCTGGCGCGCCAGCGTGAGCAAAAGGTCGAGCGGACCTTCGAAGCCTTCGACGTCGACGATCATCGCCGGCTCGCTGTCGGAGCGGTCGGCCTCTAGCGGTATCGTCTGCGCGGTTGAGAATTCTTCAGGCGTCATGACGTCAAAGCCACCATCTGGTTGAATATCCGGCGCGCCGCCGCGACATCGAAGTCCTCGCCGGCGCTGCGCCGAGCCAAAGCGGCATCGGCGCGTTGTGCCGCCGCACCTGAAAGTTCGGGCGCGGCACCGGCGACCTGCATCATCTCGTTAAGATCGCCATTGCAATGAAGCACGACATCGCAGCCTGCGGCGAGCGCGGCGTGGCTGCGCTCGGCAATTGTCCCCGACAAAGCGCCCATCGAGACGTCGTCGCTCATCAGCAATCCTGTGAAGCCGATCGATCCGCGAATCACTTCAGACACTATTGTGACCGAAGTTGTCGCAGGTCGGGCACGGTCGATGGCGCTGAACACAACATGCGCCGTCATGCCGAGCGGTAAGTTCCGTAGCGGCTGGAAGGCGGCAAAATCTGTTTTTTCCAGCGTGGCGCGGTCGGTGTCGACTACCGGCAGCTTGAGATGGCTGTCGGCGGTGGCCCGGCCATGTCCCGGCAGGTGCTTTAGTACCGGCAGGACGCCACCGGCCAGCAATCCGGCCGCCACCGCTCCGGCGATGGCCGCGACTTTGGCCGGCTCGGTGCCGTAGGCGCGGTCGCCGATGATGGGATCATGACCGAGGGTCGGTACATCGGCGATCGGCAGGCAATCGGTATCAATCCCTACAGCCTTGAGGTCGGAGGCTATGAGATGGCCGGCGAGCCGTGCCGCCGCGAGGCCCGATGTTGGGTCCCGGTCGTAAATCTGGCTGTAGCGCGCGCCTGACGGATAGACCGGCCAGTGCGGCGGCCCGAGGCGAGCGACCCGGCCGCCCTCCTGATCGACCAGAACGGGCGCTTCCCAGCCCACAATATCTCGGAAATCGCGC
Source organism: Rhizobium sp. Q54 (assembly GCA_945870035.1). GTDB lineage: Bacteria > Pseudomonadota > Alphaproteobacteria > Rhizobiales > Xanthobacteraceae > Pseudolabrys. The sequence continues at coordinate 42,687 of CAMBQQ010000017.1, read as the reverse complement.
GTCAGAGCAGAGAGTTGCTCAGGGGTGCTGATATTGCGCTTGAAGACGATCAGGCCCCACGGCCGAGCCTCGCGTAAAAACGCGCGTTCGCTGGCGGTAATCGTCAGGCCCGCCAGGCCGGTGATGAAAGCGCGTGACGCCATCGGCGCGGATTAGCCCGCGCCAACGATCAAGGCAAATCAGCCTGTTAATTCTTCTGCACCAGACAGCTGCCGCCGGCGGCCTTCAGGCTCGAGCACAACTGGCTGGCCTGCGCGGAGTCGGTGAAAGGCCCGACCAGTGCGCGGAAGAAAATGCCCTTCTCGCCAAGATCGACCCGCTTGATCAGCGGCTGGCGGTTACCGAGTTGGCCCGGGTACTTGGCCTGCAGGGTGCGGAAGGCGGCCTGCGCCTCCTCCTCGCTGCGCTGCGCCGTCACCTGGACGCCGTAGACGCCGGAAGAGGCATTGCTCGAAGCGGCAGCGGGAGGCGGTGCAACCGCGGCGGCCCGCTGTGGCTGTTGCGGCGGCGCGGCGCGCGCTGGCGCCGCGTTCGGATTAAGCGACAGCGGCGCATTGGCCGGTGCCGGCGCCTCAGCGCGCGGGGCAGAAATCGCGGCACGGGCGGCGGGCGCAGGCGGGTCAGCAGGCCGCGGCGCGGCCAGACGCATCGGGGCGGAAGCCGGGGCAGCCGTCGGCGCGGCAGGCTGAGCCGGCGCAGTAGGCTGAGGCTGGGCCGGTGGCGAGGCTGCGCGCTGTGTGGTCGTCGAAACGGCGCGCGGCTGCGCCGTCGGCGCTGGCACAGAATCCGGCGGCTGCGGCATCGCCGCTTCGGTTGCGTCAGGCTTGATCGAGATAGTGCGAATTTTCTTGGGGTCGGAACCGACAACGCCGCTACCGAGCGCCGGCCCCGCGTTCTGCGCCGCGGGCGGTGTGGTGGTTGTGACAACGATCGGCTGCTCTTCACGCGACACCAGCCGCTCGGTCGGGTTATTGGCGCGCTCGCGAATCTTCGACTGCGCATCCTTGTTGGGGGCGACCGGAACGATCTTGCTCGGCGCCTGCTCGGCCTTGATGACCGGCGGGGGGGAGGAGGATGAGGAACCGAAAATTGCGCGATAACCAAACGCACCTGCTGTACCAATCACAGCAAGCGCGAACACCCCGGCGATCGCCAGAATACCGATGCGGCGGCGGTTCGGCGGCACGTCGTCGTAATAGTCGTCGCCGGTGAGGCCATGCTGCGTACCGGGCGGCGTGAAGGCATCCTCATAAGCCTGCCCAGCGGGCGCTACCGGGAAGCCGGAAGCATCGTAACCCGGCGCGCCATACCCGGGCACTTCATAGTCAGGCACGCTGTAACCGGGAACCGGCGGTTGGCCCTCCGGCGCATAGGTCGGCGCATAGGCCGCAGGCTGACTGTCCGCCTGGTAGGCTTCGGGATCGCCAGCAAGCGGCGCGCTGCCAAAGGGCTGGCGGGTAAAGTCAGGCGCTGGCTCAGCCTGATGCGGAGCCGCCGCGACCCGGCGGTTGCCGTCGCGGCCAAATTCGGAAAACGGATCGTTCTGCCCGATCAGGCGGGCGAGTTCGGCGAGTGGATCGTTGCCCGAGCCCGAAGCGCCACCGCCCGATGCCGCGCGCTGCGAGGCGTCGTTTCCACGATAAGGCCGCTGGTTATGATCGTCCGCCATACTATCCCCGGTACTCAAGGTTAGCCCCTGCGGCTCGTCAGACGAGCGGGGCAGATGGGCTTCGCGTGATGCGCGTTCCGGCGATATGGAACCTAGCGCATTTCTTCCGGCGCATCGACCCCCAGGAGCGCCAGCCCCGAAGCGAGGACGGTGACGATCCCCTGCACCAAAGCAAGCCGCGCCACCGTCGTTTCTGGATCATTCTGGATAATGAAGCGTAAATGAGGCGAATCTTTCCCGCGCGACCACTGCCCGTGGAATTCGCTCGCCAATTCATACAGGTAAAAGGCGACGCGGTGCGGTTCGTGCGCTACCGCGGCGGCTTCAATAAGGCGTGGGTAGAGCGCCAGCTTGCGCATGATCGAGAGTTCCCCCTCGTCTGTCAGCAAGCCGACATTGGCCATTTTAAGCGCTTCAAGCCGCGCCGCCGGCTCCGACGCGAGCGCCGGCATCTCGGCCTGCGCCATGCGGAAGATCGAATGGCCGCGGGCATGGCCGTACTGAACATAGAACACCGGGTTCTCGCGGCTCTGCTCGATCACCTTGGCGAGGTCGAAATCCAGCACCGCGTCGTTCTTGCGATACAGCATGTCGAAGCGCACCGCCGAGCGCCCGACTTCGGCGACCACTTCGCGCAAAGTGACGTAGTCGCCTGCCCGCTTGGACATCTTCACCGGCTCGCCGGCGCGGAGAAGGCGAACGAGTTGAACCAATTTAACGTCGAGATCGGCCTTGCCGCCGGAAAGCGCCGATACCGCCGCTTTCATGCGCTTGATATAGCCGCCGTGATCGGCGCCCCAGACGTCGATCAGGCTCAGGAAACCGCGGTCAAGTTTTGACTTGTGATAGGCGATATCGGTGGCGAAATAGGTGTAGCTGCCGTCCGACTTCAACAGCGGCCGGTCGACATCGTCGCCGAAGGCGGTCGAGCGAAACAAGGTCTGTTCGCGGTCTTCCCAGTCTTCGAGATTGCCGCTCTTCGGCGGCGGCAGGCGGCCTTCGTAGACATGGCCGAGTTCGCGCATTTGCGCGATCGTGGTCTCGACCACGTCCTTGGGCCGCACCGGCGCTTCCTCGGTGGCGAAGGGATCGGGCAGTTCGCCCTCGATCAACGAACGCTCGGAGAAAAACACGTTGGGCACGATACGCAGCGAGGCGAGATCGTTACGGATCTCGGCCATCATCATGTCGGTGGCGCGCAGCCGCACGATCGGCAGCCATTCGTCTTCCGGCATTTTGGCGAGACTGTCGCCGTAATCCTTGGCGAGTTCTTCGCCGCACTCTTTGAGATAATCGCCGGGATAAAGGCCCTCCGGGATTTCGCCGATGGCTTCGCCGAGCGCCTCGCGGTAGCGCAGGAATGCCGAACGCGCCAACACATCGACCTGCGCGCCGGCGTCGTTGATGTAATATTCACGCGCCACGTCATAGCCGGCGAAAGCCAACAGGCTCGCCAAGGCGTCGCCGAACACCGCGCCGCGGCCATGGCCGACATGCAGCGGCCCGGTCGGATTGGCCGAGACATATTCGACATTGATTTTGGCGCCGGCGCCGATGGCACCACGGCCATACTGCTTGCCCTGCTCCAGTACCGCGCGCAGCGCATCGCCCCAGACATGGGCCTTCAAAGTGAGATTGATGAAGCCGGGGCCGGCAATGTCGATCTTTTCCACCAGGCTGTCGGCGCGCAAAGCCTCGGCGATCTTGTCGGCGAGGTCGCGCGGCTTGAGGCCTGCATCCTTGGCCAGCACCATGGCGGCATTGGTCGCCATGTCGCCATGGGCCGGATCGCGCGGCGGCTCGACGACGATCCGCGCCAGATCGGCGGCCGAGCCAAGCACCGCGCCCGCCGCGGTCTGGACCCGCGCGAGCATGGTGGCGAACAGATGGGACGGAGGGGAACCGGCGGTCATGGTGGCTGCGGGTAAGGGATTTTCGCCTTTGAGTCAAAAATTGCGAGAAGGTACGCGCCCCACCGTCGAAGGCGCTCAAGGCCAGCGCAGCAGCCGCGGCTGCGCCTTTACCAATAATCCAACCGTCAAAGCGCCGCCAACCGGCAACATCAGGTCTTGCGGCACGTTCAGCAGAATGGCCGCGCTGCCGCCGACGATCGACCATAAGACAGGAATGACGATAACCCACGATGCTACCGGACCGCGCAACATCAGCAGCAAGCCAAACGTGAAAATGAGAATCGGGCACGGCGCGACGCCGAACAGAGGCAGGTTCGGAAAAGGATGACCGAGCACCAAACCGGCGGCCGGATAAACCACCATGCTATAGAAGATTAATCCGGCGCCGACGCCGCTGCGCCATGTTCGGCTCCAGCCGAAATGCAATTGCCGCCGCATGACGCCGAGCACGAAGAAGATCGCGCCTTGCGCGACGAAGGCCAGGCCAAACAACAGCGCGGCGCTATTGATCGGGTAGAAAAAGATCCCGTGATAGACAATGCCGGCAAAGCCCCACATCGCGGCAAGCACCAGCGATATGACGCGGTCGGCCGCAAGCCGCGGCCTGAACAACAGCGCAACCGCCGGCAAGGCCGCGGCGTAGGCCAGAACCGGCGCGGGCCAGATCGCGCTATTGTACGCGGCGAATACCGCAAAGAACTGCGCCGTCGAGAATGGAAGCGTCATGTGACAACACCCCAACGGTGGTTTTTGCGGCTTGTGCACGATACCATTGCCCGATGAACAAAGCCGCCGTCTTGTATGCCTTGGCGTCCGCCGCCTTGTTCGGCGCATCGACGCCCGCCGCCAAACTGTTGATCGGTTCGGTGCATCCGGCCGTGCTGGCCGGACTGTTGTACTGCGGCGCCGGCATCGGCATCGCTTTGCTCCGGCGCCTTTTTCCGACCATTGCATCCGGCGCGCCGGAAGCGGCCTTGACGCGCACCGACCTGCCCTGGCTCGCCGGCGCGATAGCGGCCGGCGGCGTGCTTGGCCCATTGCTGTTGATGGCTGGGCTTGCCCATACAGGCGCGGCCACCGCCTCTCTTTTATTGGCGCTCGAAGGCGCGGCAACCGCGCTGATGGCCTGGTTCATTTTCCACGAACATGTCGACCGCCGCATCGCCGCCGGCATGATGTGCCTGGTGGCCGGCGCCATAGTGCTGGCATGGACGGGTACGCCGACGCTGGATAGCCTGATCGGCCCGCTCGCCATCGCCGGCGCCTGTCTGGCATGGGGTCTCGACAACAATCTGACACGCAAGGTCTCGCTCGCCGACCCTCTCCAGATCGTTCAGTTGAAAGGCCTTATCGCCGGGCCGTTCACGCTCCTCCTCGGCCTTTTGGCCGGCGCATCGATACCCGCGCTTGGCACTGTGGCTGTCGCCGGTATCGTCGGATTTCTGGGCTATGGCGTCAGCCTCGCGCTCTTCGTCATTGCTTTGCGCCATCTCGGCGCAGCGCGAACCGGCGCGTATTTTTCAACCGCGCCCTTTATCGGCAGTAGCGCGGCGGTAGCGTTCCTCGGCGATCCGCTGACAATTCAGTTTGCCCTCGCCGGCCTTTTGATGGGTGTCGGTGTCTGGCTGCATCTCACCGAACTCCATGTCCATGTGCACGACCATGAAGCGGTGGCGCATAACCATCCGCATGTACACGACGACCATCATCAGCACGTCCACGGGCCGGACGATCCACCGGGCGAGCCGCACACGCACGCCCACCAACACAGGCCGATGCGGCACAGCCATGCGCATGTTCCCGACATGCACCACACGCATCGGCACGGCACCTGACGCGCCCGCGCCGCTACAGCGGCTCGATCTGCACGACCAGGCTAATCCGGGTCAAAGGCTTGCCTTCCAGGTTCCTGAGAAAGCAGACAAACTCACGGCCATAGCGCGTGCCGCCAATTTCATCGCGCGCCGCCGCCACCAAATACTCGACCGCCGCCTGTTCGGCACCGGCGATGTCCGACATTTCGAACAGCATGTCGTTCGACAAGGGCTCATCCTTGTCCGCATGAAATTAGAAAAGCTCCACCGTTCATTCCCTCTGGATATCAGCGCGGGCATCAAGAGCGATTACCGGGGCCGGCCGCGCGCTGACAATTTCCTGGCTACGCGAAAACGACCCTCGACAAGCCGAATTCGACGCGCATGACTAATGGAGGTATCACATTACGCTTGCGCCAGATCAATGCGTCTACCCCGCGCCTGGCAGGAGATGCGCCAAGGTCAATACACGGGAGCGACTCATGTTCAGGCTGACGATGATGATGTGGTCGATCGCAGGCACGGTGTTTGCCGGCGTCGCGATCATGATTGTGCTGGCCGTGCCGGCACTGGCGGGCCATGCCATGAGCTACATCCCCTACGCCGCCATTGGCGGGTTCATCGCCGCCATTCCGGTGGCGGTTATCGTCGCAAGGCAGCTCAACCGCGCCCGGGCTCACTGACGGCGCGACCGGAAACAGGTTCCGCCATAGCATCACCTGCGGCTGCGTCCCGGCGACGCAGCCGGGCGCGGCTATCGCCCGGCGCCGCCAGCGTGTAGCGTCCCCGCGATCCCCGTGACCGGGGCCTTCGCTGACGTAAAGGCCGCTTCCCTTGATGTTTCCGACCGACCTGACCGGGTTCCTCGACCTCATTCGCCAGCACGGCGATGCCGCCTACACGTTCATGTTCGCCTACGCGGCGTCGCACAGCCTGCTGTTCGGCCTGTTTTCCGGCTACGCCGCGCATTCCGGCGCGCTGGCCCTGGGCACGCTGATCGTGGTGTGCTGGATCGGCAGTTTTTTTGGCGACGTCATCCGCTTCTGGATCGGCCGCAAATATGGCGCGCGCGCGCTGTCGTCATTCCCGCGCGTTTCCGCGACGGTGCAGACGGCGGCACGGCTGACCGACCGGCATTACCTCTGGATGATCATGGTGCACCGCTTTCCGCACGGCATTCGCGGCTTCGCGGCCATCGCCTACGGCATGTCGAACCTGCCGTGGTCGACATTTCTCGCACTCAATTTCGTCGCCGCCGGACTGTGGAGCTGCACGGTGGTGTCGATCGGCTACGCCTTCGGCCAGGTGTCGGAAAAGCTGATGAACGACGCCTCGTCGGGCTTCGGCGTCGTGATGCTGATCGGCTTCCTCGGGCTGTCCTGGTATCTATCGCGCCGGCTGGAACGCGCCATCGAACGAAGCTAGAGCGGCAATCGCCTAAAGCAAGGTGCGTTTAGGTTGAATCACTCTGCCTCGATAACATTTTGTTTGAGCATGATCTTTTCCGAAAACCGGTTCCCACTTTTCGGGATCATGCTCTAGCGGCGCTCTAGTTCGGCGATCAGGTCGTTCATCTCGCGGATCTCGCGCACCTGCGCCTCGATGATCTCATCGGCAAGCTTTCGCACACGCGGATCGGCGATCTGCGCGCGCCGGCTGGTCAGGATGGCAATGGAATGATGCGGGATCATCGCCCTCATGTAGGCGACCTCGCCGACGATCGCCTGGCTGCGCACCAGATATAGCGCGCCGGCGAAGACGATGAGGCTGGCGGCGAGGATCGCCACGTTGACTTTGGCATTCGCATACATGCCCCACATGAAGGCCAGCATGACGAACGCCATCGCCGCGCCCATGATGAGCGCCATATAGAGGCGGGTCTCGCTGAAATAGATGTGATCGAAGGCATAGACGTTGAGATACATCAGGCCGTACATGACGGCCGTCGACACCGCGATCATCAGTCCGAACTTCAAATATTGATTCATCGTGTCCGCTCCGGTTGCCGCTAGCCGGTTAACCGGAAATGCCGGCCTTGGTTCCGGATGTCAGCCGGCGAACTATCGGCGACGGTCTAGCGCAGCTCCGGCGTGTGCGCAAAAAAGCGCGCGTGTTCGACCAGCGCGTAGCGGTCGGTCATTCCGGCGATGAAGTCGGCAATGCGCCGCGCCCGCGCACCATCATCGAGTTGCGCAAAGCCGTCGCTCCACTCCGCCGGCAGATCGGTGGGCTGCGCGGTGAAGTGGGCAAAGAGATCGCGGATCACGGCCTCGGCCTCGTCCATCACCCGCATGACGCGGCTGTGCCGGTACATGCGCGGGTAGAGAAAGCCCTTGATGGCGGCATCGGCCTCGGCCATGGCCGGCGAGAACATCACCACGGTGCTGGCGGCGTTGCGGATGTCGGCGGCGCTCTTCGCGCCGAGCGCGGCCAGCCGCGTTTCGCTTTCGACGATGACATCCTCGATCATGCGGGTGATGACGCGGCGCACCACTTCGTGCACACGGCGGGCCGGATCGAGCAGCGGATAGCGCGCCTGGATTTCGCCGACGATGCCGCCGATGAACGGCACGCTTGTTATGTCGCCGAGCGTGAACAAGTCGGCGCGCAGGCCGTCGTCGATATCGTGCGCGTCATAGGCGATGTCGTCGGCGAGTGCCGCGATCTGCGCCTCGGCGGAAGGCTGCGACCACAGTTCGAGATCCTGAATCTGGCAATAGGCGGTGATCGCCGCCGGCACGCCTTGCGCGGCATGGCGGCCGAAGGCCTTGCCGTCGCGCGTCGTCAGCGGACCGTTGTGCTTGACCAGGCCTTCGAGGGTTTCCCAGGTGAGGTTGAGGCCGTCGAAGTCGGCATAGCGGCGCTCCAGATCGGTGACGATGCGCAAAGCCTGCGCGTTGTGGTCGAAGCCGCCGAAGCCGGCCAGCGCCGAACCTTGCAGTGTCTTGTCGAGCGCGCGCTCGCCGGCATGCCCGAACGGCGGATGGCCGAGGTCGTGCGCCAAAGCCAGCACTTCGGCGAGGTCCTCATCGAGCCCAAGCGCGCGCGCCAGCGAACGGGCGATCTGCGCGACTTCGAGCGTATGGGTCAGCCTTGTGCGGTAATGGTCGCCCTCGTGATAGACGAAGACCTGCGTCTTGTGCGCCAGCCGGCGGAACGCGGTCGAATGGATGATGCGGTCGCAATCGCGGCGGAAATCGTTGCGGGTCGGGCTTTTCGGCTCGGCATGCAGCCGGCCCCGGCTCGTCCCCGGATCGGCGGCATAGACTGCGCGATTACGGCCGGCTTCGGTCGCCATGAGAGTATCCGGGCCTTTTGGGCAGCGCATTGACGTTGCCGCCCGGCGCACTTAACTAATTGGCATTGGCTCTGCCAACAGGAAAAACGCCACTATGAGCGAAAGCGTCACGGTCAGCGAGCGGGCGGCCAAAAAGGTCGCCGAAATCCTGAAGAAGGAGCCGGAAGGCACCATGCTGCGCGTCAGCGTCGAAGGCGGCGGCTGTTCCGGCTTCCAGTACAAGTTCGACATGGAACAGGCCAAGGGCGACGACGACCTCGTCATCGCCCGCGACGGTGCCGTGGTGCTGATCGACAAGGTGTCGGTGGACTACATGGCCGGCTCGGAAATCGACTTCGTCGACGACCTGATCGGCGCCTCGTTCAAGATCAAGAACCCGAAGGCTACCGCCGCCTGCGGCTGCGGCACCAGCTTCGCGCTGTAGACGACTTCAGTTCGTCTTCATGCCGGCGGACTTGGCGAACGCGGCATAGGTGCCCAACTCGTCCTTCACCATTTTTCCGAATGCCGCCGGAGACTGGCTGGCCGTCACGACACCGAGTTTGTCGAGCTTGGCTTTGACGTCCGGGGCCTGCACCGCCTGGATCAAGGCGGCGTTGAGCTTGGCGACGATGGCGTCCGGCGTTTTCGCCGGTGCGAAGACGCCGATCCAGAATGTGTAATCGCTGTTGGCGAAACCCGCTTCCAGGGTCGTCGGCACATCGAGCAGCGCCGCCGCGCGCGTCGGGCTCGACACCGCCAAGGCCAGCAGCTTGCCTTGCTGGATAAACGGCAGCGCCGTCGCGATCGGGCAGAAATAATAATCGACGCGGCCCGCCATGATTTCGGTGAGCGCCTCGGCGCCGCCCTTGAACGGCACATGCACCGCCTGATAACCCGCGCTGAAACGGAAGCGTTCCGCGCTCATGTGAACGGCGGAACCGACACCGAGCGAAGCAAAGCTCAGCGCGTTCGGCTTGGCCTTGGCGGCGGCGACAAATTCCTGCACGGTTTTGATGCCACGCGACGGCGCGATAATAAGCACGTTCGGCACGCTGCCGATGGCGCCGACCGGCACGAAATCGCTCGCCGCGTCGTAACTGAGATTGGGATAAAGCGCCGGCGCGATCGTGTGCGCCGATGATGTCGTCAGCAACGTGTAACCGTCAGGTTCGGACTTGGCGACCGCCGACGTGCCGAGCGTGCCGCCCGCCCCGCCACGATTTTCAACGATGAATTGCTGGCCAAGCTGGCTACCGACACGGTCAAGCACGAGGCGCGGAATGACGTCGGTGGCGCTGCCGGGGCCGAATGGAATGATGACCCGCACCGGCTTTTCCGGCCATTCGGCCGCGCGCGGACTGGTAACGGTCAACGAAAGGACGGCGGCGAGAGCCAACAGGATGCGCATGCAATTTAACTCCGATCGGAATGACTGGAGCAAAAGCAGCAATATCCGTGCCATCGGCCAAGCCGATGACGTTATCGATGGAAAGTAGCCCTACTCCGCCGCCACCGCCGGCGGCACGTCGCGCACCTCTTCGAGCTGCGGCTCGAGGCGGCGCTTGATCATGCGATCGAAGCGGTCGAGATACAGGTAGATCACCGGCGTGATGTAGAGCGTCAGCAACTGCGACACCATCAATCCGCCGACCACCGCGACGCCGAGCGGCTGGCGCAGTTCGGCGCCGGCGCCGGTGCCGAGCGCGATCGGCAGCGTGCCGAAAATAGCGGCAAACGTCGTCATCATGATCGGACGGAAGCGCAACGACGCGGCTTCACGGATGGCGGCTTCCGCCGACAGGCCGACATGCCGCCGCGAGATGGCGAAGTCGATCATCATGATCGCGTTCTTCTTGACGATGCCGACCAGCATGACGATGCCGATCATCGCGATCACCGATAGATCCATCTTGAACAGCATCAAGGTCAGGATCGCGCCGATGCCAGCCGACGGCAGGCCGGAAATGATCGTGATCGGGTGGATGAAGCTCTCGTACAGAATGCCGAGCACGACATAGGCGGCAAAGATCGCCGCGAGAATGAGCACGCCCTGCCCGCGCAGCGACTCCTGGAAGACCTGCGCGGTGCCCTGGAAGCCGGTATTGATGCTAGCCGGCAGGCGCTCATCGCGCTCCAACTTCTGGATCGCATCGACCGCGGCGCCAAGCGAAACGCCCGGCGCCAGGTTAAACGAAATCGTCACCGCCGGCTGCTGGCCCTGATGGTTGACCTGCAACGGCCCGACCGTCGGGGTGAACGTCGTCACCGCCGACAACGGCACCGACGTCCCGCTCGACGTCTTCAAGAACATCCGGTCAAGATCGCTCGGCCCGGACTGATACTCCGGCATGTTTTCCAGGATCACCTGGTAATCGTTGGCCGGCGTGTAAATGGTGGCGACCTGACGCGAGCCGAAGGCGTTGTAGAGCTCCTGGCGCACCTGATCGATCGAGACGCCGTAGACCGCCGCCTTCTGGCGGTCGACTTCGACGGTGACCTGCGGGTTCTTGATGTAGAGATCGGTCGTGACATCGAGCAAGCCCGGTATGTTCGACATCTTGCCGCGCATTTCCGGCGCCAGACGATAGAGCGTGTCAGTATCGTTGGACTGCATCGTGTACTGATACTGGCTCTTCGACGGCCGGCCGCCGAGATTGATGTTCTGGATCGGCTGGAAGAACACCTGCATGCCGGGCACGACGCCGGCATTGCGCCGCAGCCGTGCGATGATGATCTGCAAGCTCTCGCGCTCGGCGCGCGGCTTGAGCGCCACCAGCATACGGCCGCTGCTGGTCAGTGAATTGGGGCCGCCGGCCCCGACTGTCGAGTTGACATAATCGACCGCCGGATCCTTGCGCACGATCTCGGCGACCTTGCGCTGATGCTCGACCATGGCGGGAAAGGCGATGTCGGACTTGGCCTCGGTAATACCGGAGAGATAACCGGTATCTTCGGCCGGAAAGAAGCCTTTCGGTACGATGATATAGAGCCAGATGGTGCCGGCAATCGTCAGCAGCGTGACGCCCAGCATGATCGGCTTGTAGGCCAGCACGCGGTCAAGCGTCCATTCGTAGCCGCGCAGCAAAGCGTTGAAGCCGCGCTCGAACCCGCGCAGCACGAAATTCTGCTTTTCCTCTTCATCCGGCCTATGCGCCTTGAGAACGCGCGCGCACAGCATCGGCGTCAGCGTCAGCGCAACGATGCCCGATACGACGATGGCGACCGACACCGCCACCGCAAACTCGCGAAACACGCGGCCCACCATGCCGCCCATCAGCAGTACCGGAATGAACACCGCGATCAGCGAAATAGTGATCGACACGATGGTAAAGCCGATCTCGCGCGAGCCTTTCAGCGCCGCCTCGAACGGCCGCATGCCGCCTTCGATATGGCGGACGATGTTCTCCAGCATGACGATGGCATCGTCGACGACGAAGCCGACCGACAAGGTCAGCGCCAACAGCGTCATGTTGTTGATCGAAAAACCGAACATGTACATCGCGGCGCAGGTGCCGATCAGCGACACCGGCACGGCGAGCGCCGGGATAATGGTCGCCGACAATTTCCGCAGAAACAGGAAGATGACCAGGATCACCAGCGCAATAGCGATCGCCAAGGTTTCCTGCACGTCGAAGACCGCGGCGCGAATCGACAACGAACGGTCGAACAACGGCGCCATTTCGATGGCCGGCGGAATCTGCGCGCGCGCGGTGACCATCGCGTTTCGCACCAGATCGACGACCTTGACCGTATTGGCGTCGGGCTGGCGCTGGATCGCCAGCACGATGGCACGGGAATCGTTGAACCAGGTGGCGACCTTTTCGTTCTCGACGCTGTCGATGACGCGGGCCACTTCGCTGAGCTTGATTGGCGTACCGTTGCGATAGGCGACGACCACGTCGCGATAGGCGGCGGCATTGCGCATCGAACTGGTCGCCAGCAGCGTCACCGCCTGCTGCGGACCCTCGAGACTGCCGACCGGCGCCGCCGAATTGGCTTTCGCCACCACGTTGCGGATTTCGTCGAGCGATATATTGCGCGCCGCCGCCGCCGCCGGATCGACCTGAACACGCACGGCAAATTTCTGCGAGCCGTAAACCGAGACCTGGGCCACGCCGCTCAACTGCGACAACTGCGGCGCGATCACGGTCTCGGCATAATCGGTAATGGCCGACAACGGCATTGTATCCGAGCGCATGCTGAGGAACAGCACCGGGAAGTCACCCGGATTAACCTTGCGGAAAGCCGGTGGCGTGGTCATCTCGACCGGCAGCCGGCGCTGCGCCGTCGCCAGCGCGGTCTGCACGTCGAGCGAGGCGCCGTCGATATTGCGGCCAAGGTCGAACTGGATTGTGATCGAGGTATTGCCGAGCGAAGACGACGAGGTCATCGACGAAATGCCGGCAATCGTCGACAACTGCCGCTCGATCGGCGAGGCCACCGAAGCGGCCATGGTTTCCGGGCTGGCACCGGGTAACGTCGCGGTAATTCGGATGGTGGGAAAGTCGACGGCAGGAAGTGCCGCGACCGGCAGCAGCCGGTAGGCGAACACGCCGAAGACGATGAGCGAGGCCATCAAAAGGGTCGTGAAGACGGGCCGGCGAATACAGATCTCGGAGATGTTCATGGTCTTGCCGCCTGCCCCGTTGAGCCCAACGTTAAATGCCTAAACCCTGAACCTTCAGCTTCCCGCCGGTTTGCCGCCGCTAGCAGCCGGCGTCGGCGGGCGCGCATTGACCCGCGTCCCGTTCGACAGCAACAACTGACCGTCGGTGACAACCGTCTCGCCGCCATTGAGGCCAGAGGACAAGACCGTCTCCAGCCCGACCTGGCGTTCCACCGTGACCGGTTGCACCTTGGCCTTGCCGTCGGCGACGACGAAGACAAAACTGCCGGTCTGGCTGACCTGAACGGCGTTCGATGGCACCACGATGGCATCTTCGATGCGCAGGGTGACCTCCGCCGTCACCAAAGTGCCCGGCCACAAGACTTCGTCCTGGTTCGGCATGGTGGCCCGGATGGTTGCCATACCGGTCACCGAGTCGACCGAGTTTTCGATCATCGACACCGTGCCCTGGGCGCGCTTGGCCTGCCCCGGCACAATGACCTGAAGGGTCGCCGATTCGTTGGCGATCGCCTGGCGAATCGCCGGCAGGTTCTTCTGCGGGATGGGGAACGAGACATAGACCGGCGCCAGCTGAATGATGGTGGCCATCGGCGTGGTGTCGGCTGGGCGGACGAAATTGCCGACCTTGAAATTGGCGGCACTGATGCGGCCGGAAATCGGCGCGGCGATGGTGCAGTAGCTGCGTTGCGCCTTGAGATTTTCCAAGAGCCCCGAACTCGACTTGATGGCGGCGCGGAAGACATCGGACTGGGTCTTGGCGTTGTCGAGATTGGTGACCGGCGTGGCGTTCTTGGCGACCAACTCGGTATAGCGCGAAACGTCGCGCTCGGCGCCGGCAAGCTGCGCCTGGTCGCGGGCCAGCGCGCCCTCGGTGGTCTGGATCTGCGCGTCCATGACCCGGCAATCGAGCGAGAACAGTTTCTCGCCTTTCTTGACGTGAGCGCCGTCGGTGAAATGAACCTCGGTGATGGTGGTCTCGACCCTCGCCTTGAGCGCGACGCTGGCGATCGGGGTTACGGTGCCAAGCGCGTCGAGCCGCACCGGCACTTTTTTGCGTTCGGCCTTGCCGATTTCGACCGGCACAACGCGGCCGCCCGGGGCCTGGGCGCGCGCGTCCGTTTTATTAGCCGGCCAAAATCCACGGGTAAAAAAAGCCAAGCCGACCAGGGCGAGCACCGCTGCCCCCAAAAGCCATTTTCTCTTCGACATGGTATCTCTTTGGTCCGGGTGACGCGGCCTTCCCCGAACGTTCCCTCTTTCCGCAGGTTGCCATTAATCCAGGCCCCGCGTTAGCGGCACACCTAGCATATAAACGGCCCTCATTGCACCTTCCTGCGCTGGCAAAATGGCGAAGGGGTGCCTTTTCGACCCAATCTGCTCTATGACACACACCGCCTTCGGCGCCCGTTCCGGCGCCGGGGACCGCAACGTTAAAAGCAAATTTCGAGCCGGAAACCGTCCCGCCATGCGCATCGCCACCTGGAACGTCAATTCCATCCGCCAGCGCCTCGACAGCCTGCAGGCCTGGCTGAAAGAGCGCGACCCGGACATTGTCTGCCTGCAGGAAATCAAATGCCAGGACGACGCCTTCCCGCGCGAGCCCTTTGAGGCGATGGGCTACAATGTCGCAGTGCACGGACAGAAGACCTTCAACGGCGTGGCGCTGTTGTCCAAGCTGCCCTTCGACGAAGTGGCCCCCGGCCTGATCGGCGATGAGGCCGACGTGCAGGCCCGTTTTCTCGAGGCGCTGGTCTCAACCAAGACCGGCGTGGTTCGGGTCGTGTGCCTCTATTTGCCCAATGGCAACCCGGCGCCGGGCGATAAATATGATTACAAACTCAAATGGATGGAGCGGCTTCTTGCGTTCTCACGCGAACGGCTGAGGCTGGAAGAGCCGTTCATTCTGGCCGGCGATTACAACGTCATCCCGACCCCAGCCGATGCCCGGCGGCCGGAAGTGTGGACCCATGACGCGCTGTTCCTGCCGCAGACCCGCGAGAAATTCCGCGCCCTCCTCAATCTCGGCCTCACCGACGCCATCCGCGCCGTCAGCGACGATCCCGGCCTGTACAGCTTTTGGGACTATCAGGCCGGTTCCTGGCAGAAGAACGACGGCATCCGTATCGACCACCTGCTGCTGTCGCCGCAGGCCGCCGACCGGCTGGTCGATGCCGGCATCGACAAGCATGTGCGGTCCTGGGACAAGCCGTCCGACCACGTTCCGGTCTGGATCGATCTCGCTATCGAGAAGCGCTGACCCCCGTCTCAGGCCGCCCGCAATCCGGCCGCCGGACCGCGCGATGGCGGCAAGGCCGCAGGCAAGTCATCCGCGTCGCTCAGTTCGGGGGCCTCGAAACGCTGGCCGCTGTAGCCAGAGCGCAACTTGAAGCTCGCCACCCGCTCGTCCATCGACCTGGCCTGGTTCTCCAGCGTTTTGGCGGTCGCGGCATTCTCCTCGACCAGCGCCGAGTTCTGCTGCGTCGTCTCGTCCATATGGTTGAGCGCCTTGTTGATCTCCTCGATGCCTGACGACTGCTCGTTGCTGGCATTGGCGATCTCGCTGACGATGGCCGTGACCTTCTGGATCGAGGCGACGATTTCGTTCAGCGACAGGCCGGCGCGGTTGACCAGATCGACGCCGTCCTTGACCTGGCTGTTCGAATTCTGAATCAACTGGGAAATGTCCTTGGCCGCCTGACCCGAGCGTTGCGCCAGGCTGCGCACTTCGGAGGCGACGACCGCGAAGCCGCGACCGGCTTCACCGGCGCGCGCAGCCTCGACCGCCGCATTGAGCGCCAGAAGATTGGTCTGCCGCGCGATCTCGTCGATGACGCCGATGATGTCGGAAATCTTGCGCGAGGACGCCTCGATCTTGGCCATGGCACCGACCGCCTGAGCGACCACCGCGCCGCCACGTTCGGCGACGGTATTCGTCTCATTGGCGAAATCGTTGGCCTGCCGCGCGTTCTAGGCATTCTTGCGCACGGTGCCGGCGATCTGCTCCATCGACGCGGAGGTTTCCTCCAGGCTCGCCGCCTGCTCTTCCGTGCGTTGCGACAGGTCGGTGGTGCTGGTGGAAATCTCGGCCGAGGCGCTCGATACCTCGCTCGCCGACACCTTGATATCGCCGATGGTCGCGCCAACCCGATCGACCACCATTTCAAGCGCCGCTGAAATCTGTCCGATCTCGTCCTTGCGGCCGAGCGCCGACAGCGCGATGTTGAAATCGCCGCCGGCGAGCTTGCGCAGTTCCGGCACCAGATCGGCGATCGGCTTGCTGATGCCGCGGCCGACCAGGAGCGACACCGCCAGCCCGGCCACGACCGAAATCGACAGAATGACGATCAGCAGCGTGTTCTGCTCGTCATGACGCCGGTCGTTGAGCGCGATCTGGCGGTCGCGCAATTCCTTGCTCGTTTCATTGAGGTCGTCGGTGATCTTCTCGATCGCCGTGAAGCTGCGCGTCGCGCCCATCATCAAGGTCAGTGCCGTGCCGGCATCGCCGTCGGCCATGTCGATGACGTTTCTCGCCTGCTTGATATACTGGCCGACCGACGTCTGAAGCTGGGCAAAATCCTTGTTGCCGGCGCTATCGGGCGCCGCATCGAGCAGCGCCTTGAGCTTCTCAGCCAGGCCGCCCAATGAATTCGTCGCAATCTTGGCGAGAGACAGAATCTTCTTCTGGTCGGTCTCGTTGGCCGCCGTGGCCATGAGTCGATAGAGATGGACCTGTGACGTCCACGCCGCGTTGCTGAATTCGGCGACCGTCTCGGCCTGGCGAACCGGGCCGACGATCAGCGAGTTGACGTTGGCTTGACTGACGGCCTGATCGGCCAGGGCGAAAGCGCCGACACCGATCAGAACCAGAATCATCATTGCCGGAGCGATGAAAATCTTGTTACGAAGCTTCAGATTCGAAAACCAGGACAGCATTTTTAAGCCTCGCTACAGCACAGGACGACCAGGGCCGCTGACGCGGCCCTGGTTATTGGCTTATTTTACGTAGATGCCCGCGCACACCGCGCTATCCGGCAGCGGATGACAGAACATCTGCTTCGGCTCGATCTTTTTCGTAACCGGATTGACGAATTTGTAGTCCTGCCAGAAATCCGCCTTCTTGGCGGCAAGCGCGATGCGCTCCTTGACGTAGAATTTTCCGTCGACGTCGGTCGCGTCCATCATGTCCTTGCCGACCAGATTGGCATTGGCGCCATGCGCCCGCACCTTGCCGTCCATGCCGTAGACGACGACGTAAAGATCGCGATCGACAAAGCCGGCGGCCTTGCCGGTAAATTCGGCATAGGCCTTGTCCGGGCCATTGGCGCCGATGAACGCGACGGCCTTGGCGACCAGCGCCTTGGCTTCATCCTTGGTACCGAATTCGCTGCCCCACGCCGGGGCGCTGACAGCCGCAAACAAAGCCAATGCGGCAACAGTCTTCATCGTCTTCATTTCAGTTCTCCAGGGTTGTAAAACAGGTTAAGCGGGTAGCGCGTCGACGGCGGAAAAATCGGCGGCATCGGCCATATCTGAAGACAGCAGACTGGGCAGATCGATCAGCGCGATCATGCCGTCGTCATGCGTCACCAGCCCGGCGAGAAAGTCGTGCGCCGCGTCGTCCGAGGCGCGCGGCACTTTCTGGATCTGCGCGCGCTCGACCGACACGATGTCGAGCACGCGGTCGCCAATCAGGCCGATCTGGCGGCCGTCGATCTGCACGATAATCATGATGTGCAGCGGCGTCGTCGCGGTCAGGCCTTCGCCGAACCGGCAACGCAGGTCCATGATCGGCACGACGGCGCCGCGCAGGCTGAGCACGCCGCGGACATATTCCGGCTGCTTGGGCAGATGGGTGATATCGACCCAGCCCTTGATCTCATGCACGGCCATGATGTCGACGCCGTACTGATCGTCGCCGATGGCGAAGACGATGAACTGAACCGAGGTCGACGCATTGGCAGCGGCAACGCTTGCCTGGGTACCGGCAAGCTGTGCGTTGACGGCATCATTGGTCAAAACGGCATTGTGATCCATGCAGAACACTCACTCGCTGCAGGCGCACAAACCGCATTGCAAGAGCACGGCTCTACACAATGCAAATTTGCCCCCCTGAAAAACTTTCGTCTTGAGAAAGTTAGGGGCGAGGAGTGAGAATTCCCTTTATTCAAAAGGCTATAATGATCGATATCGCAGATTGATAATCTGGATTAAAATTTAGCGCAGACGATCATGCGGCCACCGCGCGCGGGTTTTGTTGAAGCGAAGGCTCACTCGCCACTGGCCGCGGCGTATTAGCGATCCGCGCCGGCGCGTCATCCTGGCTATTGGCACCCTCCGCAATCCGGAAGTAGGCGATTTGTTCGTCCATCGCCTTGGCCTGGTTCTCCAGCGTCTTGGCGGTCGCAGCGTTTTCCTCGACCAGTGCCGAATTTTGCTGCGTGGCGTCGTCCATTTGCGACAGCGCCTTGTTTATCTCTTCGATGCCGGTCGCCTGCGCGGTGCTCGCATTGGCGATGTCGGACACCACGGTCACGACTTTCTTGATCGAGTCGACAATCTCGTTGAGCGAGACGCCGGCGCGGCTGACAAGCTCGACGCCGTCCTTGACCTGGCCGTTCGACGTCGTGATCAGAATATTGATGTCTTTGGCCGCCTGCGACGAGCGCTGCGCCAGGCTACGCACTTCAGAGGCGACGACGGCGAAACCGCGACCGGCTTCGCCCGCCCGCGCCGCCTCGACCGCGGCGTTGAGCGCGAGCAGATTGGTCTGCCGCGCGATCTCGTCGATAACGCCGATGATCTCGGAGATATTGCGCGACGAGCCTTCGATCTTGGCCATGGCGGCAACCGCTTGCGCGACGACGATGCCGCCGCGACCGGCGACCTGCTGCGTGGCGCTGGCGGATTCGCTCGCCAATTGAGCGTTCTCGGCATTCTTGCGCACCGTCGCCGACAGCTCTTCCATCGCCGCCGACGTTTCCTCGAGTGAGGCGGCCTGCTCTTCGGTGCGTTGCGACAGGCTGGTGGTGCTGGTCGAGATTTCGACCGATGCGTTGGTAACTTCGCGTCCGGAAACCATGATCCGCGCGATCGTCGTCCGTACTTTATCAGCCACTTGAGCAACCGCCGAGGCAATTTGTCCGATCTCGTCGGCGCGCCCAAGACCCGGCACAGTAATGACGAAATTGCCGTTCGCTACCTCATTCAGTGGCGCGACCAGCGCTTGAATTGGCCGCGTAATGCCGCGTCCAATCCAGAACGTCATGCCGGTCACGGCGAGACCAACAATAAGCATGGCAAGCAGCATCATGAGCTTTGTTTCGGCGCGCGACTTCTGATTGGCGACCTCAATATCGGCACGCATTTTCTCGGCGGCGCTCAAGACATCGTCGATAATTGGTTCGATCTGCGCATAGGTTGACGACATCGATTTCTGAAGTCTTGCAACAGACAGATCACCTTCCATCCAGGCGAGAAAATCCCGCTGATAGGCCAACAGATTACGTTTGATTTCATCTTTTGCCGGCGGCGCAAGTTCGGACCGATCCAAGGCCACAGTCAGCTCCGCGGCCCGCTTCTTGATATCTTCGCCATATTTGGGATCGTGACGCAGCATGAAATCCTTCTCGTGGCGACGCATCATCAGCATCGTCACAAGGAATTTCGGTTCCTTCAATTCGTTCAACTGCTTTTCGATTTCGTGGACGGAATTGCGCAAGGCGCCTTCCAGCCCCTCTTTGGGCGTCAGCCCCAAGGTCGTTTTGGCGACCACCATTGATTTGAATATGGCGCTGTATTTTTTGAAGCCATCGAGAATCGCATCCGACTTTTGCGCAAGTTCGCCAAGACCGAGGGCGCGGCTCTGCTGCTGCAGCTTCGCAATATCTGCCACCACATCCTGCTGTTGCTTGTCATGCCGCTGGGCGTATTTGATGTCGTCGCGCAGCAAGAAATCCTTTTCCGATCGCCGGGCCTCAAGGAGCCCGACCTGGGTCGTTCGAGCCAATGAGTTGAGCGCGCCGATCGCGTCAGCCTTGTCCTGGAAAGCCGCGCCGTACAGATAAATCGCCGCAATAACCGATATCCCAGTGATGACAACAACGCTGATCGAGCCAATTCGATGACCGAGCTTGATATTGAATGCCATGAAATCCGTCGCCCTTGTTGCGGGATAGATCGGACCTCGCTACCGCGCAGGAACAATGTATTGAAGCTGTGACGGAACCTCTTAAATACCAGTCAATTTTAAATATGCATTCACATTGACTACCTAGATTAAGCCGACCCGGACTTCAGGTAACAGCTAAGGCTACGGTGCCTGACAAGGCGAAGACTAGCGCAGTCAAAACGGGGAAAAGATTCGTCGAAAAATGTCGCACGCGCGAGAACGGAAGTCTATTCGCGGCGCGTCTCAAGCCAGCGCTTGAGATAAACCAGCGCGAGCGCGCGCTCGTCCTCGGTCGACTGCTGGTAGGCTGAGTCATACAGCTTCTCGACCCAGGCGAGATCTGTGGTGCGCGCCGAGTCCTTGGCCAAAGTCAGCCACATCAGCCCGCGCGCCGCCTGGCGCGGCACATGATCGCCGGCAAACAGCATGGCGCCCAGCATGGCCTGCGCCTGGCACTGGCCCTTCTGTGCCGACAGGCCGAACCAGCGCAGCGCCGTGCGCGGATCGAGCGGCGCGCCGTTGCCCTTGAGGTAAAGCCGCGCCAGATAATACTGCGCATCGGGATCGCGGAAATACGACGCCGCGTAGTCGAACATCTGGCGCGCGCGTTCCGGGTCGGCCTTCACCCGGGTATTGGGAATGCCGTCGAGGTAATAGTGGCCGAGCGCGACGAACGCATTGGACACGAAGCGCGACTGCGGCGCGTCCGGATTGTCCTCGGCATGCCGGTCGGCAATGCGGCGGAAGTAATCGAAAGCCTTGAGGTCGTTCTGGGCAACGCCGTCGCCGGCGGCATACATGCGGCCGAGTTTCCATTGCGCCAGCGCATGGCCCTTTTCCGCGGCATATTCGAGCGAACTGAGCGCCTTGACCTTCTCGCCAGTCTTGAGCCACTGCGCGCCCGAGCGGAACGCCTCCATCGGCGTCAGCGCCGGGGCCGAGGCCATGGAGCTGTCCGATTTGGAGCCGTCGAAGGCCATAGCGGGCGCAGCCACGAAATCCGGCGTGGCCCACAGGGCCACGCCGAAAAACGCTACCCGCAACAGGGTCTCAGGTATCCGCATAACAATGTTTCTCTGCCGCGCCGCCCGGATGGGTGACCGCGCCATCGACGGCGGGGCCCACTTGCTGCGCGTATTTCCAAAGGTAGCCGGACGACGCCTCGCTCTCGCGCGGCTTCCACGCCGCGTGCCGCTTGGCCATTTCGTCGTCGGAGATCTGAACCTCGATGGTGCCGTTGACGGCATCGATGGCGATGATGTCGCCGTCCTTGACCAGGCCGATCGGGCCGCCGAGCGCCGCTTCGGGGCCGACATGGCCGATGCAGAAGCCGCGGGTGGCGCCGGAGAAGCGGCCATCGGTGATCAAGGCGACCTTGTCGCCCATGCCCTGGCCGTACAGCGCCGCGGTGGTCGACAGCATTTCGCGCATGCCGGGGCCGCCCTTGGGGCCTTCGTAACGGATGACGAGAACCTCGCCTTCCTTGTATTTCTTCGAGCGCACCGCCTCAAAGCAGGCTTCCTCGCCGTCGAAACAGCGCGCCGGGCCGGTGAACTTCTGGTTCGCCATGCCGGCGACCTTCACGATGGCGCCGTCGGGCGCGAGATTGCCCTTGAGGCCAACCACGCCGCCGGTCTTGGTCAGCGGCGAGCCGGCCGAGCGCACGACATCCTGGTCCGGATTCCATTTCACGGACTTCAGATTCTCGGCAATGGTACGCCCCGTTACTGTCATGCAATCGCCGTGCAGGTAGCCGTGGTCGAGCAGCGTCTTCATCAGAAGCGGTATGCCGCCAACCTCAAACATATCCTTGGCGACATAACGGCCACCCGGTTTCAAATCTGCGACATAAGGAGTCTTTTTGAAGATTTCGGCGACGTCGAACAGCGTGAATTCGATGCCGCACTCATGTGCAATGGCCGGCAGATGCAGCGCCGCATTGGTCGATCCGCCTGACGCGGCGACGACGGCGGCGGCGTTTTCCAAGGCCTTGCGGGTGACGATGTCACGCGGGCGAATGTTCTTGGCGATCAGTTCCATGATCTTCTCGCCGGCCAGCATGCAGAATTTGTCGCGGATTTCGTAAGGCGCCGGCGCGCCGGCCGAATACGGCAAAGCGAGGCCGATGGCCTCGGAGACGGTCGCCATGGTGTTGGCGGTAAATTGCGCGCCGCAGGCGCCGGCCGACGGACAGGCGACCTGTTCCATTTCGTCGAGGTCTTCGTCCGACAGCGAGCCGACCGAATTGCGGCCGACCGCCTCGAACATGTCCTGGACGGTGATCTGCTGGCCGCGGAAGGTGCCGGGCAGGATCGAGCCGCCATAGATGAAGATCGACGGCACGTTGAGCCGCACCATGGCCATCATCATGCCCGGCAGCGATTTGTCGCAGCCGGCAAGGCCGACGATGGCGTCATAGGCATGGCCGCGCATGGTCAGTTCGACCGAGTCGGCGATGACCTCGCGCGACGGCAGCGAGGCGTACATGCCGGCATGGCCCATCGCGATACCGTCGGTGACGCTGATGGTGCAGAATTCGCGCGGCGTGCCGTTGGCCGAGGCGACGCCCTTTTTCACGGCCTGCGCCTGGCGCATCAGTGAAATATTGCACGGAGCGGCCTCGTTCCAGCACGAGGCGACGCCGACGAAGGGTTGGTGGATCTGCTGCTTGGTCAGACCCATGGCGTAGAGATACGAACGGTGCGGCGCGCGCGCCGGGCCTTCGGTCACATGGCGGCTTGGCAGTTTCGACTTGAGATCGGTCTTCGCGTCCATCGTACTCTTGGGCCCCCCGCCCTATTCCCAGCACCGTCAGTCCGGCCCGGCTTTGTTAAAAAGCGAAGGCCGCTGATTCCCTGAAAATCCGGCGGAAACGCCCGCCGGCGAAACGGAAAACCAGAACTCCCGCAACAGTTTGCACCGCCACTTTGGAAGCCTTCGATGTCGGCGCAGGGTATGGCCAAATCGCGGCATGGCGAGCCATGATGCATCCCAACCGTTTAATTGTTCCTCACCTGTTGCAGGCATGTCACATTCTCCCCGTCAGGGCCGGGCAAAGCCGGCCGAAGGACGGCGTCGCTTCGCTCGCCTATGTCCCGGCCATCCACGGCTTGGGCGCGGCAACAAGAAAGACGTGGATGCCCGGCACAAGGCCGGGCATGACGAAGAAATGGCAATGCCCTCTCGCCTTCGCCGCTCGTTCTTCGACCGCTCGGTGCATGCCGTGGCGCCGGAGCTGATCGGGGCAACGCTGCTGGTGGACGGTGTCGGCGGGGTCATCGTCGAGGTCGAGGCCTATCACCACACCGACCCGGCGGCGCACAGCTATGGCGGCCAGACGGAGCGCAACGGCGTCATGTTCGGGCCGCCCGGCTTTGCCTACGTCTACCGGTCCTACGGCATCCACTGGTGCCTGAACTTCGTCTGCGAGGCGGAGGGGTCGGCCAGCGCCGTCCTGATCCGGGCGCTGGAGCCGGTGGCCGGAATTGCTGCGATGCGGCGAAGGCGCGGCAAGGACCTGGACAGGCCGGACGACCGGGCGCTGTGCTCCGGCCCGGGCAAGCTGGCCCAAGCACTCGGGGTGACGATCAAGCACAACGGGCTGGCGCTGGACCGGCCGCCGTTTGAACTGCGGGCGCGGACGGCGGTGCCCGAGATCGTGGTTGGGCCCCGGATTGGCATCAGCAAGGCGGTCGAGGAGCCGTGGCGCTATGGGCTGAAGGGGTCGCGGTTTTTGAGCAAGCCGCTTCCAAAACGATAAGATAGCTCACTTGCATCGACTACTGGTAACCAGTACAATCCATGCCTAAGTTCGAATGGGATCCCGTCAAGGCTGCATCGAACGAAGCCGACCACGGCATCGCTTTCGACATCGCATGCAACGTCTTCGACGATCCGTTTGCAGTCGAATGGCTTGATAATCGAGAAGACTATGATGAAGACCGTTTTGGTATAGTCGGAATGGTCAGCAATCGCGTGTTGTATGTCGCCTACACCATGAGAGGTGAAATCATTCGCATTACTTCTGCCAGAGGAGCCGAGCCGCATGAGAGACGGCAATACCACGAAAGCTAAGTTGGAAAAGCACGACTGGAGCCGCTTCGATGCCATGACTGAGGCGGAGCGGCACGACGCCGCTATGCGCGACCCTGATGCAAAGCCGCTAACACCTGCGGACATGAAGCGCATGACGCGTACGCCGCAGGTCAAGATCATCCGCCGTGCGCTCGATCTCACGCAGGAGGAATTCGCAGCGCACTTTCACATTCCACTTGGAACGCTGCGCGATTGGGAGCAAGGGGCAGCAACGCCGGACCAATCCGCCCGCGCCTATCTGACCGTCATCGCGCGCGATCCCGAAGCGGTGCGCAAAGCACTGACGCCGTAAGACCCCGTTTACGCCCCCTTCAACGCCTCTAGCGCCGCCGCGATCTTTACCTTGCGCGCATTGGCTTCATCGCGCTTGGCTTTTTCCTCGTCGACGACCTCTTCCGGCGCGTTAGCGACGAATTTCTCGTTGGAGAGCTTGGCATCGACGCGCTTGATGTCGGCCTCGGCCTTCTGCATTTCCTTGGCCAGACGCGCCCGCTCGGCATCGAGATCGATAACGCCGACCAGCGGGAGGGCCGCGACCTCGCCGCGCACCACGAGCTGCACCGAGCCTTGCGGCGCGGCCGGCGCGGACGAGATTTCCGACACGCGCGCCAGACGCTTGATGAACTCGGCCCAGCGTTGCGCGCGCGCCTCGGTCTCCGGCGAAACGCCCGCCAGCACCACCGGAATGGCGACGTTGACGTTCATCTCCGACTTGATCGAACGGATCGCGGTGATGAGATCGATGACCCAGCCGATTTCCGCTTCAGCCTTGTCGTCGGTCAGCCCATCGAGCTTCGGCCATTCGCCGAGCGCCAGCAGCGACGTGCGTGCCGGCCCCTGCTCGCCGGTCACCCGCCACAGTTCCTCGGTGATGAACGGCATGAAGGGATGCAAGAGCTTGATGATTTCATCGAGCGCCCACGCCGCCATCGCCCGCGTCTCGTCCTTGGCCGCGCCGTCGGGCCCGGTCAGCAATGGCTTCGACAGTTCGACATACCAGTCGCAATAGACATTCCAGACAAAGCGATAGGCGGCAGCCGCGGCGTCGGCGAACTTGTATTCTTCCAGCGCCTTGGTGATCTCGGCCGCGGCCTTGGCGGTCTCATGTGCAATCCAGCGATTGAGGGATTCCTTGGCCGACTTCGGATCGAAGCCTTCGACACGCGCGGCGCCGTTGAACTCGACGAAGCGCGCCGCGTTCCACAATTTGGTGGCGAAGTTGCGGTTGTTCTCGACGTCCTGCGGGCCGAGGCGAATGTCGTGGCCGGGCTGGACGTTGCGCATCAGTGTGAAGCGCAGCGCGTCGGCGCCGAATTCGTCGATGACGCCGAGCGGATCGACGACGTTGCCTTTCGACTTCGACATCTTGGCGCCGGAGGCGTCGCGCACCAGGCGGTGGATGTAGACATCGCCGAACGGCACATCGGGCATGAAATGCAAGCCCATCATCATCATGCGGGCGACCCAGAAAAAGATGATGTCGAAGCCGGTGACCAGCACCGAGGTCGGATAAAAGCGCGAAAGCTCCGGCGTTTTCTCCGGCCAGCCCAAAGTCGAGAACGGCCACAGCGCCGACGAGAACCAGGTATCGAGGACGTCCTCATCACGCCAGATGGGAACGACCTCGTCCCCACCGATCGCTCCGACTCCAAAAAGCTTGACCCCTTCTGATCTGTTCTTGACAAACTTGATTTGGCGCCCGCCGTAATATTCCTCAAGCTGCTTCAGTAGCCGCGCTTCATCCTCTGCGCAGAATATTTCAAGCCAATCATTCCTCTCCAGCCCTAGCTGGAAGGAGCCTGGAGCAACCTGCTTGGGCCCATACCACGCCGGAATCTGGTGGCCCCACCAAAGCTGGCGCGAGATGCACCACGGCTGGATGTTTTCCATCCAGTTGAAATAGGTCGTCTCCCAGTTCTTCGGGACAAAGTTGGTCTCGCCCTCGCGCACGGCGGCGAGCGCGGGCTTCGCCAGTTCATGCGCGTTGACGTACCACTGCTCGGTCAAATACGGCTCGATCACCACGTTGGAGCGATCGCCATGCGGCACCGCATTGGTGATGGTCTCGATCTTCTCGACCAGCCCCAACTCTTCGAGATCGGCGACGATGCGCTTGCGCGCCTCGTACCGGTCCAACCCGCGATACTGCTCCGGGGTGTTCTCGTTCAGCTTGGCTTCAGGCGTGAACAGATTGATCAGGCCGCCGTTCAACTGCTTCTTGAAATAGTCCTTGTCGCGGTGGCGCGCCCAGACTTCGAAATCGTTGAAGTCGTGTGCCGCGGTGATCTTGACCGCGCCCGAGCCTTTTTCCGGATCGGGGTATTCGTCGGCGATGATCGGAATCAAACGGTTCGCCAAAGGCAGCCGCACCAGTTTGCCGACCATCGGCTTGTAGCGCTCATCATCCGGATGCACGGCGACCGCGCCGTCGCCCAGCATGGTCTCGGGCCGCGTCGTCGCGATGCAGATGTATGTCGACTGGTCTTCGGCGTTGAAGGTCTTGCCTTCGATCGGATAGCGGAAGTGCCACATCTGGCCCTTGCCTTCGACCTGAATGACTTCGAGGTCGGAGATCGCCGTCAAAAGCTTGGGATCCCAATTGACGAGGCGTTTGTCTTTATAGATCAGGCCCTGCCGGTAAAGCTCCACAAAAACTTTAAGAACCGCCTTGGACAAGCCCTCGTCCATGGTGAAGCGCTCGCGCGACCAGTCGCACGACGCGCCGAGCCGCTTGAGCTGGTTGACGATGGTGCCGCCGGACTCCGCCTTCCATTCCCACACGCGCTTGAGGAACGCCTCGCGGCCCATCTCGCGCCGGCCCGGCAACTGACGCTCCATCAACTGCCGCTCGACCACCATTTGCGTGGCGATGCCGGCATGATCGGTACCGGGCTGCCACAGCACGTCCTTGCCGCGCATCCGCTCGAAGCGACACAGCACGTCCTGCAACGTGTTGTTCAGCGCATGGCCCATATGCAGCGAGCCGGTGACATTGGGCGGCGGGATGACGATAGAGTAAGCAGGCGCCTTGGCGCGCTCGGGGCGGCCGGCCTTGAAGGCGCCGGCCTGTTCCCAGGCCTGCGCGATGCGGCCTTCGACCTCGGAGGGCTGGTAGTTCTTGTCGATCATTGTGCTTTTGTTCTTGAATGAGTGGTGGGGTAGAAAGCCTACCGCCCTACTAGGTGTCAACTTTGCCGGAAAATTTAAGCCCGTCGCGCGGCAACGCCACCCGCGCCATCGTCCTTTTGGCCAGCGCCGCCTTCGCCGCCCAGGCGATGGTGCGCTCGACCGATTCGCTTTTGCCCCAGATCGCCAACGATTTGCAGACCACCGTCGGCGCCGCCTCGATCGTCGTGACGGCCTACCTTCTGGCGCACGGCTCGGTGCAGCTCATCATCGGGCCGATCGGCGACCGCTTCGGCAAATATCTCTGCGTCAGCATCGCCGCCGCCTTTTCCACATTGATGGTGATCGCCTGCGGCCTGGCGCCGAACCTGCCGACTTTGGTCGCCGCCCGCCTCGCCTGCGGGCTGGCCACCGGCTGGATCATCCCCTTTGCGCTGGCCTTCATCGGCGACGTCATCCCCTACGAGCGGCGCCAGCAGGTGCTCGGCTCGTTCCTGTCCGGGCAAATCCTCGGCCAGATGTTCGGCCAGGCCGCCGGCGGCGTGCTCGGCGATTATTTTGGCTGGCGCAATGTGTTCTTCATTTTGGCCGCTTTGTTGGCGACCGCCACCGCCGGGCTGTTCTATGAACTGGTCCGCAACCCGATCACGCATGCGCGCAACGCGCCGGCACAGCAGGGCCACGGTTTCGTCTCGGACTACACGACCGTGCTGCGCGCGCCGTGGGCGCGCATCGTCATCCTGATGGCCTTCATCGAAAGCGCGGCGATGTTCGGCGCGTTCACTTATGTCGGCGCCGATCTGCATCTGCGCTTCGGCGTCAGTTTCACATTGGTCGGGCTGTTCGTCGGTTTCTTCGCGCTCGGCGGCCTGGCGTACAGCCTGTCGGTGCGGCGCATGGTGGCCTGGCTCGGCCAGACAGGATTGTCGATCGGCGGCGGCGGCTTGCTGGCGGCGGCGTTCATCGCGCTCGCGGTCGCGCCGGTGTCGTGGATCGCGCCGCCGGCGATCGCGACAATCGGCCTTGGCTTCTACATGCTGCACAATACGTTGCAGGTGAACGCGACGCAGATGTCGCCGCAGGCCCGCGGCACCGGCGTGGCGATTTTTTCGTCGGCACTTTATCTGGGCCAGACAGCCGGTGTCGCCGGCTTCGGCTGGATGTTCGACCGCTTCACCGCGGTGCCGGTGTTCCTGGCCGCGGCGGCGATTTTGGCGTGGCTCGGCTGGTGGCTATCGCGGTCGCTGAAACTGCGCGCGGCGGCGGGGCATTAGCGCGGGAAATTAACGCCGGACTTTAGCTGCGCCCGCGCGAGACGCGCTCGATCTCGGCGCGGACAATGCGCTCGACCATGTTCGGCAGGTTGTCGTCGAGCCAGCCCTTGAGCATCGGACGCAGCATTTCCTTGACCAGGTCTTCGAGCGTGCGGGCATTGTTGCCGAGCACAGTGTGCGCCAGCGAATTGAAGGCGCTGTCCACCGCCGACATGGTTTGATTGGAAATCAGGCCCTGATAGTCGGACGGCGCCGACGGCGGCGGCATCGGACGTTCCGGCCGCTCGGGCGGCCGCTGATCGGGCGCGGCTTCGGCGAAGAACACGTCGGAGGCCGCATCGATGGTGCGGAAGGCCGCTGCCGGTTCTGCGGGCGGCGGCGTTGGCGTTGCCATCGCCTCGGTCAGATCGAGAATATCGGCCGGCGGCGCCACCACGGGCGGTGGTGGCGGCGGCACGACGGCGGCCGGTTTCGGCGGCGCCTTGCTATCGATATCAGCGAGCATCGCATCGATGTCGCTCTGATTATTGGCGGGGGCCGGCGCCGGTTTCGGCGGTGGCGCTGGCGGCGGGACCGGGCGCGCGGCAACGACCGCCGGCTTCGGTGCAGGCGGCGGCGGTGGTGCGGCAGCGGCAGGTTTGGGCTTGCCGGTGTCCTCGTCGGCAATGATGCGCCGGATGGAGGCTAAAATCTCCTCCATCGAAGGCTCTTGGGCCTTAGCCGGTTGGTTCATTGCGACAAATCCCGAACGCTGCCCACATCCAAAAACGTCTTACGTCTCGCCTCACGGCGTCCCGCCCGGCGAGCGGCCGGACGAATCGGCGCGATCTATTATTTATACGCTCGTGAGTCGCGGCTGTGGCAGTCGAAATAGCGCAGAGCCGGCAATGACCTGTGGACACAAAACGGGCAAAGTCGAGGTGGCCGCGGTCAACCGGAGCGGATCAACGCCCGTCCGGGGTACGCACGCCGGCCCAGCTGTCGCGGACCTGCTCGTAATGCACCGCCGGATTATAGACCGGCACCCGCAGTCCCAGCACTTGTGGCGACAAGCGACCGACGCCGGCCAAAAGCGTATAGGACGCCACCACCCGGTCGCGCTGCGCGCCGACCAGCGCGACGCGCGCATTGACCAGTTCCTGCTGCGCATTGAGCACGTCGAGCGTGGTGCGCTGACCGACGCGGGCTTCCTCACGCACGCCGTTGAGCGCGATTTCGGTGGCCTGCACCTGCGCCTGGGTCGCCTCGATATTGGCCTTGGCGGCATCGAGCTGGCCCCAGGCCTGCACGACGGTCTGGCGCACCTGCTCGCGCGCGGTGTCGGCTTCGATGCGGCGCTGGCCGAGCGTTTCCTTGGCCTGACGGATCAGCGAATATTCCCCGCCGCCCTGGTAGATCGGCACGCTCAACTGGCCGAGCACGGAGGCGTTGTAGCTCTCCATCGTGTTCAGGGTGCCCGTCGCCAGATAGTTCTTGGTGAAGTTGCCCTGCACCGAGAGCGTCGGATACAGCGCGCCTTCCGCCACCTTCACCTGAAACTGCGCGACATCGATGTTGTACTGCGCGGTGGTGACCGATGGATGGTTGGCGCTGCCGGCGCCGACCGCGCCGGACAG
The DNA here is from genome assembly GCA_945870035.1 of Rhizobium sp. Q54. GTDB lineage: Bacteria > Pseudomonadota > Alphaproteobacteria > Rhizobiales > Xanthobacteraceae > Pseudolabrys. The sequence goes on along the minus strand of CAMBQQ010000017.1, from coordinate 12,105 downwards.
GCTGGTCGGCGAGAAGCGGTCAACCGGCGTGCCGGGGCTCAGGCGGCCCGGCGTAATGCCGATGATCTGGCGATAGACGGCGGCCGAGGTTTTGAAATTCGATTCGGCGGTCAGCACCTGCGAACGACCGGACGCGAGGCGCGATTCCGACTGCGCAACATCGGTACGCGTCACCTCGCCGACATTGAAGCGGTCGCGCACCTGGCGCAACTGCTCCTGCAACACTTCGACGTTGCGCCGTTGCAGATCGAAGATCGCGGTGTCGCGCAAAAGATTCATGTAGGCGGTAACGGCGTTGAGCAGGATCTGCTGCTCGGTCACACGCAAGGTTTCGCGCGCAGCCTGCACCTGCTGCTCGGCCTGGCGCGTGCGGTTGGCGGTCTGGAAACCGTTGAACAAGGTCTGCGACGCGGTGACGCCGGCGCTCACCGGAGAATTGTAACCGCTCTGGGTGCCGTAGGTGTTCGGAGCCGTCGTCACTTTGGTCGTCGACGACAACGACTGCTGGCCGCCCGAGGCGGTGATCGAAAGGCGCGGCCGGTAACCGGACAGAGCCTGCGGCACGTTTTCGTCGGTGGCGCGCACCGCGGCGCGCTGCGCATTGAGCGTCGGATTGTTCTGATAGGCCTGGATCAAAGCCTGCTCGAGCGTGTCCGCGCGCGCCGCCACCATCGACAAGCTCAAGTATGCGATCGCTGCAACCGCAACTCTGCTTGTCCATACTACACGACGCGACATTCCGTGATCCATTCCTGACCGACTGTTACGACCGATATCACGCCCCCACGCGAATCGTTTCGCACATCCCCCTTTCGGCGGAACCCGAAACATAGGGGTACACTCCGTTCGTTGAAACCCCTTGCGCCAGCCCCACCCACAGAAGGGGGTCCAGCTGGGGCATTTTCGCAACGGTTTGGAAAAGCTCGCAGTAATTAGAACGCAAAAACCGGGGGCTTGGCAAATCCCGGCAGCACCGACGCCGCCGCATCGAAAATGGCGCGGCCGCCCAGTTCGTCGCCGCTACGCCGGTACAGCATGGCGGAAGGCTGCGCCTGCCCGCCGAGAACGCACACGAGTTTGCCCCCGTCCTTGAGCTGGCGGCGGAACGCATCCGGCACCAGTTCGACCGCGCCATCGATCAGGATGGCGTCATAGGGCGCGCCAACGGCCCAACCGTCGGCCAACGGGCCCTTGGCGACAGTAATATTGGACTGCGCCGCGAGCGCGGTCTGGGCCACTGCGGCGAGCTTTTCGTCCTGTTCCAGCGCGACCACCTGCCCGGCAATCTTGGCCACAACAGCGGCGGCGTAACCGGTCGAGCAGCCGACCACGAGCACCCGGTGGTCCGATGCCAGATCGGCGGCCTGGATAAGCTTGGCCAGCACCACCGGCTTGAGCATGCACCGGCCGGCGCCGACCGAGTGTCCCAAATCGAGATAAGCCAGCGCAGCCGCCTCCGGCGGCACGAAACGCTCGCGCGGCACCTCGAGCATGGCCGAACTGATGCGGTGGTCGGTCACATCGGCGGTGCGGACCTGGCCATCCACCATATGACGGCGCGCGGCGGCAAAATCGGTCATCGCTTTCCTTTAGCGGATGTATCGGAATTGGCGGCTTTTGTGCGGCAAGCCCGGCCAAAAGGCAAGCGACGCGGCGCCCGATATGCGGCGTTGTCGACCGCGCATTCGTCATATATAGGCTGGGCCCAACCACAGCGCCCGTGACGGTAACGGGCGCTTTCTAATGGCCACGTGGCGGAGTGGTTACGCAGAGGACTGCAAATCCTTGCACCCCGGTTCGATTCCGGGCGTGGCCTCCAATAATTTCAGAGACTTACCGACAATCCGAATAAGGAAAGTAATTCAAGTCAGTGTTTCGTCAGAAAAACAGGCCAGCGATGGCCGCTGGTTCGGTATTCCTCTCTATGGGGCCCCAAGCAACTCTGGCCGCAGGCAGTGCATTGGGCGGGCCGGCGTTGGGCTAGAGGCACGCGATTAGGCGAAGTTTCATAACTGCCATACCGCCATAGCCCGGCTTCCGTACCTATATTCTGGATGGAGGTCGAAATGTCCGACGAACCCAAGACAACTCGCCCCGACGAACCCCCCACCTTTGCCGACATGAGCCCGCCCGGCTACTGGTCGGAGTGGCTTGGCTACCTCGTGCCGGTGCGGCTTGTCTCCGATAAAGAGTTTTGGGAAGACAACGACACCTTGAAAGATTGTCTCGAAGTGATGGCGGAGCAGCGGAAGGGCTTCGGCAATGTTCGACGATAGCTACGCCAAGCAGAAATTTTTCGAAGCCGTTGCCGCGCTGATCGGCACCGCGTCACTTCAGCAAAGGCTGCGCTTCGCTTCGTTCCCACTAATTACGTTGCGGGCTTCGGCCGCAACTAACCAACATCTTTCGCCGGACATTGAACTGCGATTCCAAAAGCTGATGGAAAAGCTAACAGCGAAGCCGCTCGCTCTTGGCGATGCCTATCCTCCGCTTGAGGTTACAGACGACGAGGCCAAAGAATTAGCCGACGAGATATTCTCAATCTTCGTTAAAGTCATGGGCGGACTCTAGCTTACGGCACAGGAGGAGGCATGATGACCCTCGGCAACATGCGAGCGAAGCGAAGTGGGACGACATGAAAGGTGTCACAGCACTGACCCTGTGGCTGCTGTCTGTAGTGATTGTCATCGTCGCCTTTAATGCCCTTCCGGATGGAATTCGGTGGTGGGGTTGGGGCTTCGCGATTGTAGTTGGCGGAGTGTTGTTTCTGCGCTCGTGGTGGAAGCGGCAAAAGGAGCTTCATAAAATAAAAGGGGATGCCAACGAGCTTGAATGGCTTGATGAGTTGGCGAAAGAGCACGAGGAAGGAATACGCGACAATCGGGAAAAGATCGAATGGCTCATTGGTGCCATCGAAAAGAAACATGAGCTGTCGGATCGAGTCTCAGAACACCTATACAATGCTCGCCTTGCAATCGATCCAAAACTAGACCCAAAGCGGCTCCTAGCGGAGTTAAAGGCGAGCTTGAAAGATGAAGCCGCCAAAATGAAAGATGAAATGCAGAAAAAAATGTGACGGTCTCGCTAACCGGATCAAGCGCAACGTCTGCACCGCTTGCGGCGCAATCGACGCAGAAGCGCAGCCGATTTGCAAGAGCGCGTGCTACCAAGTCTATTTAGAGTGGCGACTATTCAGTGATCTATCTCGGAGGATGCCATGTTATTGCAGCCTTGGACGATTGCAGCAATTGCCGGTCTCGGCGTTCTAATCGCCTATTTCCAATGGCGGACAGCTCATCAGCGCGTGGTACTGGACCTATTCGACAGACGCCTGCAAACTTTCGAGCTAGCTGAGCAGGCCTGCGCAAACATCGTTTCGTCCGCCAAGCCTTCAATTGATGACTTGCGCAATCTACATCGCGCGAAGGGTAAAGCCCGATTTTTGTTCGACGACGATGTAAACCTCTATTTGAAGAGCCGAATTGCGGATTGCGCTCTCCTGATGTCAATAACTAATGAAGTGATCCAAGCCCGACCGGAGGCCCAACGATCTGCATTAATCGACAAAACATCCGCTGCTCTGACAAGTATTGCTAGCTTCCAAGATGATGCGCCCCCAATTTTTACGCCCTACATGCGGCTTACCCAAAAGATGCCGAGTACATGGCTTCCGTCTTGAAGCACGCTCTGACGGATAGTCGCCTATGTACAATAAGAGGCGCGATCATGCGTATCATCGCCATCTTTGCGCTTACCGCGATCCTCGGCGCGTGCGCCAGCGCGCTACCTGGTGATGATGAACGCATGTCGGCGAGCCTGAATAAGGCTACCGCGAATATCGGCAAGACATTTTGGGTTGCGCAGGATCGCTATCTACCGGGTGTGAATATCTGCGATCAATCGACGATGAATGGCAAATGTGAGGACGTCAGCAAGGGCAAGTTCGCCGTCCAGAGCATCGAAACTCGTGAAATTCAGGTTGGCCTGCGGCACTATGAGGTTTTTATCGGTGTGTATCGAGTGGCCTTCGATGACGGCCGAACCGGCTACATCACGGAAAATGCTTTAGAGGCGTACTCGACCGATAAAGACCCCGCCATCGCTGCTGCTGAGTGCAAGCGCCGTGGAAACCCGAGGATCGGCATGACGGTTGATCAAGTTATTGCCACCTGTTGGGGGAAGCCGGAGACCGTCAACCGCACCGAGACAGGAAAAATCATCTTCGATCAATACGTCTATTCCGGCGGGCGCTACGTTTATCTTCGGAATGGTGTCGTGAAATCAATGCAAGCATCCGGAACGCTGGCCCATTAGCTCGACGAAAAGAGCGGCGCCGTCACCACGGAGCAACGGCGCCGCCGTCCAGCGCGCCACCCGATCGCGCCCCGCCTAGGACGCTAGTTGGGCGCGCCGCTGTCGCTGGCCGGCTGGTTTTGTACCTTGGCGCCTCGGCACCGAGATTGCCGGCCAGCAATTGAAACTCGCGCTAGCCGGTGAGCGCAAACTGCTTGCGAAGATTCGCGGCGTTGCTTGCCGCGAATAACGGGCGTCCTTCCGGCGTGGCAGCGACGTGCGCGAACGCTTGTTCTTTCGTCATGCTTTTTCCGGCCGGCGTCTGCCGGAACTGTTCGGCCAGCGCGCGCAGCTTCGTCAAAGGATCGTCCGCCTCGTCCCCGCGGTGCGGGGGCGAGGGATCCGCAGCGGTCACATGTGGTCCGGCCTTGGCGACTGCACCGCGCGCCTCCCGGTAAATTTTATAGAGATCAACGCCGAGCGGATCGCGCTCGATGAAATTGACGAACGCTTGCTGCCGGCTGTCGCCGTGCTGGCGTTGCTGCTGTGCCCGTAGGTTGATGAGCTCATAAAGAATGGGTTTGTCGAGACTGCCACTTTTGGCAAAGTCGAGCAGCGCGCGCTCGTCGAGCTTCGCCGCTTTCGAGATGGCGTCGGTGTTCATGTCGGTCTCCTGGCTGTCGTCGGTAGTGTCGCGCTTCATGAGCACGACAGTGGTGCCTTCGCCCGCCGATTTATCGACGGATGAAACTTCGTCGATCGATAGGTTGCTCAGGCGGAATGTTTTTGCCATCGGGCTCTACTCCTATAAATCTTTTGCCACGACGCGCCTGAAGGGCGCACCGCGAAGGGCGGAAATGCGCGCCGCGCGCTGATACAGTCTGCTCGCCTTATCGTCAGTAAGCATCCAAGAGCGGGCGCGCGATTGGTCACCTCCCATAAGCTTCGTCATCGCAGCGACGCTTTTCTTCCAGCTCGACACCGGATCGAGGTCGGGGACGATGACGATTGGCGGGTTCGGTGCCTGCGGCGGTGAAGTCGGTGGTGCCGCGCGCGGCTTGGCGTTGCCGACTTGGCCCGGCTGCCACATCACGAATCGCGCGTCGAGCAATGCCTGATAGTTCTTTCCCAAGGCTGCGGGCTCGATTGAGCAGCCAACATCGTAAACTGTGTCGTTCGCGCGCAGCCGGCGCCGCACGATAAGAATCCATTTTTCGTGGGGGGCGGCGACCATCTCATTGACGGCCTTCTGGTCTTTTGCGGCGGCGTTCATCGGTAGTTCCCTTTCATTGCAGTTTCGGGTGATCGAAAGATTCCCACGCGACCGCTCCACCGACGCCCGCGAACGGATCCGCGAATCCTCCGCCCAGATGCGGTGCCGCCCCGTTGCTGCCGATGATGATCGGCGTGGCGATGAGGCCTTCGTTCCGGCGATCGTTCGCAAGCACAAGGCTTCCCGCCGCACTGTTGCAGACGTCATCGTGGCCGCCGTGTTCGGGATGATCAATTTTGTCCCGGGTCGCCGTCGTCTTTCGCTCCAAAGCCGCGAACTGAGAGATCAGCTTCTTGTTATCGAGCAGCCGGGCTCTGCCGCTTGTGAAGATCGGCAGCACATCCGAATAGATTTCGGAGCGATCCCGCGCACTGTGATGGAGCGTGATCCCCACAGCGGCGAACGATTGCGACACCCACGATGCCGCGTACCTATCGGATGTGCAGACGCTCAAACCGTATTCCCGCATGGTGGCTGCGAATTCTCGGACAACCGCCTGCGCCTGGAAGGGCGCGGGACGCTCGACCACGCAATCCAAGATCACAAGATCATTCTCACGGTGGGAAATTCCTAAGGTCATCGAATCCCCCACGCCGCCGCTCGGATCAATCATGCAGTGATAGCGGACGTTGGGGACGCGCGGTCGTACCGTCACGCCGTTGTCGACCGCGGCTTCGATCAACTCGCGTGAAATGAACGTCGCTAGATCGTCGCGCCACGCCGCCAGCCAATCGGCGCCAGCCTTGGCCGGGTCTTTCTCCAGCTCGGCGGCAATCTCCTTTGCGTCAAGCTGCGGATTGAGCTTCATCGACGGCGCGCGGATCACCAGCACGTCGCCGTCCTGGCCGTAATGCTCCCGCCACTTCTCGTACAGCAGCCCGGCCTTGCGGTGCGGCGAGCTGATGCCGATGATCGTGCCATTGACCGTCATTAGGCCCGGCTTGATCGCGCCGTACACTTCCGTATCCGGCGACGCCGATCGCTCATCACGCCAGAAACTCACCTCATCCAAAATGCTCAGCAAGATCGCCCGCCCGCGCACGGCCCGGTAATCATTCGTCGCCACGACGATATCTACGCTATTGTTGAGTTCCAGGCCGTTCGCCGTCTCGTTCAGCACCATACGTTTCAAGTACGGGATGTCGGCGAAGTAGCTCTTGATGTAGCCGAGCACTATCTTGGCCTGATCGCGGTCGACGGCCAGACACTGCACCACCGCACGCTCGCCACGACGCAACCGGCCGCGCGGATCGAAGAACGCCGCGCAATGTGCGCCAACCAGCGAGGCCACGCTGTCCTTGCCGGCACGACGGCCACAGACGAGCCACACCTCCCGCGCCGGCTTCTTGGGCGGGTCGCGGTCTGCCAGGGTGCGGAACGTGGCCGCCTCAGCCCTGCTCATCGGCAGGCCGTTCATCGCCTTCAGCACTATACGCCAGGCGCTCCAGCTCGCGCCGTCAAACCAAGGCAGGAACAACCGCTCGTCGCTCATCGTCTCGATGATGCTTGGCACATGGTGAGCGGCGGCCGGCTTGGTCATGCGGTGGCCTGCGCCTTGGCGCGGCTTCGGACGTAATCCTGCAACGTCTCGACGGGCTCCGACTTGGCGCCGAGCTCTGCCGCCATGTCGCGCCTGGCCCGCGCCGCCTGGCCGTCCAGCCTAACCACGTCGTTCGACGTGGATTGAGGGTCGGCCGCCGCCTGCTCGGCCAAGGCCGTCAACCGCGCCGCCCGGTCGATCGCCGCGGCCTGCAACGTTGATGGCTTGTGGCCAAGGCCGCGGGCGTAGGCTTTCCGAAGATGCGCAATGCGCCGCGCAAGCGGATCAATCCGGGGGGCATCTCTTTCCATTTCAGGGCCTCGCGCGCCTCACGGCGGGCGTTAAGTGCTGACTTTACGTTGACGCTTATTCCAATACAGAAATTAAGTTAAACGTTTGCAGTTGTTTTTTGCGGTGGCGTGCAAGGATTAAGCATCCTCGGAAAGACAAAATCAGCATGATCGCACCGCGAAAAAACCGCCCGCATTGGCGTGGGCGCGCGGGTGCGCCCTTTCACCTCCGAGACTATGACGCTTATGACGGCAGCCCTTCTTATGGACGCCACGCGCGCGCGCGATACGTGGATAATCGGATTTGGTGTCAGACGCGTCATTCATACTGATTTGCTGGGGATTTGCGGTGGTCATTTTGGCCCACCAGAGAGGTCAGTGCAGATGCGGAAGCCGCGGAAACCTCGAGCGTGGGTCTTGCGTTCCGGCGTGAGGCCGCGCGTCTCAAGGTTCTGCGTGAACCTTTTCATCGTCCCGGCGTGCTCGCCGGCATTGTCGGCCCAGTTTTTCCACGAGGTGAACAGCATCTTGGTCGTTTGCCACGCTTCTGCGTCGCGGGTGCCGATTTCGTCCATCCACGCGGCGAAGGCGTCCTCGGCCTCCAAATAAGCTGCGGTGGCGCGCGTGACGGCATCCGGGGGTGCTAGGCCGCATGCCTGCCATTCCACGCAGCCGGCGATCATCCAGGCCATGATACCAGGTCCCTCGGCCCGCAGTCGTTCGCCGAGATTGTTGTCGCGCTCGGCCGGCGGGATTGTCACGTCGAAAGGGACGAGATGAAAACGGCGCCGGATCGCCTCGTCCACCGATCTCAGACCGGGCTTATGATTTCCGGCGATGACCAATTTGAAAGTCGGAACAAACTCGAAAAAATCTTGCCGCATGAAGCGCGCCGCGATCTTGTCGCCGCCGGTGAGCGCCTTGATCTTCGCCTCGGCCCACCTGCGGCCCTCTTCGGTTTCGACGCTGGTCACGAGGCGCGCGCCGCGAAGGCCGGCCAAGTCTGTCGAGTGGCGCTCTTGAGTGGAAGCCGTAAACGTCTCAATGGCCGCTGCGGTATGGTAATCGCCGATGATGCCGGTGATCGCGTTGAGGAAGGTCGATTTTCCGTTCGCGCCTACGCCGTGCAGAAAGAATAGCGCGTGCTCTCGCGTCGAGCCGGTTAATGCGTAGCCGGCCACGCGCTGCAAAAAGCCGACTAGCTCAGCGTCGCCGTTAGTAATCCGCTCGAGGAAGGCGCGCCAAGTCGGCGTGGGACATTTATCGTTCGGCGCGATGCTGGTGAGTTTGGTAAAGTGGTCCAGAGGTCTCGCCGGGCGCTGCTTGCCGGTGCGCAAGTCGATGACGCCGCTAGGAGTGCATAGCGCCCAGGGATCGGTGTCCCATTGATCGACGGTTGCGGCGAGGCGCCGATCGGAGCGCGACAGGTTGGCGACGGCGGCGACGGTCTTGGCGCTCGCCAGCGCCGAGGCGAGCTTCGGCTTGTTGCACTGGCCGGCGGCGAAGCGGCAAACTTTCCGCACCAGGCTGTAGGCCTCCATTGTCTCGTCAAATCCCCAGCGCGCGCCGTCCCAGATCAACCACTTGTTCCACGCTGCGACGTATCGCAGATCCTCGGCGTGCAGTTCTGCGAAGCGCAGCGCCAGCGACTCGTCACTGAATGCCGGCGGCCGTGAATCCTCGGTGCGCTTGGGGTCGAACGCGACCACTTTGGCGTCGTCGGCGTCGGTGCCCATGCGTCACGCAACGCGGCGCGAGCGGGTGCGAACCGGCTTCTGTTCGAGGCTTTTCAACCACGCCGGAATTCCGCTTTGGGGATAATAAACGAGCCGCCCGATCTTGACCCACACGGGGCCTTCGCCGCGCTGACGCCATGACCGCAATGTTCGGACGGTCTGACTTAACTGAACGGCGGCTTTGTGTTCGCTGATATAGTCGTCGAGTAGTTGTGACATGCTATCTCCTGCAATCATTTTGTAGTTGTTTGCAGGATAGAGCCGCGATCTTCCGACACGCCAGCAAATGACGGTCCACGAAAGTCTCAGGTTTTGCGGACTAACTTAATTTTGACTCCGATGTGCGCGAGCGCGGCCGCGGAACCCTTTGCCCACTCAAGTCGCTCACGATCAGTTTTGGCCAGCAATTTGAAAACGTAACTCCGGGAAACTTTAAAACGCTTGCTCACATGAGTGACGGCAGATTCCATTGAGTGATTTGGATCGGTCGCACCCAGAAACAAAACAGTCTGCAAAATCAATTCTTGATCGGCCGCCGTCATGCCGTTCTTCAGCCGACGCGGCTTGACCTTCCCTTCTAAAAAATCAGCAAGAAATTTGCGTTCATCGTCAGATAATTTGACGTTGTGACGGAGCCGAATGGCGAGCCGAGAAAAATCGCCAGTGCGCGCCTCCTCAACGCTCCGATATGAGATCAGGTCTTTCACGATGGCACCGTTTCGGCGGTGCCCTTCCCTGCCTTCGCGATAGCGGCGGCAATCATTTCTGCGGCTTTGCGCAGCGGCTCCTTGTCAATGTGTGCATATCGTTGCGTCGTTCGCGCTTGGGTGTGACCGAGTAGTCGACCAAGAATTGGCAAGCTCACTCCACCGCCCGCACCGACCGTTGCGAAGGTATGCCGTAGGTCGTATGGCCGCGCCGAATTTCCATCTTCGTCGGGTGCCAGCTTGGCGTGTTCCATGACGTGCTTCCAGACATGATGAAGCGTCTGGATCGGCTTACCGGGTTTGTCGCCAGGGAAAACATGCTCACTGTTCTTATGGGTAACTTTGAGCTTCTTGCTGTTGCGCTTCTTGCGGATGCTCTCGATCAGATCAACGGCTTCGGGTGCGAGCGAAATTTCATGGCGCTTTTTTTGCTTCGTATGAGCCGAAGGCTTGATCCAAAATCCCGGCTTGTGATCGAATTCAGACCAGCGCGCCAGCCGCGCCTCGGACGGCCTGCATCCGGTCAGCATAACAAGGCGGATCACGTCAGCGCCGACGCCGGGATAGCTCTCCAAGGCTTCGACGATCCGCTCTAGTTCCTGCTCACTATAAAATCGTTCGCGCTGATTCTCAGGATTGCGCGGGGTGCCCCGGCACGGATTTCCCTCGGCCTGATTGCGCCACGGCTGGCGTTCGCCGATCTTGGCGATGCACGCCAGCGAGAACATTTTGCTACAGCACGACAGGATTCGATTTGCGCCGATAGGTCCGTTTGATTCAGTCAGCTTGCGGTGCATTTCCTGAATGTCACCATTGTGAATGTCGGTCACCTTCTCGTTCTTCCCGAGAATGTGGCCGATAATTTCAAGCATCTTTTTTTCGGCTTTTTTGTTCTGCTCGCTGCATTTTTTTTGGGGCAGATGGTCGGCAGTGTAGCGGTCAATCAGGTCGCCCACGGTCGGAGCGTCCCGGCGCTCCTGCTTCTTGGCGGCAGGATCAACACCGCTATCGACGTCCCGGCGCAACTCCTTGGCCTTCTCCCGCGCGGCCTCAACGGTCCATAGCGGAAAGCTACCGATGGTGTGGCGCTTTTCCCGGCCGTCAATGCGGTAGTTGATGAAAAAGGACCGGCTGCCGCTGGCGTAGATACGAATTCCGAAGCCCGCCGCCTTTAGGTCGTCATCCCAAAAGGTCACGGCCCCCTTCGCGGGTGCTACCTGCTTGCGGACGACGTCGGCGCTCAGGCGTACTCCCCTCTTGGCCTTTTTCGGCTTCTCCGGCGAATCAGCCCCAATTATTTCGGCAATCTCGCGCAATTCGCGTGCTTGGATGCGCGCACCCGCCGCCGTAGCGGCGCTGCGCTCGCCCTCGGTCGCTCCCCGCATGGCCAGCGCATTGATCTTATGCAGCCGGTCCCCGCTGCCTTGCTTGCGCTTTTGCTGGCTTTTCATAGGCTTTTCCCCGGCAGGACCGACGCGCTACATTTCACGTCAGTGTTTAGTCAGCGTCATTGCGTGTCACGACGTGCCTGACATTGCCGTTGCTTTCCTTGAACGTCAACGAAAAACCACTAAATTCCTTATGTTATTTTGATGGCGTGAGGGAAGTCAGTCAGCGCCAAGGACTTGCGGGTGTACTGATTTCTCGGCTGCAAATCCTTGCACCCCGGTTCGATTCCGGGCGTGGCCTCCAACCTTCGCGCCTTTTGGCGGCTTAACCTTCGGGGTTTGCAAAGCGGGTTTGCTTTGTTATAGGCCCGTTGCGTTAGGCGATGAGACTGTTCCCGAGTAGCTCAGCGGTAGAGCGTTCGACTGTTAATCGAAATGTCGCTGGTTCGATCCCAGCCTCGGGAGCCAAACTTCTTTATTATCAACATCTTAGATATCAATTCGCCACGGTTCGCCAAGTCGCCGTTTTGGGCGCGATTTGCGGGGCCTTGCGATGAGCCAACTCCCCCCTCTCGCGCTCTCTGTTCGCCCCCAGCGACGCCCATCCCCGCCCAGGCGGCCAGCGGAACGCGATAGCGCCCTTGAGGCTGCGCGGCCGAGTCCTCACCGCCTTGCCGTCATTGCCGGACGTGACGATCCATTTCCCGGCCCCGGCCGGGCCTTCGATGATTGATCTGCCCCCTTTGAAGTGGTCCTCCCTGAAGTATGGTTTTGACCATGGAGGATTGGATCAATGGCGAGGAAGAGACATACGGCGGAAGAGATCGTTGCGAAGCTTCGGCAGGTCGATGTGTTGATGGCGCAGGGTCGGCCGGTGG
>CAMBQQ010000016.1 GCA_945870035.1 Rhizobium sp. Q54 | reverse complement strand
AAGCCGGCCATGCCGGGCAGGCTCGCGCTCAAGCTCGGCCGCGTCATGGTGGTGCCGTCGCGCTACGAATCCCTGCCCTATGTGGTGCTTGAGGCCGCCGCCGGTGGCGTACCGCTGATCGCCACCAATGTCGGCGGCATTTCGGAAATTTATCACGTTCACGCCTTCCGCGGCCACGAGAAGCAATATATGCGGCTCGCCTCGGCGTGGTCGGTGGTCTTCCTGATTGCCATCGGCGCGTCGTTCTTCCTCAAGGCCGGCGACATGTTTTCGCGGCTGTGGCTCGGCGTCTATTTCATCGCCGGGCTCGCGGCGCTGATCTTCTCGCGCAAGATGCTGTTCTACGCCGTGCGCAAATGGACGCGCGAAGGCCGCCTCACCCGCCGCACCGTCATCGTCGGCGGCGGCGAGCCGGGCGAGCGTGTCATCAAGGAACTGCGCGCGCAGAAAGACACCGGCATCGAGATCATCGGCTGGTTCGACGACCGCACCGGCGAGCGCGGCGGCGGCGATTGCGCCGGCGAGCCGAAGCTCGGCAATGTCAGCGATCTCGTCGAGTTCGGGCGCCGCACCCGCGTCGATCTGGTGATCTTCTCGCTGCCGATCTCCGCGGAAAACCGCATCCTGCAAATGCTCAAAAAATTGTGGGTACTGCCGCTCGACATTCGTCTCGCCGCACATACCAACAAGCTGCAATTCCGCCCGCGCTCCTACTCCTATATCGGCAAGGTGCCGGTGATCGACGTGTTCGACCGGCCGATTGCCGATTGGGACGTCGTGATGAAATGGCTGTTCGACAAGATCATCGGCGCACTCGCGCTCATCGCGGCCTTGCCGTTGCTGGCGCTTGTCGCGCTCGCCATCAAGCTCGACAGCCGCGGCCCGGTGCTATTCAAGCAGAAGCGCTACGGCTTCAACAACGATCTGGTCGAAGTCTACAAATTCCGCTCGATGTACACCGACATGGCCGACGCCGGCGCCAGCAAGCTCGTCACCAAGGACGACCCGCGCGTCACCCGCGTCGGCCGCTTTATCCGCAAGACCAGCCTCGATGAACTGCCGCAGCTCATCAATGTGGTGTTCAACGGCAATCTGTCGCTGGTCGGCCCACGTCCGCACGCGGTCAATGCCAAGGCCGAAGCGCGCCTCTACGCCGAGGCGGTCGATGGCTATTTCGCCCGCCATCGCGTCAAGCCGGGCATCACCGGCTGGGCCCAGATCAATGGCTGGCGCGGCGAAACCGACACGCATGACAAGATCCAGAACCGCGTCGAGCACGATCTCTATTACATCGAAAACTGGTCGGTGCTGCTCGATCTCTACATTCTGGCGCGCACGCCTTTTGCCCTGCTGAAGACCGAGAATGCCTATTGATCACCGCTCACGATATGGCCGCGCCCGCGGCCATACCGGCGGTGGCCTATGCACCGTCTGCGCTGCCTTATGCGCGTGCGCCGATTGCCGTTCCATTTCGTGAGCGACTGCTGATCGCGGTCCTGTTCCTCGCCGTGCTGGCGAGCTGCGTCGCCTTTATCGAACCTTCGCCGCATGACGCGCTGATGGGCCTGCTCGGCATCGCCGCGCTTGGCGCAGGCGTGCGCTTTCATCGCATCTTGCTGGTGCCCTTCGCGCTTCTGATCGCATGGAACGTGTTTGGCCTGATGACGCTGCTCAACACGCCGGACCAGAAAGAAGCGGTTCAATATGCGGTGACATCAGTCTATATGGCCGGCGCGGCGATTCTGTTCGCGGTCGTCTTCGGCAGCAATACCGCGGCGCGGCTGGCCACCTTCCGCACCGCGTATGTCATCGCGGCGGCGATCACGGCAACCTGCGGCATCATCGGCTATTTCCACCTGGTGCCAGGCGCCGGCATGTTTACGCTGTATGACCGCGCCACCGGCATGTTCAAGGACCCCAATGTTTATGGACCGTTCCTCATCCTGCCAGCCTTGATGCTGCTGGAGCCCATGATCAGCCGACGCATCGAATTATTCAAGTTGATGTTGGCCGGACTCATCATGTTCGGTCTGCTGCTGAGCTTCTCGCGCAGCGCTTGGTTTCATTTCGCCGTCAGCCTGGCCGTGGTAATCGCGCTCGACTTTCTTACGGCGCCGTCGCCGAAGGCGCGCGTGCGTATCCTCGGTCTCAGCCTTGCCGGAATCGCCGCGCTCATCGTCCTTTTAATCGTGCTGTTGTCGACCACGTCGCTCGGCGGCATGTTCACGCAACGCGCACAGCTTATCCAAAGCTACGACGTCGGCACCGGCGGCCGTTTCGTGTTGCAAGAACTGGCGATGTCGTCGGTGCTCGATCATCCGAACGGGATGGGCCCTTTCGGTTTCGCCGACCGCTACGGCCTGCAACAGCACAACGTCTATCTACAGGCCTTCCTGGTCTATGGCTGGGCCGGCGGCTGCGCCTATCTGCTGCTGGTGCTGTCGACTCTATGGGTCGGATTTCGCAATGCGCTGACGCCGTCGCCCTGGCAGGGCTACGCCATTGCCTTCATCGGCGCGTTCTTCGGCGTCGTGCTGGAAGGCTTCATCATCGACACCGACCACTGGCGCCATTTTTTCTGATCATGGGACTGATCTGGGGCCTGGCGGCGGCGAACCGGTCGGCGCCGTTGCCGGCGCCTGCTACCTATTGAATTAAAAGGCTAAATTGGTCGGGGCGGCGAGATTTGAACTCACGACCCCTTGTCTCCCAGACAAGTGCGCTAACCGGGCTGCGCTACGCCCCGACCGTTTCCGGGTTATAGGGGCGCACTCCCGACCGCGCAACCTCGGCTCAGTCCGGCATGTGCAGCGACACGCCGAGCGCCGCGCGGCGGCGCAGCCAGGCGGTTGCCCGGTATTTCGGGTCGCGGGTTAGGGCCTGCATACCATCGAGCACCGCCAGCACGCGGGAAGGCCCGAGCGTGTCACCAAGCGCCAGCGGGCCTTTCGGATAGTTGAGGCCCAGTTCAGCGCCGGTATCGATATCGGCGGGCGCGGCCACGCGCAGTTCGGCGATGCGGGTGCCGACATTGACGATCATCGCCAAAAGGCGCTGCACGACGAAGCCGGCGCTATCATTGATCGCGGTGACCGGCGCCCCGGTCGCGGCCAGCGCAGCGACCGCCGCGCTTAAAGCGTCCGGCGCGGTCAGCGGATTTTTCATCGCCGTGATGCGGCCCAAAGATCGCCCTAAGGGGTTGCCGAACATATCGACCGCGACCGTACGGGCCGGATCGAGCTTGAGCCGCAATGCGGCGCTGGTGCAATCCTCGCCGAGCGGCGTCACCAAGCATAGGTCCTTTGCGTCCGGCGTGCCACCAAGAACAGTGTCTATCCCGGCAGCTTCGAGCAAAGCGGCGAGATCGCCGCCGCCGGCTTCATCGGCAATCCAGACGGATTTCGGTTTGACGCTAGGCGCAACCGCAATGGTCGCCGCCTGAGCCGCCGGCGCGCTTGCATAATCATAGAAGCCGCGGCCGGACTTGCGGCCGAGCAATCCGCCGGCGACGCGCACCGCGAGTTGCGCCGAAGGCTGGTACATCGGTTCGTCATAATAGCGCGCGTAGATGCTTTCCATCACCGCATGCGTGATATCCGCGCCGATCAGGTCGAGCAATTCGAACGGCCCCATGCGGAAGCCGGCCGATTCCTTCATCAAGGTATCGACTTCAAACGGTGCGGCGATCCCTTGCGCGACGATGCGCAAGGCTTCCGGACCATAAGCGCGGCCGGCGTGATTGACGACAAAGCCCGGCGTATCGGTGGCGACAATCGGCTGCTTGCCGATGCGGCGCGAAAACTGAACTAGCGCACCGGTCAATTCAGGATCGCTGCGCAGGCCGCCAATGACCTCGACCAGCTTCATCACCGGCGGCGGATTGAAGAAATGTAGCCCGCCAATACGGGCCGGCCGCTCGCAACCGGCGGCAATTTCAGTGACCGACAGCGACGAGGTGTTGGTGGCAATCACCGCGTCGGCACTGAGATGTTTTTCCAGCGCGCGGAACAGTTCGCGCTTGACGGCGAGGTCTTCGACAATGGCTTCTATCACCAGTCCAGCCGGCGCCGCCTCGGCGAGAGTCGCCATCGGCTTGAGCCGCGCCATCACGCCGGCTTTATCGTCCGCCGACAGCCGGCCCTTAACGACTTGGCCGTCGAGACCCTTGCCGACGGAGGCGATGGCCTCGGCCACCGCGCCGTCGCGCGCGTCGTAAAGCAATGTTTGAAGACCCGCTTGTGCACAGACCTGCGCAATGCCGCGCCCCATAGCGCCGGCGCCGATGACCGCGACAATCAGATCGGACTTGCTGAGATCGATCGCCACTTACTTGCCTTCGTAAGCCGGTTTGCGCTTTTCCAGAAAGGCCTTCATGCCTTCCTTCTGGTCGCGCGTGGCGAATTGCAACTGGAACGCTTTGCGCTCCAGCATCAACGCGGTCTCAAGCGGCGCGTTCAATCCGGCGTTGACGATTTCCTTGATCTGCGCGATCGAGATCGGCGGCATTGCCGCGATCTCCTTCGCCAATTCAAGCGCACGCGACAATGCCTGGCCGCTAGGAGCGACATCGGCGGCGACGCCCATCGCCAGAGCCTCTGCCGCGCCGAACATGCGGCCGGTCATCAGCAAAAGCATCGCGCGCTGCTTGCCGACCAGCCGCGCCAGTTTCTGCGTGCCGCCGCCGCCAGCGAGAATGCCCAGCTTCACTTCCGGCAGACCCATCTTGGCGCCGTCACCGGCAATGATGATGTCGGCGCACAAAGCCAGTTCCAGCCCGCCGCCGAGCGCGAAGCCCTCGACCGCGGCGATCACCGGCTTCGGGCAATCCATGATCGCGCGATAATACTGCTGCACATTGCGCGCCATCACTTCCACCGGGCCAGCCTCGGCCATTTCGGTGATGTCGGCGCCGGCAGCGAACACAGTGTCGGAGCCGGTGATGACAACGCAGCGGATTTGCGGATCGGCACTGCAACGCGCAATCTCGTCGGCCAGCCTTATGCGCACATCGAGATTGAGCGCATTGCGCACCTGCGGCCGGTTAAGGCGCAGCAAGACAATATCGTCCGATGGATGCTCGACGAGCAGAACGTCAGTCGCGGTCATGCAGATTGAATCCCAAATGTGCCGGAAGCGAATGCGGCAAGGCTACTCCCCGCGCGCCATCGCGCTGTCGATAAGCTTGCGGCATTCCATCAGTTCGTGCAGCGCAGCGTGCAGCTTGCTGGCCTGCTCGCGCGCCAGCCCGGCTTTAGGCGCGGACGCGGCCGGCGCCGAAGGCTGCGAGAAGTTCGGCTGCGCCGATTGCGGCGAGCCGATGTCGTAGACCGGCCGATCCGAAGGCTCAATGCGCGGCATCGGCGCGCTTTGCAGCGGCGGTTCGCGGCGGTCGCCTGGCATCTCACCACGGTCGCCAAGGTCGCGCCCGATTAGCGAGGAGAACCGCTCGCGCAGACCGCGCGGCTCGTCGAGCGCCTCGGCGTCGGTGTCGGCGACCTCCTCGACAAGCTCTTCTTCATCGGTCGCGATGTGCGGCGGTTGCGGCGCGCCGTCCTGCCAGACCGCCTGCACAAATGACACGCTCTGCTCGCGCAAAATGCGCTGCACGCCGCGAATGGTGTAGCCCTCGCCGTACAGGAGATGCTTGATGCCGCGCAGCAGCTCGATGTCTTCGGGACGGTAATAGCGTCGGCCGCCGCCGCGCTTCATCGGCTTGATGTCGCGGAAGCGGCTTTCCCAAAAGCGCAACACATGCTGCGGCAGATCCAGTTCGTCTGCCACTTCACTGATGGTGCGGAATGCGTCCGGCGCCTTGTTGTCCAAAGCGACTCCTCGAATTACGAATGAACGCTTTTACAAAATTTGCAGCGAGCAATTTGTTTTGAGCATGATCTTACCCGAAAACCGGTTCCCACTTTTCGGGATCATGCTTTAAGCGTGCTCGGCTTCGTCGGCGACGTCGTGGCCGTTTATCTGCTGCTTGAGAATGGCCGATGGCTTGAACACCATGACGCGCCGTGGCGAGATTGGAACTTCCTTGCCGGTCTTCGGATTACGGCCAATGCGCTGGCCTTTCTTGCGCACGACAAAAGAGCCGAAGGAAGACAGTTTTACCGTCTCGCCACGCTCCAGACAGTCGGTGATCTCCTTGAGAACCAACTCGACCAGCGACGCAGACTCGGTGAGCGACAGCCCCACCTTCTGGTAGACCGCCTCACACAAATCCGCTCTCGTTACCGTCTTACCAGTCATCGCCCAGCCCAACCCCCGGCGAACATATCTCGCTGGAATTATTGACGATATTAGCTTCAACCCAACCGGTCAACGGTCGATTTAAGACTTGTGGCCGCTGCCTTGCGCTTAAAAGATTACCACCGCAGCATGGCCGAGCCCCAGGTGAAGCCTCCGCCCATCGCTTCCAATAAGATTAAATTGCCGCGTTTGATGCGCCGGTCAGCGACCGCGTCGGCCAATGCCAACGGGATCGAAGCGGCCGAGGTATTGCCGTGACGATCGACCGTTATCACCACTTTTTCCGGCGAAATTCCCAGTTTATGGGCCGATCCGTCGATAATGCGCTTGTTGGCCTGATGCGGTACGAACCAGTCAATGTCGGCGGCGGTGGTGCCAGTCGCCTCGAAGGCGTCCTCGATCACGTCGGTGATCATGGCGACCGCATGCTTGAACACTTCTTTGCCTTCCATGCGCAAATGGCCGACGGTCTGGGTCGAGGACACCCCGCCATCGACATAGAGCTTGGATTTGTGGCGGCCGTCGGAGCGCAGATGCGTGGTCAGGACGCCGCGGTCGCTGGTGTCGCCGGGCTGCTCCTGCGCTTCCAGCACGACGGCGCCGGCGCCGTCGCCGAACAGGACGCAGGTGGTGCGGTCGTTCCAGTCGAGGATGCGCGAGAAAGTCTCGGCGCCGATGACCAGCGCGCGCTTGTGGCTGCCGCAGCGCAACATGCTGTCGGCGACTGACAGCGCATAGACAAAGCCCGAACAGACGGCCTGGAGGTCGAAGGCGGCGCCCTTGGTGATGCCAAGCGCATGCTGGACGGTGACGGCGGTGGCCGGGAAGGTCTGGTCCGGGGTCGAGGTGCCGAGCACGATCAGGTCGATGGAATCGGCGTCGACATGGGCATGGGCCAGCGCTGCGCGGGCGGCGTGAATGGCGAGGTCGGAGGTCATCTCGCCGGGGGCGGCGATATGGCGCTCGCGGATACCGGTGCGCTGCACGATCCACTCGTCGGTGGTTTCCACCGAACGCGCCAGTTCGTCATTGGAGAGAATTCGCGCAGGCAGATAGCTGCCGCAGCCGAGGATTACCGAACGCAAGACGCTCACGAGGCCGCTCCGCTCGCCACCGTTTCGACCATCTGCGCGCTGGCGCGTGCTTGCAGATCGCGCGCCATCGACTGGCCTATCTTGCTGAGCAGTTCATAGCGGATCATGTCGTATCCCATATCGATGGCGGCGGCGAAGCCTTCGGAGTCGGCGCCGCCATGGCTCTTGATGACAACGCCGTTGAGGCCGAGAAAGACGCCGCCATTCGACTTACGCGGGTCCATTTTTTCACGCAACGTCTGGAAGGCCTGGCGCGACAAAAGATAACCGAGCCGCGCCATCCAGGTCCGGTTCATCGCCGCGCGCAGATATTGCGCGAACTGGCGGGCGGTGCCCTCCGCCGTCTTGAGCGCGATATTGCCGGCGAAGCCTTCGGTCACGACGACGTCGACCGTGCCCTTGCCGATATCGTCGCCTTCGACAAAGCCTTGATAGTCGAATTCGCGGAAGTTGCCCTCGCGCAGCATGCGGCCGGCCTCGCGCACCTGCTCGAGGCCTTTGACCTCCTCGACGCCGATATTCAGGAGGCCGACGGTGGGGCGGTCGATATCGAACATGATGCGCGCCATGGCGCCACCCATGATGGCGAGCTTGACCAGATGAAACTCATCGGCGCCGATCGAGGCGCCGACGTCGAGCACCACGGACTCACCCTTCAGCGTCGGCCACAGGCCGGCGATGGCGGGGCGGTCGATGCCCTCGATCATCTTGAGATGGAAACGCGACATCGCCATCAGCGCGCCGGTATTGCCGGCCGAAACGGCGACGTCGGCCGTGCCCTTCTTCACCGCGTCGATCGCCAGCCACATCGACGATTTGTGCCGGCCATAGCGCAGGGCCTGGCTCGGCTTGTCGTCCATGCGGATCGAGACGTCGGTATGGGTGAAGGTCGCGCGCTCCTTGAGGCGGGGCAGCTTGTCGAGCAACGGCTCGACCGTGGCGCGGTCTCCGAACAACTGGAATTGGGTATCCGGATGGCGGATCAGCGCCAGTTCGGCGCCGGGCAGCACGACCGCCGGGCCATGGTCGCCGCCCATCGCGTCTATTGCAATGCGAACGTTATCTGGCATGGCGCGGGCGTACTCTGGTCGAGTCCAATCGGAGCGGCGTTGTCGTAAGCGCCGGCACAAAGGTCATCCGGATTCGACGCATAGGGGCGAACATACCTTGTGGGCCGGTCCTGACAAGTCGGGCCGGGCCGCCAGTGGAACCCGAGGTCACGGCTCGTTCTTCTTCAAGGCGGCAAGGGCCGCGAACGGGTGCGGACCGTCCGATTCAACCTCTGGGGGCGAAAACTCGACACCCGGCTTGCGCGGATAAGGCTCGATGCCAAGGATCAGGAACTCGCAAGCGATGGCGCCGAGGTCGATGGTGCCGTCGATTAGCGGTTCGGGCAGTTCCTCCTCGGTTTTGCGGCGGTGCACGTCGTGCGCCTCGGTACCCTCCTCCGGGACCGCGGCAAACAGCACGTCGATGGCCTCATCGACCGTGAACTCAAGCGGATCGAGCGTGACCACGCAATTCTGCCCGACATCGGCAGTAACCCGTCCGGTGACGTGAACGACATCGCCGGCGCGGCTGAGATCGAAGGTCGCCTTGAGGCTGGAAATGGCGCGGACTTCGGCCAATTCGGCCACCGCGGCGCAGATTTCAGGACCGGCTTCGATGGTGCGGCTGAGGCCAGTGTCGGAGATCGCATCCACTTTCAGCGGAACGCTCCACGCCGGCGCGCCGGCGGCGCTGCGCGGCGCGAATTTGGCGCTGGCGGACTTAATCGCGGATTTGGCCGGCGCGGATTTCGCCGGACCGCCGGGGCGGCCGTCTTTTCGGGTCATCGTCATCAGCTCTGTTTAGGCCGCTATACAACGGCCGGCGGAATTGCGGCCGGGTCCGGAAAGCGCAACGTGCCGGCGGCGAGCGCGCTTACGTCCTGCGCCTTCAACTCCCGTACCGCTTCCAGCATATAGGCCGCAAGCCTGGGCGCCGCAGTGTGCGCCGAGGGCGCGCCGCCATAGATATTCCGGCTAAGGGCTTCAATGAGCGCCCGGCTGCCGTCGCCGGGTTGAAGCGCAGCCGGAATCGCGTTCAGATAGGCCTGCGAGCGGCCATAGAAGGCCTCGCCCATGCGCCGCATTTCCTTGGGCACTTTCAGGTCGCCGATGCCCATCTCCCGCAGATTATCGTCCATATCCCGGCAAAAGGCGTCGAAAATGCCCTGCCCGAGCTCTTTGGTCCCCGGATCCGGCATCAAACGGTCCATGACCAGCGCCAGATGCAGCACGATCAGGTCGAAACGGCCGTTAACCGTGTCGGCGACCGCATAATCGCGGTAAAACACCGGCAATCGCGCCTGCGCCACGATCATGCCATACAGGATCGAAATGGTGTCCGGCTTCGGCTGACTTCGGCGGAAAAGTGAAAATATCATAAGGTTGCTTCGGGCATTTGTTGGTTGCCGCCGGTTTAGTCCACACCGGCAAGGATGCAAGAACCAAATCGACGCGTATTTGAGGATCGAGACAGCGATGGTTTCCATGAGAATGACACGGGCTTTCGCGCTTGCCTGCGTGCTGGCCGGCCCGTTGGCGGTCGCCGGCTGCGGCAGTTTCGGCGAAACGCTGCAACGCGGATACGTGCTGCCCGATGGCGCGCTGGAGCAGATTCCGATCGGCGCCACGCAGGAGCAGGTGCTGATCGTGCTCGGCACGCCGTCAACGGTTGCGACGGTCGATGGCGATACGTTCTATTACATTTCGCAGAAGGCCGAGCGCAGCGCCGCCTTCATGCCGCACGAGACGGTCGATCAGCGCGTCATCGCCGTCTATTTCGACAAGAACCGCACGGTCACGCGGCTGGCCAATTACGGCATCAAGGACGGCAAGATTTTCGACTTCGTGTCGCAGACGACCGAAACCGGCGGCGAGCAGCTCAATTATCTGCGCGGCATCTTCCGCAACTTCAAGATGTTCTAATCGTACAGATTATCGCTTCATAAAAAAGGGCCCGCGAAGCGCGGGCCCTTTTCGTATTCAGGTTCGCGCGCCGATTAATGCGCGAGGATCGCCAGCAGCAGCAACGCGACGATGTTGGTGATCTTGATCGCCGGGTTGACGGCGGGGCCCGCGGTGTCCTTGTAGGGATCGCCGACGGTGTCGCCGGTCACCGAGGCTTTGTGCGCCTCGCCGCCCTTCTGATGCACGACGCCGTCCTTGTCGGTGAAGCCGTCTTCGAACGACTTCTTGGCGTTGTCCCAGGCGCCGCCGCCCGAGGTCATCGAGATGGCGACGAACAGGCCGTTGACGATCACGCCGAGCAACGACGCGCCGAGCGCCGCGAAGGCGTTGGCCTTCGAGCCGGAGATCCACAGCACGCCGAAATAGACGACGATCGGCGCCAGCACCGGCAACAGCGACGGGATGATCATTTCCTTGATCGCCGCGCGGGTCAGCAGATCGACGGCGCGCGCGTAGTCCGGGCGCGACGTGCCCTGCATGATGCCGGGGTTTTCGCGGAACTGACGGCGCACTTCCTCGACCACGGAGCCGGCCGCACGGCCGACCGCGGTCATGGCGATACCGCCGAACAGATACGGGATCAGGCCGCCGAAGATCAGACCGGCAACGACGTAGGGGTTCGACAGGTCGAACGAGACCACGCCGACATCCTTGAAGTATTCCGCGCCCGACTTGGTGAAGGCCGCGATGTCGTTGGTGTAGGCGGCGAACAGCACGAGCGCGCCCAAGCCCGCCGAACCGATGGCGTAGCCCTTGGTAACGGCCTTGGTGGTGTTGCCGACCGCATCGAGCGCGTCGGTGTTGTGGCGCACTTCCTTCGGCAGGCCGGCCATTTCGGCAATGCCGCCGGCATTGTCGGTGACCGGGCCAAAGGCGTCGAGCGCGACGATCATGCCGGCGATGCCGAGCATGGTGGTCACCGCGATCGCCGTGCCGAACAGGCCGGCGAGCTGATAGGTGACGATGATGCCGGCAACGATGACAATCGCGGGCATCGCGGTCGACTCAAGCGAGACGGCCAGACCCTGGATGACGTTGGTGCCGTGACCGGTGACCGACGCCTGAGCAATCGACACAACAGGACGCTTGCCGGTGCCAGTGTAGTACTCGGTGATCCAGACGATCAGGCCGGTGATGACGAGGCCGAGAACGCCGCAGATGAACAGGTTCTTGCCGGTGATCGCCATGCCGGCGACGGTGCCGATCTGGCCCCAGCCGATGGTGTAGTGGGTCGCAACCGCAAGGCCGCCGACCGACAGCACGCCGCCGACTATCAGGCCTTTGTAGAGCGCGCCCATGATCGAACCGTTGGCGCCGAGCTTGACGAAGAAAGTGCCAATGATCGAGGTGACGATGCAGGCGCCGCAAATGGCGAGCGGATAGAGCATCGCCGAGCCGAGGATCGGCTGGCCGACGAAGAAGATCGCCGCGAGAACCATGGTGGCGACGACGGTCACTGCATAGGTTTCGAACAGATCGGCCGCCATGCCGGCACAATCGCCGACGTTATCGCCGACGTTGTCGGCAATGGTCGCCGGGTTGCGCGGGTCATCTTCCGGGATACCGGCTTCGACCTTGCCGACGAGATCGGCGCCGACGTCGGCGCCCTTGGTGAAGATGCCGCCGCCGAGACGGGCGAAGATCGAGATCAGCGAGGCGCCGAACGACAGCGCGACCAGCGCGTCGATGACGGTGCGGCTGTCGGAGGCGTATTTCATCGGTCCGGTGAGGACCATGTAGTAGATGGCGACGCCGAGCAGCGCGAGGCCGGCCACCAGCATGCCGGTAACGGCGCCGGCCTTGAACGAGATGTCGAGGCCCGCGGCGAGCGACTTGGTCGCGGCCTGGGCGGTACGCACGTTGGCGCGCACCGAGACGTTCATGCCGATGAAGCCGGCGACGCCGGACAGCACCGCGCCGATCAGGAAGCCGAGCGCCGTCAGGCTGCCGAGCAGCACCCAGAGGATGACCAGCACGACGATGCCGACGATGCCGATGGTGATGTACTGACGCTTGAGATAAGCCTGCGCGCCTTCGGCGATCGCGGCCGCGATTTCCTGCATTCTGGCATTGCCGGCATCCGCCGACATGACCGACTGAATGGCCCAGATTCCGTAAACGATCGAAAGCAGGCCGCAGCCGATGATGACCCAAAGAGAAGTCATGAATCCAACCTCGAGTGAGAATGAAGCGGGCGGGAACTTAAAGCCCCCGCCGGCACGGGAGGGTCGAGGATGGCCGCACAAGGGGGGCGCTTCACCTCGACTTGAAAGCGCGCGGATATAGCCAAAAAAGTGGCAGCAAAGCAACGCGCATTTGACGCCTTCCCAACGGTTTGTGGCGATAAGCCGCCGTTAGGCTGAATTTGCCGGTGAAATAAGGCGGCGGGGGCTAGCCTAAAGGCGCAGGCGTGCGCCATCGCCCGTATTCTTGAAAGGCCCCGGGCAGGCCGCCTTCCCTGTTCCGCTCCCCGGCAAGAAGGCCGAGGGAATGGAGCGCCGCGTGGCGCCACATCTCATTCACGCCTGGACGGCGTGCGCGTCCTTTGGCGAAGGACGCTGCGCCCCGCGGCGCTCCATTGCAGTGTCTTACAGCGTCCGGTCCGCGCTTCTGGCGGCTAGCCGACTTAAGGCTGCTTCGCACCATCAGCGAGCTCCTCGCGGGAGGTCCTAATGCCTCCGGGCGGGGTCCGGCGCCGCCCGGGAGCCAAGGGTGCGTATCCCCTTCGCCCGCAGGCACCGCGTCGCCGATGTCGGGTTTACCCGATATCGGCCCAATCAAGGCGGTCCCACTTCCATGACGCCTCATGAGAGCGCCCTCGGCGGACCGGACCTCCGTAAATAAGCATAGGATAATAGACAGGTCAAGCGCCGTTTAGCCAGAGATGGAAAATAAACCGCAACAGTGCCATTGTAAATAATTTACGGACATACCTCCGTTTTGGAATGAACTGCTGAACCCTATGTGCGATATCGCACACAGGATTCGCCGCATGCCCCGTTACCGCTACGAACTGCTCAGCGGCGCCGGCCCGGAACACCTGGGCTTTATCGAGATCAACAGCGACAGCGAGGCCATCGCCTTCGGCCGCGAGGTGATTATCGACATCGTGCAGGAGCCCGACCTGGCGCTCAGGCCGGTCAGCCTGGAAATCACCGATGGCGGCGGCGGGTCGACAGCGTTTCGCTGCAACTCTCAGAGCGTCGCAAAAACTACAGCTAAATCCGCCTCGCCTCGGCGCGGCGGCGCAGCACCAGCCAGATCAGCAGCGCGCCGGCAATGGCGACCGTCGGGAACACGACTTCGTTGATCGCCGGCCAGCTCATGTAAGCCAGCATCTGCCCGGACGAGAACGACGATATCGCCATCGAGCCGAAGATGAGGAAGTCGTTGAACGACTGCACCTTGTTGCGCTCTTCCGGCCGGTGACACTGCGTGATCATGGTGGTGGCGCCGATGAAAGCGAGATTCCAGCCGAGGCCGAGCAGGATCAGCCCGGTCCAGAAATGCGCGACAGTGATGCCGGCGACGCCGACGGCGGCGGCCAGCGCGATCAGGGCAAGACCGATGAAGGTGATGCGCTCGACGCCGAAGCGGGCGATCAGCGAGCCGGTGAAAAAGCTCGGCGCATACATCGCCAGCACATGCCATTGAATGCCGAGCGCGGCGTCGGTGACGGAATGGCCGCAGCCGACCATGGCGAGCGGAGCGGACGTCATCACCATGTTCATCATGGCGTAGCTGGCGACGCCGCAGGCGACCGCGACGATGAAGCGCGGCGTGCGCGCGATTTCGCTTAAGGGACGCGCGATCTCGGCGCGCTTCGCCGCGATCGGCGGCACCTTGACGAAAATCAAAACGATGGCCGCCAGCAGCGCGCAGACCGACTGGCCGAGATAACTTGCCGCGAACAGATATGGCGGCAGCAGGTCCTTGGTATGGATGACCAGTTGCGGCCCGATCAGCGCGGCAAAGATGCCGCCGGCCAGCACCCAGGACACGACCTTCGGCCGGTAGGCTTCGCTCGCGGTATCGGCGGCGGCAAAGCGATAGGACTGATGCGCGGCGGCATAGAGCCCGCCGCAGAAAGTGCCGAGCAGCAAGAGCCAGAACGAGCCGATCATCACCGCCGAACAGGAAATCAGGCCGGAGAGGATGCCGAAGACCGAGCCGCATTGCAGGGCGAAGCGGCGGTCGAAGCGGCGCGCCAGATAACCCAGCGGCAGCGTGCCGAGCCACATGCCGAGCACCATGGCGGTGACCGGCGCGGTGGCCAGGCCTTTGTCCGGGGCGAGCACGGCGCCGACGATCGAGGCGGTCGAGATAATGACGGTATTGTTGCCGCCCGCCAGCGCCTGCGCCACCGCCAGCACCATGGCGTTGCGGCGGGCCAGCCGGTCGTCGAAAATGTACGGCAGAGGTTCGGCGGCGGCCGACATGAGGCATTTCCCCGGAAAGTAATATTTTGCTCTTGTTAGCGGGGTTCGCAGGACGCGGCTACTGCCAAGGATGCAGGGCTGGGATGAATACACCGTCATTCCGGGGCGCGGCCATTTGGCCGCGAGCCCGGAATCCAGAGCCGCAAACGCTCGTGCTTCCGCCCTGGATTCCGGGCCCGGCGCCATAGCGCATCATAGACGCGCGTCAACGCGCTTATGGCGCCGTCCCGGAATGACAGTGTCTAATACTTGATCGCGCCCGGATGCAGCACCTTGGCGAGCTTGGCCTCGCCCGGATGGTGCGCGCCGATCTGGCCGAGCGACGCGCGCAACTCGTCGATATAGAGATCGATGAGTTGACCCGGCCCGTCTTCGCCAAGCGCGCCGAGCGCCCACAAAAACGACTTGCCGGCAAAGCCGGCATCGGCGCCCAGCGCCAGCGAACGCATAACGTCCTGGCCGGAGCGGATGCCGCTGTCGATGAGGATGGTGGCCTTGGCGCCGACGGCGGAAACAATGGCCGGCAGCGCATCGATCGACGGCACCAAAGCCTCGATCTGGCGGCCGCCATGATTCGACACCCAGATGCCCTCGACGCCGAGCGAGACCGCCTTCTCCGCATCCTGCGGATGAAGGATGCCCTTGATCGTCATCGGGCCTTTCCAGCGGTCGCGGTAGCGCGCGACTTCGTCCCACAGGAAGGCGCCGCCCATTTCGCGGCGGGCGAAATCGATGACGCCATTGGTGCTAGGCCTCACGCCGGCATATTGCGCCATGGTGGCGAAACGCGGAAATCCATTGCGCAGCATCGCCATCAGCCATTTCGGCCGCACGATCATTTCGCGGAACATGCGCGCGGTCGGATGAAATTCGCGGCCCAAGCCGGCATAGGTTTCGCGCGAACGCGTGGTGCGCACCGGCGTGTCGAGCGTCATGGTCAGGACCTTGACGTTGGCGCGCTGCGCGCGGTCGATCAGGTCGAAGCCGATCTTGTGATCGTTCTGGGCGAAGCGATAAAGCTGGAGCCAGAACACATCGGGCGCGACCTCGGCGATTTGCTCGATGGTCGCGCCGCCGGCAACGCCGAGCGTGTAGGGAATGCGCGCGGCCTGCGCCGCTTTCGCCAGAATGAGATCGGCGCCGGGCCAGACGATGGCCGGCCCGCCCATCGGCGCGATGCCGATCGGCGCGGCGTAATGCGTGCCGAACAGATCGACGCCGACCGGCGGCAGCGTGCCCATGACGCCGTAGCGCGGCACGATCTTGACGTTGTCGAACGCCGCCCAGTTGTGCTGGACGCCGACATCGTCGCCGGCGCCGGTGTCGCCATACTCGAAGGCGAAGAACGGAATGTTGCGCGGCGCGTGACGGCGCAAATAGGACGAGGTTGGATAGTGCTTGAGATAATCCTGGAAGCGCGGCGTCTGCCCGGTCGGCATGAATGCCTTGCGTGCCTTCATTTCGTCCATCGCGCGCTTCCCCCGATTGATTTGGCCGGCACTATAGCGAAAACTTATTCGCTGTCAGAAATGACTGAACGAAGTGCGCTTGAAGGTCAACGTTGCGCCTTGCGCATCGTGAAAGCGGGCGCCCTCGCCCTCAGTGATGGTTCCGATTTCGGTGACCGCGACCTTGGCGGCCATGGCGGCAACGCGGAAGCGATCGACCTTGGCTTGCGATACGGTGCAGAGGATTTCGTAATCGTCGCCGCCGGTCAGCGCGGTTTCCAATGCTGCCGGGTCGGCGGCGGTGACGGCCTTGGCGGCGGCCGACAGCGGCACGCGCGAAGCGTCGATTGTCGCGGCAACGCCGGAGACGCGGCACAGTTTGGCGAGATCGCCAACGAGGCCATCGGACACATCCATCGACGCGGAGGCATAATGCAGCACGGTTTCGGCCAATGCGCCGCGCGGCAGCGGCAGGAGATAACGGTCGTTGAGATGCTCGCGCTGCGCATCGGTGAGCGGCCAGGTCGCACCTTGACGCAAACCTAGTCCGAGCGCGGCGTCACCAATGCTGCCGGTAACGAATACCTTGTCGCCCGGCTTGGCGGTGGAGCGGCGCACCATCCTGCCGTCCGACACGCTGCCGAACATCGCGACCGACACCATCACCGGGCCCGGCGAGCGCACGGTGTCGCCGCCGAACAACGGGCATTTGTAAGTGGCGATGTCCTCGCGCAGCCCTTGCGCGAACGCCGCGAGCCACGGCTCGCCAATGTCTTTCGGCAGCGCGAGCGTCAACAGGAAGCCGAGCGGCTTAGCGCCTTTCGAGGCAAGATCGGACAGATTGATGCGCAGCGCCTTGGCGGCGATGGTTTGTGGCGCGTCGTCCAGAAAGAAGTGGATGCCGCCGACAATGGCGTCGGCTTTCAGCACCAGTTCGCAACCCGCCGCTGGCTTGATAAAGGCGGCGTCGTCCGACAGTCCGAGCGCGCCGGGATCGGTGGCGAGCGGCGCGAAATAGCGCGCGATCAGGTTGTCTTCGGGGGATTGATCAGAGCTCATGGCGCCAATCTACTCCGTCATCACCGGGACAACTACGGCGTAAACTCGTCAGCTCTTACTTTGCGCGCCAGCTGGTCGAGCACGGCGTTGACCATGCCGGTCTCGTCGCGCTCGACGAAAGCGGCGGCGACGTCGGCATATTCCGAGACGACGACGCGCGCCGGCACGTCGCGGCGGTTTTGCAGTTCATAGAGCCCCGCGCGCAACGCGGCGCGCAGCACGGTCTCAATGCGCTTGAGCGGCCAGCCGCGCGCCAAGGCCTCATCGATCAGCGGGTCGAGCGTGCGCTGGTCGCGCACCACACCGGAGACGATATCGCGGAAGAACGCCGCTTCCGCCGGCAGATATTGCGCGCCTTCGACCTCGCGGCCGATCCAGTGGCTTTCGAATTCGGCGATGATCTCGTCGAGTCCGCTGCCCGCCAGGTCCATCTGGTAGAGCGCCTGCACGGCGGCGAGGCGCGCGGCGCCGCGCTTGTTCGCCTTGCGCTCTTCCTTCTCGGGTTTGGCGGCCTCGGCCATTATTTGGAGTCCAGATCGCGCTTAAGCGCGATCATCGCCAAAGCCGCCTTGGCCGCTTCCGCGCCCTTGTGGCCATGCGCGCCGCCGATACGGTCCTTGGCCTGCGCTTCGGTGTCGACGGTGAGGATGCCGTTGCCGATGGCGAAGTGGCGCTGCACGGTCAGGTCCATCAGGCCGCGCGCGGATTCATTCGAGACGATTTCGAAATGATAGGTTTCGCCCTGGATGACGCAGCCGAGCGCGACGAAGCCGTCATAAGGCTGCTTCTTGTTTTTCGGCGCGTCGGCGGCCATGGCGATGGCGCCGGGAATTTCCAGCGCACCGGGCACGGTGATGACGTCATAGGTCGCGCCCGCCTCGTCCAGCACCGCGCTGGCGCCCTTCAGCAGCGCGTCGGCGATGTGGCCGTAGAAGCGCGCTTCGACGATCAGCAGACACGGCGCGGTTGACTTGGTAGCGCGTGGCTTCGCGGCGCTGACTTTTTTGGCCATTCAATCGGGTTCCTTGGTTGAGCCGCGTGGTAGCAAGCGCATGCCTGCCAAACAAGGGCCAATACGCGCTACTTGAAGCGTTACTTGCGTGCTTCCATCAGGCGCGCGGCATAGCGCGCCATGGTGTCGATTTCGAGGTTAACCGCGTCGCCCGCGCGCCAGGCGCCGAGGCTGGTGACCGACAACGTGTGCGGAATGATCATGACCGTGAAGGTATCCCCCTCCACCTGGTTGACCGTCAGCGATACGCCATCGAGCGCGACGGAACCCTTCGGCGCGATGAAACGGGCAAGTTCATGCGGCGCGCGCAGCGTGAACTTGGCCATATCGGTCATGTCGTCGCGCGCCATCACCGTGGCGAGGCCGTCGACATGGCCGGCGACCAGATGGCCGCCGAGTTCGTCGCCCAGCCGCAGCGGCCGTTCGAGATTGATGCGTGTACCGTGCCGCCATCGGCCGACGCCTGTGACGGCAAGCGTTTCGGCGGCGGCATCGGCGGCGAACCAGACGCGGCCGTCCTCCTCGCCGGTATCGACCACGGTGAGGCAAACGCCGGAACAGGCGATCGACGCGCCTTCGATCAGTTCGGCGCGCGGATAGCGCGTGTAGATGGTCAGGCGCGACAGATTATTGGCGCGCGGATGCACCGACCGCACTTCGCCAAGGTCTGTGACGATGCCGGTGAACATCAGGCTCGCTCGTACGTTTCGATAGTGTCGACGCCGACCTGTTCGGCACCGAGCAATTTAAACTTGCCGGTCAGCGCGTCGGGCTTCATGCCTTCCAACGCGGGGATGCCGGTGTCACCGATTTCCTTTGGTGCGCGTAGCAACACAGCTTTGTCGACCAGATCAGCGGCGGCGAACGACGCGGCGACTGTCGGGCCCCCTTCGACCATCAAACGCGTGATGCCCTGCTCGCTCAGAATCTTCAGCACCTCGTCGAGATCGAGGCGGCCCTGCGTCTCGTCGACGCGGAAAACCCTGGCGCCCTTCTGTTGCAGAATATCCTCGGCGATCGGCGACGCCTTGTGCGAACAGAACACCCAGGTCGGCGTGTCGCGCACGGTCGAGATCACCGTGAACGACATCGGCACGCTCAATTTGGCGTCGAGCACGACGCGCACCGGCGAGCGTTCGAACATCCCCGGCAGGCGGCAAGTCAGTTGCGGATTATCGGACAACACCGTGCCGATGCCGACCAGGATGGCGTCGCTTTGCGCGCGCATCAGCCAGACGCGGTCGCGCGCTTCTTCGCCGGTGATGGCAACCTGCTTGCGGCCGGCGAGGCCGGCCTTGGCATCTTTCGAAAGTGCGAGCTTGAGTGTCACAAAAGGACGACTTTTCTGGATGCGCGCGATGTGGCCGGCATGCGCGCGCTGCGCCTCGTCGGCCATAAGGCCGACATCGACCGTAATGCCCTTGTCGCGCAGACGCGCGTGGCCTTGGCCCCCCACTTCCGGATTGGGATCTTCCAGCGCCGAAACGACGCGGGCGACGCCGGCCTTGATGACGGCATCGGCGCAAGGCGGCGACTTGCCTTCATGCGAGCATGGCTCGAGCGTGCAATAGAGCGTCGCGCCCTTGGCCCGGCGCTTGGCCTGGTTGAGCGCCACGACTTCGGCATGCGGCCGGCCGCCGGGTTGGGTCCAACCGCGGCCGACGATGACACCGTCCTTGACGATCACGCAGCCGACCGCCGGGTTGGGGAACGCGTTGCCAAGGCCGCGCCGGCCGAGCGCCAGCGCCAGCGCCATGTAGCGGGTATCTTCGTTCGCAGGTTCAGCGGGCGCGGTCATTTGCGAGCCGGCGGCACGGTCGGCGCGTCGTCGTCGCTCGACAATTCATCGAGCGCGGCACGGAAATCCTTGACCTCGCCGAAATTGCGATAGACCGAAGCGAAGCGCACGTAGGCGACGTCGTCGATCTCGCGAAGATGCGCCATCACGATCTCGCCAATGGCCTCGGACGACACTTCGTTCTCGCCGCCGCTTTCCAACTCGCGCACGATCTTCGACACCATCTGTTCGATGCGCTCCGGCTCGACGGCGCGCTTGCGCAGCGCGATCTGCACCGAGCGCATCAGCTTGTCGCGGTCGAACGGCACGCGCCGTCCGTTGCGCTTGATCACGGTGAGTTCGCGCAACTGCACGCGCTCGAAGGTGGTGAAGCGAAAATTGCAGGTGAGACAGACGCGGCGGCGGCGGATGACGGCGGAGTCCTCCGTCGGCCGCGAATCCTTGACCTGCGTATCGAGGCTACCGCAACTCGGGCAACGCATGACGCCCCCTTAAGGACTAGCTCTGGTAAATCGGGAAGCGCGACAGCAACGCCTTGACCTTGTCGCGCACCGCCGCTTCGACGAACGTATCCTCATCGACGCCCTTCTGCGACAGCACGTCAAGCACTTCGACGATCATCTCGCCGACCTGCTTGAACTCGGCCGGACCGAAGCCGCGCGTCGTGCAGGCGGGCGAGCCGAGCCGGATGCCCGACGTCACCATGGGTTTTTCTGGATCGAACGGGATGCCGTTCTTGTTGCAGGTAATGTGCGCGCGGCCGAGCGCCAGCTCGGCGACCTTGCCGGTGAGACGCTTGGGCCGCAGATCGACCAGCATCAAATGCGTGTCGGTGCCGCCGGAGACGATATCGAGGCCGTGGCCCTTCAGCGTATCGGCCAGCACCTTGGCATTCTCGACGACGTTCTTCGCATAAGTCTTGAAGGAAGGCTTCAGCGCTTCGCCGAAGGCCACGGCCTTGGCGGCGATGACATGCATCAGCGGGCCGCCCTGCATGCCGGGGAACACCGCCGTGTTGAACTTCTTGGCCAAAGCTTCGTCGTTGGTGAGAATGACGCCGCCGCGCGGGCCGCGCAAAGTCTTGTGCGTCGTCGTGGTGACAACATGGGCGTGCGGGAACGGCGAAGGATGCGCGCCACCGGCCACCAAACCGGCAAAATGGGCCATGTCGACCATCAGCAACGCGCCGACCTCGTCGCAAATCTGGCGGAAGCGTTTGAAGTCGATGATGCGCGGATAGGCCGAGCCGCCGGCGATGATGAGCTTCGGCTTGTGTTCCTTGGCGAGCTTCTCGACCTCGTCCATGTCGATGCGCTGGTCCTCGCGGCGCACATTGTACGGCACCGGCTTAAACCACTTGCCCGACATGTTGAGCGCCATGCCGTGGCTGAGATGGCCGCCGGCGGCGAGGTTCAATCCCATGAAGGTGTCGCCGGGCTGCATCAGCGCGAAGAACACTTCGGCATTGGCCGACGCGCCGGAGTGCGGCTGCACATTGGCGAACTGGCAGCCGAACAATTTTGTGACGCGCTCGATCGCCAACGTCTCGGCGACATCGACATACTGGCAGCCGCCATAATAGCGCTTGCCGGGCAGGCCTTCGGCGTATTTGTTGGTCAGGCAGGAGCCCTGTGCTTCCAGCACGGCCTTGGAGACGATGTTTTCCGAGGCGATCAGCTCGATTTCGTCGCGCTGGCGACCTAGTTCCTGGCCGATCACATGCGCGATTTCGGGATCCACGTCGCGCAATTGCGCGGAAAACAGGTTGTCCGCCGACATTTACGTTCTCCGGGCGTCGGACATTGCGGCGCCGAATTTCAAGGGTTCCAGGATTGAGCGAGGCGAATAGCATATCGTCCGGCTACCGCCAAGCGCTGGCATGCGTGGCTCGGCCGAGGCGCAATATATAGGGAAATCTGTCAGGAGTTCTCGCGGGCGATTCGGGCTTTCAGCTTGGCCAGCGCCAGTCTTTGCAGTTCGGCATGCGAGCCATTGGCCGGGCCGATGACCGTGACCTCGATGCCGGACTTGGCGTCAACCGCCACCAGCTTGGCGCTGGCGCCGATCTCAATGCGTTCGAAATAGACAACCTGCTCGTTTGCCATCGCCGCCCTGCAAAGCGGGCACCATAGCGCAAACCGGCCCCGGCAGGAATTTGACGCGCAAACGACAAAAAGCCCCGGCCGGTGGAGGTGTCCGGCCGGGGGCAAGTTGTCTCGCCAGTACGTGCGAGCGCAGAAAACCTAGAGGCGATACAGGATTTGGTCGGTCCAGAAGCGCTCGAGCCGGTGCAGCGACTTGTTCAAGGTCGCGAACTCGTCGGCATTGATGCCACCGACCTGCTCCACGGTGCGGACATGCTTCTGATACAGCGTATCGACGATGTCGCGCACTTCCTGGCCCTTGGCGGTCAGCTTGATACGAACCGAACGGCGGTCGACGCGCGAGCGCTGGTGATCGAGGAATTCCATCTCGACCAGCTTCTTGAGATTGTAGGAGACGTTGGAGCCGAGATAGTAGCCGCGCGTGCGCAGCTCGCCGGCCGTCAGCTCCTTGTCGCCGATATTGTACAACAGCAGCGCCTGCACCGAATTGATATCGGAGCGGCCGCGGCGGTCGAATTCGTCCTTGATCACGTCGAGCAGCCGGCGATGCAGCCGCTCCACCAAGGTCAGCGCCTCATGATACAAAGGCTGGATCGTGTCGAACCGCGCTTCGCGCTCCGCGGGTTCGACCGTCTTTGCGACGGCTTTCATTTTAAACGCCCCTTGTTAGTTTAGTTTTGTTTTCACTGGTTACGAGGCCCTGTATTCCTCGTCCCTTGTGAACCAAACTATGCGGGCCAGTCTAAAATCGGCTTAAATAACAGCATAAAGATTAGGTTTATTTGCAACGGTGAATCCTTAGTTGCAGTTTCAATTGCGCGAAATCGCGCAAGGTTTGATTCACTTTGCGCGCGCCGAACTAGCCGCGAATGAAGCGGATTATGCCGGAAAAATCCCGTTCCGCTTCGCCGCTGCTGGCATATGCCGAATAAATCCTTTCAGCGTCGGCGCCCAATTCCGTTTTCGCGCCGGCGGCTTTGGCCGCGCCTTGCGCCAAACGTAAGTCCTTCAGCATCATCGCGGCTGTAAATCCGGGCTGGTAGTCGCGATTGGCCGGTGACGTCGGCACCGGCCCCGGCACCGGGCAATAGGTCGTCATCGACCAGCACTGGCCGGACGACTTCGATGAGATATCGAACAGCTTCTGGTGGTCGAGACCAAGTTTTTCAGCCAGCACGAAAGCTTCCGACACCGCGATCATCGAAATGCCGAGGATCATGTTGTTGCAGATCTTCGCCGCCTGGCCGTTGCCGGGGCCGCCGGCATGCACGATGGTCTTGCCCATCTTGTCGAGAATGGTCTGCGCGCGGGTGAAAGCCTGCACGCTGCCGCCGACCATGAAAGTGAGCGTGCCGGCGGCCGCGCCGCCAACGCCGCCGGATACCGGCGCATCCAGCATCAGCAGTCCCCTCGCCTCGGCGGCGGCGGCCACTTCACGCGCGGTCTCGACATCGATGGTGGAACAGTCGATCAGCAGCGTGCCGGGATTGGCGTTCTCGACGATGCCGCCCGCACCGAGATAAACCTCACGGACATGCTTGCCGGCCGGCAGCATGGTGATGACGACATCGGCACGGCTGGCCGCGACCTTGGCGAATTCCGCGTTGCTGCCGCCAGACGCGATCAGCTTCTCGGTAGAGGCCGGATTGAGATCGACGCCCTCGACCTGATGGCCGGCCTTGAGCAGGTTCTGCGCCATCGGCAGACCCATATTGCCGAGGCCGATAAATCCGATGCGCGACATGCTTCTCTCCCTTTAGCTTTTTATTTTCTAGCCTACTCCGGCTGCTCCTGCGCCGACTTCATCGCCAGCCAGAGATACAGTCCGAGCAAGCCGCCTTCGACAATGACGGTGACGAAACCACGACCATAGACCTGCGGAAAGAAAATCTCGACCGCCAGCATCGAGGCGACCGCGGTCAGCCAGATCACCGCGCCCCAGGCCGCCGCCAGCCACAGGCCGACCGCCGCGACCAGATCGATGACGGCGAAGAACACCGTCGCCACCTGCCATGCGATCGAATGCGCCTCGAAATAGTCCGGCGCCTCGACGCCGATGCCGCAGACCCGCGACCAGTGATAGAGGCCCTTGATCATCGACAGGCCGGCCATCACCCGCAGGAACAGCACCAGCCGCCGCGTCCACAGGCCGACGCTGACTTCGCCCTCGTTCTCGTGGACGGGATCGAGGCCTTTCAGGTCGTCGGCGGAATACGGCTCGCTCATAGAGCCAACTCATCTGCGCCGAGCGGCGCGAAATGGCGCGCCACTTCGGCATCGCTGACTTCGCCGAGCGTCGCGGGTTGCCACACCGGTTTGTTGTCCTTGTCGACGATCACCGCGCGCACGCCCTCGTAAAAATCATGACCATGAATGATGCGCGACACTATGCGGAATTCGGTGCGCATGCACGTTGCGAAATCCGCGGTGGCGCCGAAACGCACCTGCGCCAGCGCGAGCTTGAGACTGAGCGGCGATTTGGTTCGCATCAAGGCCGCGGTCTTGCCGGCCCATTCGGCGTCGACGTTGGTTGAGGCGGCCTCACGGTCGAGCGCGGCGAGGATGGCTTCGACGCGATTGCCGGTAAACAGCCGGTCGATCGCGGCGCGGCGGGCGGAAATAGGCCCCTCCCCCGCCGGTTCAGTAAAGGCGGAGAGGACGGCGTCGACCGACACCGTGCCGGTGAGGCCGTCGACCAAAGCGCCATAGCGCGCTGACGGCACGCGATGCGTGGCGACGCCGGCGGCAATGCCATCGGCGGCGTTGAAACGCTCGCCGGTCAGCGCACAATAAGCGCCGAGCTCGCCGGGCATGCGCGGCAGGAACCAGGTAGCGCCGACATCGGGGAAGAAGCCGATGCCCACTTCCGGCATGGCGAAGGAAAAGCGGTCGAAGGCGACGCGGTGCGACCCGTGCACCGAAATGCCGATGCCGCCGCCCATGGCGATGCCGTCGATCAGCGCGACATAGGGCTTGCGGTAGTTCTTGATGGCGGCGTTGAGCGGATATTCGTCGGCCCAGAACTGCAGGGCCTCCTTGTGCTTGCCGGCTTTGCCAAGCTCGTAGAGAGCGCGGATGTCGCCACCGGCGGAAAAGGCGCGCTCGCCATTGGCCATGATGACCACGCGCGTCACGGCATCGTCGTCGGCCCATTCAGCCAACTGCGCGCTCAACGCGTGCACCATAGTGTGCGTGACGGCGTTGAGCGCCTTCGGCCGGTTGAGCGTGACGATGCCGGCCGCGCCGCGGCGCTCGAAGAGGATTTCCGCGTCGCTCACGTCATCGCCCACAAGTAGGCGATCGCCGCGGCGAAGCCCAAGGCGGTGCGTACCGCATGCAGCCTGCCCCATTGTTCGATCAGGCCGCGCGTCACCTCATTGGCCTGCTCCGGGGCGGTGCCCTGCAACAGCTTGTTGGTCGGCATGATGATGAAGAGCGTGAACGGCCAGTTGGCGACGATCAGAACCGCGCCGACCAGCCAGCGCCAGTCATAGCTGAGCATAAAGGCGATGACGCCGAAGGCGCAGGAAATCACCGCCAGGCTCGATTGCATAATGAAGCCACGGCTGTAGCTCGGCTTCCATTGCGTCAGCAGCGCGCGTTCGTCGAGTTGCAGCCGCGCGTGCTGTTCGGCGAAATTGATATAAAAAGCCGCGCCAGCGAACATCGCCGCCGTCACCAAAGCCAGTTCGCCGCTCCATTGCGCCGCGGTCATGTCAATTCCCCAGCATCGCGCGCGAGATGATGACGCGCATGATTTCGTTGGTGCCTTCGAGGATCTGATGCACGCGCACGTCGCGCAGCACGCGCTCGATGGGATGATCGCGCAGATAGCCATAGCCGCCGTGCAGTTGCAGGCAGCCATTGACGACGTCGAAGCCGGTATCGGTGGCCAGCCTTTTGGCCTTGGCGGCCAACGTCGTCGCGCCCGGCTCGTGCTCGCCGACGGCGACCGCGGCGCGATGCAGCAAAAGGCGCGCGGCGTCGATCTCGGTGGCGTAATCGGCGATACGGAACTGAAGCGCCTGGAAGTCGGCAATGCGCGTGCCGAACTGTTTGCGATCCTTCATGTACTCGATGGTGCGGTCGAGCGAGAATTGTGCGCCGCCCAATGAGCAAGCAGCGATATTGAGCCGGCCGCCATCGAGCCCGGCCATGGCGATGCGGAAGCCCTGCCCTTCCGTGCCGATCAGGTTCGTCGCCGGAACGCGGCAATTTTCGAACATCACCATCGCGGTCGGCTGCGATTTCCAGCCGAGCTTCTTCTCGCGCGCGCCGAAAGAAAGTCCCGGCGTGCCCTTCTCGACCAGAATGCAGGAAATGCCTTTCGGCCCGGCCTCGCCGGTGCGCGCCATCACCGCATAGACATCCGACACGCCGCCGCCGGAGATGAAGGCCTTGGTCCCGTCGAGCACGTAAAAGTCGCGGTCGCGCCGCGCTTTGGTGGTGAGGCTGGCGGCATCCGAACCCGCGCCCGGCTCGGTGAGGCAGTAGCTGGCGAATTGCTCCATGGAACACAGCTTTGGCAGATGCTTCTCGCGCAACGCCGCGCTGCCATAGGTGTCGATCATCCACGCCACCATGTTGTGGATGGAGATGTAGGCCGCGGTCGAGGTGCAGCCTTGCGCCAGTTCCTCGAAGATCAGCGCCGCATCGAGCCGGGTCAGGCCGGAGCCGCCGACATCGTCCTTGACGTAGATGCCGGCGAATCCAAGAGCCGCCGCCTGGCGCAGCGCCTCGACCGGAAAGACCTCGCCTTCGTCCCAGGCGGCGGCGTGCGGCATCATCGCCTCGCGGGCGAATGCGCGGGCGGTTGACTGGAAAGCGCGCTGGTCTTCGGTGAGGGTGAAATCCATGCTTTGACGGATAGAAGGCCGACCGGAGAACGTCAACGGGACGGCCTCGCCCGGGTGGCGTGACCTGTCTGGAACGGCTAAAAAGGCTTCCCGGAGAGAATCATGGCCATCAAATTCGGACGTCCTTTGCAGCAAAAGATCGGCTTTGTGCCGGGAGAACCCGATTCCAGCCTAGCGGGACATACGCCGCTCGACCTGCCGACCCGGATGCGCCGCAACCGGCGCAGCGAATGGGCCCGCCGGCTGGTGCGCGAAAACGTGGTCACTGCCGATGACCTGATCTGGCCGATTTTCGTCATGGACGGCGACAACAAGCGCGCCGCGGTTACATCGATGCCGGGCGTCGAGCGCCTGTCGGTCGATCAGGCGGTGCGCGAAGCTGAGCGCGCGGCCAAGCTCGCCATCCCCTGCATTGCCCTCTTCCCTTACACCGACCCGTCCTTGCGCGACCCGACCGGCTCGGAAGCGCTCAACGACAACAATCTGGTGTGCCGCGCCATTCGCGCCATCAAGAAGGAAGTGCCGGACATCGGCATCCTCTGCGACGTCGCGCTCGATCCCTTCACGAGCCACGGCCATGACGGCCTGCTGCGCGACGACGGCGTCATCATGAATGACGAGACGGTCGCCGTGCTGGTCAAGCAGGCCTTGGTGCAGGCGCAGGCCGGCTGCGACATCATCGCGCCGTCCGACATGATGGACGGCCGCGTCGGCGCCATCCGCCGCGCGCTCGATGCCGAGAATCTAACCGACGTGTCGATCATGGCTTACGCGGCGAAATATGCGTCGGCGTTCTACGGCCCGTTCCGCGACGCGGTCAGCTCGTCGAAGACGCTGCACGGCGACAAGCGCACCTACCAGATGGACCCCGGCAACACCGACGAGGCGCTGCGCGAAGTCGCGCTCGACATCGAGGAAGGCGCCGACATGATCATGGTCAAGCCCGGCCTGCCCTATCTCGACATCGTCGCGCGCGTGAAGGAGACCTTCGGCATGCCGACCTTCGCTTATCAGGTGTCCGGCGAATACGCGATGATCATGGCCGCGGCCAACAATGGCTGGCTCGACGGCGAACGCGCGATGATGGAAAGCCTCACTTCATTCAAGCGCGCCGGCTGCGACGGTATCCTCACTTACTTCGCGCCGCGCGTGGCGGAGAAGCTGCGGAGCGAGAAATAGAAATAAGTTTAACTCCGTCACCCTGAGGTGCGAGGCCTTTTGGCCGAGCCATCGCAAGTCGGCCATGGCCGACTTGCGCACAAGAAATTCCAAACTCGGGTATACCCGAGTTTGGTGGGCGACGGCCCGCCTCAACTCCCTTGGCCGTTCATCCTTCGAGGCTCGCTTCGCTCGCACCTCAGGATGACGGATTGAGGTTCACAAAACACAAGAAGCTTTGGGAAGAAACGATGGGTGAATTTGCAATCGGCCAAGGCGTGCCGCGCTTCGAGGACCCGCGGCTGGTGCGCGGCGGCGGCTCCTACACCGACGACATCCAGATGCCGGGCATGGCCTATGGCGTCGTGCTGCGCTCGCCGCATGGTCATGCGAAAATAAAGTCGATCGACACGACCGCTGCCAAAGCCGCGCCCGGCGTGCTCGCCGTCATCACCGGCGCCGACTGGAAGGCCGCGGGCCTCGGCGACCTGCTGTCGCACCCCGGCCTCAAGCTGCGCGACGGCTCGCCGATGTTCAAGCCGCGCTATCCGGTGCTGGCGGAAACGCATGTGCGCTTCATCGGCGACAGCGTCGCCTTTATCGTCGCCGATACGTTGGCGCAGGCGCATGATGCGGCCGAACTTGTTGAGGTCGATTACGAACCGCTGCCCGCCGTCGTCTCGACCGCCGAGGCGACGCAAGGCAAGGCGCGCGTCTATGACGAGTGCAAGGACAACATTTCCTTTGTCGAACTGATCGGCGACAAGGCCGCGGCGGATGCGGGTTTCGCCAAGGCCGCGCATGTCGTCAAGGGCCGCTTCGTCATCAACCGCGTCACCGCCGTCACGATGGAGCCGCGTGGCGCGGTGGCGCATTATCACGCCGGCACCGGCCGCTATACGTTGCACACGGCGACGCAGCGCCCGCACGATCTGCGCGGCAATGTCGCCAAGATCCTCAACATCGCGGAAGGCGCGCTGCACGTCATCACCGGCGACACCGGCGGCAGCTTCGGCATGAAAACGCCGATCTTCGGCGAGGTGCCTTTGGTCTG
This sequence comes from Rhizobium sp. Q54, assembly GCA_945870035.1. Taxonomy (GTDB): domain Bacteria; phylum Pseudomonadota; class Alphaproteobacteria; order Rhizobiales; family Xanthobacteraceae; genus Pseudolabrys. The sequence goes on along the minus strand of CAMBQQ010000016.1, from coordinate 22,028 downwards.
TTATGCTGCGAGGCTGACCGGCCGCCCGGTGAAGTGGATCAGCACCCGCACCGAGGCGTTCCTGTCCGATCCGCAAGGCCGCGACAATGTCACCGAAGCTGAGCTTGCGCTCGACGAGGATGGCCGCTTCCTGGCGATGAAGGTCAAGACCATCGCCGCCATCGGCGCCTATTTGCAGAACAACATGCCGGCCTTCTTTCTCAACGCCGGGACTTTGGCCGGCACCTATCGGACGCCGGCGATCTTCGTCGATGTCACCGGCGTTTTCACCAACACCAATCCGGTGCGCCCCTATCGCGGCAATGGACGGCCCGAGTCGGCTTTCGTCATCGAGCGCATGGTAGAGCTTGCCGCCGCGCAGATCGGCATCGACAGTGTTGAGTTGCGCCGGCGCAACTACATCAGCCCGAAGGAAATGCCGTTCAAGACCGGCTTGACGTTTACCTATGACTGCGGCGAGTTCGAAAAGAACATGGACATGGCGTTGGCGATGGCCGACTTCGACGGTTTCGCCAAGCGCCGCAAGGAAGCGCGCAAAAACGGCAAGTTGCGCGGCATCGGCATCTCCAACACGATCGAGCGCGCCGCAGCGCCGGGCACCGAAGGCGCCGACGTGCGCTTCGACAAATCCGGCGGCATTACGATGTTTGCCGGCTCGAACAGCCAGGGCCAGGGCCACGAGACGGTATTCAAGCAGATCGTCGCCGACAAACTTGGTATTCATCCGGACGAAATCCGCTACGTGCAGGGAGATACCGATCTGGTGGCTTACGGCGAAGGCACCGGCGGCTCGCGTTCGGCCACCATGGGCGGCGCAGCCTTCCTGCGCGCCAGCGACAAGATCATCGACAAGGCGACCTTGATCGCCGCGCATGCGATGAAGCTCGATGTTGCCGACATCAAATACGAAGGCGGGCTGTTCTCGTCGTCAAAGAGCAACAGCACCATGACGATGAAGGAAATCGCCGCCGCGGCGCAGGTGCCGGCGAAGCTCCCCGCCGGCATGGAGCCGGGCCTGGCCGCCAACGCCGTGCATACGACGCCGGTCAACAATTATCCGAACGGCTGTCACATCTGCGAGGTCGAGATCGACATCGAGACCGGCGAAACCGCGGTGGTCCGTTACAACGTCGTCGACGACGTCGGCACCGTGCTCAATCCGATGCTGCTGCACGGCCAGATCCATGGCGGCGTCGCCCAAGGCGTCGGTCAGGCGCTGATGGAAGACATTCATTTCGACGAGAGCGGTCAAATGGTGACGGCATCGTTCATGGACTACGCCATGCTGCACGCGCACAATTTTCCGGCGATCCATGTCGAGGCCAATCCGGTGCCGACCAAGACCAACCCGCTCGGCACCAAAGGCGCCGGCGAAGCCGGTTGCGTCGGCGCCCTGCCCGCCGTGGTCAATGCCGTGGTCGATGCGCTATCCGAGTTCGGCATCACGCATATCGAAATGCCGGCGACGCCAGAGCGCATCTGGCGCGCGATGCAGGCCTAGCGGCACGCCGAGCTGGACTGCGAAAAATGCAGGAAGCAAAACGCCGCATGATAAGCGCCTGATGCAATGCCGGTTTTGCCCACATTGCGCTCTGGAAGATCAAGAACGTTTTCTGATAGGCGCCCCCGCCGGCGGGTGACAGCGCCGGGAACATAATGTATATTTTGAATATGTTCGGCCGCTTCTGCGGGGGGTGGTGCCATGAAAAGAATAATTCAAGCCAATATCGACCGGTTCAAGCAATTGCTTGAAACCGAAACCGACCCGACCAAACGCAAGACACTGCTGCGCCTTCTGGCCGAGGAGCTGGCGAAAATGGAGAGCCTGCAGGCGCCCCCTTCCGCCGGCAAGAAAACCATTTAGGGGATATTTTTCTCGCTCCAGAGCCGCCAATGGGTCGGCTGGATATCCAGCGGTCTTTTCGTGACCGCGTCGACCCAGTTGGCGCTGCTCTTGCGGCACGGAAATACCAGGGCATGAACGTCCCGACCGTCGATCACGCAAACCTCCAAATCTTTATCGGCCGGCGCAATCGATACGGGCAACCAACGGTCCGATGCCCATGGATTTTTCTTCATGGAACGAAACGTGCTGGCGCCGCCGCGACTTCACATTGATTTAGCTCAATACGCGGCGCGCGACGGTTATTTCCGGCACGACTTTGGACGCCACGCCGACGCCGGGCCCAATGCCGGTTCCCTATGCAACACCCTGCCCGAGCCGCACCGGCTCGTAGCCGTCGGCAGCCAGCGCCGCCATGATATCGGCGGCGTGCCTGGCGTCGCGGGTTTCGATGGTGACGTCGAGCTTGGCGCCCTTGGCCGGCACGTCGAGCAGCAGACGGCGGTGCTCGACTTCGAGGATGTTGGCGCCGAGTTCGCCGAGGCGTGTCGCAATGATGCCGAGCACGCCGGGCTGATCGGGAATGGCGAGGCGGAACGAGACGATGCGCGCCTCGCGCTCCAGTTCGCGCACCATGATGGAGGCAAGAATGCGCGGATCGATATTGCCACCGCACAGGATCAGGCCGACGCGCTTGCCCTTGAAACGGTCAGGCTCGGCGAGCAACGCGGCAAGGCCGGCAGCGCCCGCGCCTTCCGCCATCGTCTTCTGCAAGGTGACATAGGCGTTCACCGCACGCTCGAGATGCGCCTCGTCGACGAGGACGACATCGGAGACGAGTTCGCGGATGATCGGCAAAGTGAGCTTGCCGACATTCTTGACCGCGATGCCTTCGGCGAGGGTCGGCCCACCGATGGCGCGGTTGCCGTGTTCGAGCGCGTTCCACACCGCCGGATAAAGCATTGCTTCGCAGCCGACGATTTCGATTTTCGGATTGACCGCGCGGGCGGCAATGGCATTGCCGGAAATCAGGCCGCCGCCGCCGATCGGGATCACGAGCTGATCGAGGTCGGGCACCTCCTCCAGCATTTCGAGCGCAATGGTGCCCTGCCCGGCGATCACCTTCTCGTCGTCATAAGGATGCACGAGCGTCATGCCGCGCTCCTGCTGGATGGTCTCGCAGCGCGCCTGCGCGTCGGCGACCGTCTGCCCGTCCAGCACCACTTCGGCGCCATGCGAGCGCGTCGCGGCGACTTTCACGAAAGGCGTCGTCACCGGCATGACGATGGTCGCCGGACTGCCGAGCCGCGCCGCGTGATAGGCGACCGACTGGGCATGGTTGCCGGCCGACATGGCGACGACGCCGCGCTTGCGCTCGGTCTCGTTCAACGAGGCGAGCTTGACCAGCGCGCCGCGGTCCTTGAACGAGTTGGTGACCTGGAGGTTTTCGTATTTGACGAAGACCTCCGCCCCGGTCAGCGCCGACAGCCGCGGCGCCGGCAGCATCGGCGTGCGCAGCACCACCCCGGCGATGACCCGGCGGGCGTCTTCGATATCGGCGATTGTCACGGTCATCGTTGCAAATCCTTGGCGGCTCGATTCTGTTCGCACATAAGCATATCGTCCCCTTGCGCGGGACCGCTATATTCGCCATTTCCAGTGTATCGCTGGAAAGGTTGGGGGCTGTCGATGTCGATGGATATCAAACCGCACGCCTATGACCCGGACCTGAACCCGGAATTGTTCGACGGCGTGCTGGCGCGGCGGGTGCTGGCCTTCTTCATCGATTTTGTCGTCATCGCCATCCCCGTGGTGCTGGCGGCGATGTTCATTTTCGTGTTCGGCATCGTCACTTTGGGCTTCGGCTGGGCGCTGTACTGGCTGCTGCCGCCGGCCTCGGTGCTGTGGGCCATTGTCTATTTCGGCGCCAGCGTCGGCGGGCAGCGCTCGGCCACGATCGGCATGCGGGTCATGGACCTGGAAATGCGCACCTGGTACGGCGCGCCGGCCTATTTCGTGCTCGGCGCCGTCCACGCCATCGGCTTCTGGCTGTCGGTGTCGGCGCTGACGCCGTTCATTCTGCTGGTCGCTTTCTTCAACCGGCGCGGCCGGCTGCTGCACGACATCGTGCTGGGGACAGTTATCATCAATAATCCGCAGCGCGCCGCTTTGTTGCGGCCCTTCGCCGCCTCCGGCCGCTGACTGGGAAAAATACCGGGTTTTGCCCCCAGGGAGCCCTTTGACGGAACCGGCGCAGCGCGCGATGCTTGAGTTTCGAGTCTAGAAAAGGCCAGAACCCGGTTTGACGCATTGACCCAGCACTCCCGCGACACGCCGCAATTCTACCTGACCGCGCCGTCGCCCTGCCCTTATTTGAAGGGCCAGGAGGAGCGCAAGGTTTTCACGCATCTGGTCGGCGAGAAAGCCGGCGACCTCAATGACCTGCTCACGCATGGCGGCTTCCGCCGCAGCCAGTCGATCGCCTACCGCCCGGCCTGCGAGACCTGCCGCGCCTGTGTCTCGGTGCGCGTCGTCGTCGCCGACTTCAAGCCGTCACGCAACATGCGCCGCAACCGCGACGCCAATGCCGACATCATCGGTGACATGCGCAAGCCGGCGCCGACCTCCGAGCAGTATTCGGTGTTTCGCGCCTATCTCGACGCCCGCCACCGCGACGGCGGCATGGCCGACATGACCGTGCTCGACTACGCCATGATGATCGAGGACAGCCATGTCGACACCCGCGTCATCGACTACCGCAAGCGCTCCCCCGATTCCGGCTTCACCGGCCGCGGCACAGGACAACTGCTGGCGGTGGCGCTGACCGACGTGCTGAGCGACGGGCTGTCGATGGTCTATTCGTTTTTCGATCCGGACGCGGCCGACCGCTCGCTCGGCACCTTCATGATCCTCGACCACATCGAGCGCGCCCGCGCCCTGGGCCTGCCTTACGTCTATCTCGGCTACTGGGTGCCGGGCTCCCGCAAGATGGACTACAAAGGCCGCTTCCTGCCGCAGGAACGGTTGCAGCCGTCAGGCTGGACAAGAGTCGAAGCCTAACCCCTCAGGCCGCCGTCGTCCGCGCGCGCCGCCAGATGCCGTGCTTGGGCGCAAACAGAAACGCGGCCACAAAGAACAACGTCTGGACCAGCACGATGCAGGCGCCGGTGGCGCCGTCGAGATGGAAGCTCGCGATCGTGCCGAGCGCCGCCGATACCGTCGCCACCACGGTGGCAATCACCAGCATGCGCTCGAAACTGTCGGTCAACAGATAGGCGGTGGCGCCGGGGCCGATCAGCATGGCGATCACCAGGATGATGCCGACGGCTTTCAGCGAAGCGACGATGGTGAGCGATAACAGCACCAAGAGCCCGTAATGCAGCACCCGCACCGGCAGGCCGATGGTGCGGGCGTGGTTGGGGTCGAAGCAATACAGCAGCAAGTCGCGGCGCTTGACCAGCACGATCAGCAGCGTGCCGCCGGCGACGATGCCGGTCTCGATCAGATCGCGTGCCGTCACGCCCAGGACGTTGCCGAACAAAATATGGTTGAGATGCTGGTCGGTCTCGATCTTGCTGAAGATCACGAGGCCGAGCCCGAACATGCCGGAGAACACGATGCCCATCACCGTGTCTTCCTTCACCCGGCTGTTCTCCTTGAGATAGCCGGTAAACAGCGCGCAGGATAACCCGGCGACGAAGGCGCCGACCGCGAACGGAATACCCGCGACATAAGCCAGCACGATGCCGGGCAGCACCGCGTGCGAAATGGCGTCGCCCATCAGCGACCAGCCTTTCAGCACCAGATAGCAGGACAGCACCGCGCAAACCGCCGCCACCAGCAGCGACACGACGAGCGCCCGCTGCATGAACGGATAGCTGAGCGGCACCAGGAGCCAGTCGAACAAAAAGTTCATGCCGCGGCCTCGATCGCTTCAAGTCGCCGCCGCCGCGCGGCCAGCACGCCGTGTTTGGGCGCGAAATAAAAGGCCGCGAGAAACAGCAGCGTTTGCAGGCAGACGATGACCCCGCCGGTCGCGCCATCGAGGAAATAGCTGATATAGGCGCCGGCAAAACTGGTGGTGACGCCGAGCGCGACGCTGATGATAATCAACCGGCCGAAACGGTCGGTCAAAAGATAGGCGGTGGCGCCCGGCGTCACCACCATCGCAATGACCAGACAGGCGCCGACGGTTTGCAGCGCCGCTACCGTGCAGGCGCTCAGCAGCGTGAAGAACAGCCCCTTCAGGAAGGTCGTATTGATGCCGATGCTGCGCGCGTGGTTTTCGTCGAAGAAGGTCACCATCATGTCCTTCCAGACCAGCAGCAGAATGGCGAGCGACACGCCGGCGATGATCGCCACCTGCACCACGTCCTCGTCGGCGATGGCGAGGATATTGCCGAGTACGATGGACTGGATGCTGACCGACGTCGGCCAGATCGATGCCATCAGCAGGCCGAGCGCAAACAGCGCGGTAAACACCAGCCCGATAACCGCGTCCTCACGCAGCCGCGACTTCTGCTTGACGAAATTCATCGCGACCGACGCCAGAATGCCGGCAAAGAAAGCGCCGACCGCGAAAGGAGCGCCGAGAATGGCGGCCGCGGCCACGCCGGGCACGATCGAATGCGCCAGCGCATCGCCCATCAGCGACCAGCCCTTGAGCATCAGATAGGCCGAGAGAAAAGCGCAGACGCCGCCAACCAGCGCGCTGACCCACATGGCTTTCAGCATGTAGCCGTAATCGAACGGGACCAGCAGTTCGGTGAGCAGCGCGCTCATGCTACTGTCCATCCGGTTCCTGATGACGGCGATGCTTGTCGCCGTACAGAACAAGCGGCCGCTCGTCATCGGTCAGCACGGTGACGCTGCGCGCGTCCGCGTCGTCATGCAAAGCGGCGCCGCCGAGCTGGAAGTTGCGCAGCACACCGCCGAAGGCCAGTTCTAGGTTTTTCTGGGTAAAGACCTCGGCGGTCGGCCCGGCCGCCAGCACCGTGCGGTTGAGCAGCACGACATGATCGCAGAAATCCGGCACGCTGCCGAGGTTGTGCGTCGACACCAGCATCAGGTGCCCGGAGGCGCGCAGTTCGCGCAGCAGCCCGACAATCGCCGCCTCGGTCTTCACATCGACGCCGGTGAAGGGTTCGTCGAGCAGAATGATGCGGCCTTCCTGCGCCAGCGCGCGCGCGAGAAACACCCGCTTCTTCTGGCCGCCGCTTAGTTCGCCGATCTGCCGCTTGCGGTATTCGCTCATGCCGACGCGTTCCAGCGCCTCGTCGACCTTGTAGCGATCGGCGCGCGAGGCCATGCGCAGGAAATTCATGTGGCCATAGCGGCCCATCATCACCACGGTCTCGACCAGCACCGGGAAATTCCAGTCGACGTCCTCGCTCTGCGGCACGTAGGCGACAATGTTGCGCTTGAGCGCGTCGCCGACGGTCAACCCGCACAGCTTCACCTCGCCGGCGGTCGGCCGCACGAAACCCATGATCGCCTTGAAGATCGTCGACTTACCGCTGCCGTTGACGCCGACTAGCGCGCAGATGGTGCCGGGATCGAGCTCGAACGAGGCGTCGCGCACGGCGGTGAAGCCGTTCGGATAGGTGACGTTGAGATTGCGCACCGAAATGCTGGCGCCAAGTTTGGCGTCGGCGGCGGCGGCAATCTCGGGAACAGGTGCGTTCACTTGCCAAATCCCCTGGCGATGGTTTCCACCGTCACCTTCAACAGATCGAGGAATGTCGGCACCGGCCCGCCGGCGGCGCTGAGCGAGTCGACATAGAGCACGCCGCCGTAGCGCGCGCCGCTCTCGCGCGCGACCTGCTTGGCGGCGCGGTCGGAGATCGTGCTTTCGCTGAACACCACGGGCACCTTATTCTTGCGCACCAGATCGATGACCTTGCGAACCTGCTGCGGCGTGCCCTGCTCGTCGGCATTGATCGGCCACAGATAGGCTTCGCGCATCTGGTAGTCGCGCGTCAGGTAGCTGAACGCGCCTTCGCTCGACACCAGAATGCGCTGCGCTTCGGGAATGGCTGACAGCCGCTTGCGCAGCGGTTCGTCGAGCGCCTTGATCTTGGCCGCGTAAGCCGCGGCGTTGCGGTTATAGGTCGCGGCATTGGCGGCGTCGTATTTGACCAAGGCCTTGCGGATATTCTCGACATAGATCAGCGCATTGCTCGGCGACATCCAGGCGTGCGGGTTGGGCTTGCCGCTGTAGGGGCCCTCGGAAATTCCCATTGGCGTCACGCCTTCGGTGACGACCGCGCTCGGCACGTCCTTGACGTTCTGGAAAAAATTCTCGAACCACCGCTCGAGGTTGAAGCCGTTCCACAGCACCAGATTGGCTTCCTGCGCGCGGACGATATCAAGCGGCGTCGGCTGATAGTCGTGAATTTCCGCGCCCGGCTTGGTGATGGATTCGACGATCGCCGCGTCGCCGGCAACATTCTGCGCGATGTCCTGGATCACCGTGAAGGTGGTGACGACCTTGAACTTCTTGGCCTGCGCCGACGCCAGCCCGGGCCAGGCCAGGGCCATGGCTATGGCTATGACCGCCAGCGTAGCCAGGACCGCACCAAGCGCCAGGCGCCGAAAGCCGGGGTACATGATCAAGTCCGTCTCCCTCAAACAACGTTATCGTCCAGCGGCAAAAACCGCCGGTAATTCAGTCCTTAATATCTTAGTTGCGACTAATTCGCAATTGCATTTCCATGGAACTTTTCTTCCTCCAGCCAGTTATAGGTCGCTTGGGCCGGGGGACCCGGCTCCGCTTCGTCCCTTTTCGACTCAATGCGAAGGGGTAAGCGCACAATGCAGGCCAATCGTTCCGGGATGCTGCCATGGGTTTGGGCGCTGCTTGCCGTTGCCGGAACCTATGCCCTGCTCCCCGACACCGCGCTGGCCGCCGGCGAGGCCCATAAGGGCCCCTCCGAAGTCATCTTCATCGCCCAACTCCTGATCCTGATGCTGGTCGGCCGCCTGCTCGGCGAAGCCATGATCCGCATGCGGCAGCCCGCGGTCATGGGCCAGCTGATCGCAGGCCTCCTGCTCGGCCCGTCCGTTTTCGGCCTGCTGCTGCCCGACCTGCAACTCGCCCTCTTCCCGCAGAGTACCGAACAGAAAGCGATGATCGACGCAGTCTCGCAGGTCGGCATTCTGCTGCTGCTGCTCCTCACCGGCATGGAGACCGACCTCAAGCTGGTGCGGCAGACCGGCAAGGCCTCGGTCTATGCCTCGCTGTTCGGCATCATCGTGCCGTTCGCCTGCGGCGTCGCGCTCGGCGAAATGCTGCCGGACTCGATGCTGCCCGATCCGGAAAAGCGGCTGATCACGTCCCTCTTCCTCGGCACCGCGCTGTCGATTGCCTCGGTCAAGATCGTGGCGATGGTCGTGCGCGAAATGAACTTCATGCGCCGAACCGTCGGCCAGGTCATTTTGGCCTCCGCCATCATTGACGACAGCGTCGGCTGGATCATCGTCTCGATCATCTTCTCGCTGGCGCTGCATGGCTCGGTCGATCCGTGGTCGCTGGCGCAGAGCATCGTCGGCACCTTCCTGTTCATGGTGGTGAGCCTGACGATCGGCCGGCGCGCGGTGTTCTTCGCCATCCGCTGGACCAACGACAATTTCGTCAGCGACTTTGCCGTCATCACCTGCATTCTCGTCATCATGGGTTCGATGGCACTTTTGACGCACGCGATCGGCGTCCATTCGGTGCTCGGCGCCTTCGTCGCCGGCATTCTGGTCGGCGAATCGCCTATCCGCACCCGGCATATCGACGAACAACTGCGCGGCATCATCACCGCGTTCTTCGCGCCGATCTTCTTCGGCATAGCGGGCTTAGGGGCCGACCTCACCATTCTTGCCGATCCGCGCATGGCGGCGATGACGGCCGGCCTCATTTTGATCGCCAGTATCGGCAAGTTCAGCGGCGCTTTTATCGGCGCCGAGCTCGGCGGATTGACGCGGCGCGAGGGCTTTGCGCTGGCCTGCGGCATGAATGCGCGCGGTTCGACCGAAGTCATTATCGCGACCGTCGGCCTGTCGATGGGCGCGCTCAACCAGAATCTTTTCACCATGATCGTCGCCATGGCGGTCATTACGACTTTGGCGATGCCGCCGACCTTGCGCTGGGCTCTGGCGCGGATCCCCATGCGCAAGGAGGAAAAGGCGCGGCTGGAACGTGAAGCGCAGGAAGAAAAAGGCTTCGTCGCCAATCTCGAACGCCTGCTGATCGCCGTCGACGACAGCGCGAATGGCAAATTCGCCTCGCGCGTCGCCGGCATGCTGGCCGGCACGCATGGCATGCCGATCACGGTGCTGCACATCACCGACGCCTCGAAGATCGAAGCGCTGCCGGAAGGCAAAGGCGACACCACGACCGATACGCTGGTGGAGGAAAAGACCAAGGTGAAGGCGGCCGACAAGAAGGCCGACGACAAGAAGTCCGAGCCGGTCAAAAACGACAAGCCGACCGCTGCCGAAAAAAAGGCGGAGAAGGCCGAGGCCAAGGAGCAAGTCAAGGAACAGGAAAAGAAAGCCGCGGACGCCGGAAAAACCGTCAAGCAAGCGGCCGAACAGATCAAGAGCAAACAAACCACCGATGAAAAAAACGACTCCCCCGTCGAGGTGACGACGATCGTTCACGAATCCCCCGGCCCCGAAGTCATCGCCGAGGAAGCCGCCAAAGGCTACGACCTGATGCTGATCGGCCTGGAAAAGACGGCCGTTCGCGGCGATTTCCACGAAAGCGTGACCTCGCTGGCGCAGGGCTTCAAAGGCCCGCTCGGAATCTCGCTGGTGCGCGGCGAGCTTGCTGAAAAGCCGCGCGGCAAACTGAACATTCTGGTGCCGATCAATGGCACCGAGCCGTCGCGCCGCGCCGCCGAAGTCGCCATCACCATCGCGCGCGCCAGCAAGGCGTCGCTGACGGTTCTGTATGTCGCGGTGCGCGGCGCCAGTAAAACACGCCGCAGCACGCGCGTGCGCAATCAGGAAAACGCCATCCTCAAGGACATCACCGCCATCGCCGATGGCTACAACATGACCGTGCAGACTTCAGTCGTCACCGCCAATGCTACCGACGAAGCGGTCATCAAGGAAGCGCAACGCGGCGGCAACAACTTGATCGTCATGGGCGTCGGGCGGCGCCCCGGGGAGAAGCTGTTCTTCGGCGACACCGCGTCGGCGCTGATGAAGGATGCCGAGCAGTCGCTGCTGTTCGTGGCGAGTTAGGACACCACAAAGACCAGATACTAATCGCCGTCATGCCCGGCCTTGTGCCGGGCATCCACGTCTTGCCTGAGCAGAAGTAAGTCGTGGATGGCCGGGACAAGCCCGGCCATGACGATCTAGTCTTCAGACTTCGCCGCCGCCGACGCGCCGCGGAACTTGTTGTTCTTCGGTAACCCTTGCGCGATACGGCCGGCCTGGGCGCGGTCGCCGCGCCAGTCCTTCAATTCCTTCATTGTCAGGGTCTGCGTGCGCCCCGCCCCGTCGACCCAGGACAGCCCGTTGGTCGCACTGAACGTCGTGATGTCGGACAGGCCCTTGGCCAGATAACGCTGCAAGCGCACGCCGCGGCCGCGCGTCATCTCCGGCACCTGATCGAGCCCGAACACGACCATCTTGCGGTTCTCGCCGATCACCGCCACCGTATCGCCGTCGATCACGGTCATCGCCACCGCCTTGTCGGGCGCTTTCAGGTTCAAGACCTGTTTGCCCTTGCGCGTGGTGCCGAGGCATTCGTCTTCCGGCACGACAAAGCCATTGCCCTGATAGCTCGCCACCAGCAGCTTGCGGCCGCCCGTATAAGAGAACGCCGCGACGATGTCGGCATCCTGTTCGATATCGAAAAACAGCCGAATCGGCTCGCCATGGCCGCGGCCGCCCGGCAGCTTCGAGGCATCCAGCGTGTAGAACTTGCCGTTGCCGGCGAAAATCATGATCTTGGCGGTGGTCTCGGTCTGGAACGCGAACTTCAAATGGTCGTCGGTCTTGAAGGTCACGCCGGACAGATCGATGACATGGCCGCGCAGCGCGCGGATCCAGCCCTTGTCGGACACGACGACGGTGATTGGCTCGCGCACCACCAGGGCTTCCTCGATCGCCGCTTCGTCATGCTCCGGCGCCAGCATGAAGCTGGTGCGGCGCTTGCCGAGTTCGGTCTTGGCGCCGAACGTGGTTTTAAGATCCTTGATCTGCTGCGCGATCGCCTTCCACTGCTGGTCCTTCGAGCCGAGCAATGACCTGAGGCCCTTCAACTCGTCCTTGAGTTCCTTTTCCTCGCCGCGGATTTCCATTTCCTCGAGCTTGCGCAAGTTGCGCAGCCGCATGTTGAGGATGGCGTCGGCCTGCACCTCGGAAATCTTGAAGGTCTTCATCAAGACGGGCTTGGGCTCGTCCTCGGTGCGGATGATCTTGATGACCTTGTCGAGATTCAAATAGGCGACGAGGAAACCGCCGAGCACTTCGAGGCGGTGCTCGATCTGACCCTGGCGGAATTTCGAGCGGCGGACGAGAACGTCGCGGCGGTGCTCCAGCCATTCGGTCAGGACTTCGGCCAGCCCCAGCACTTTCGGAATGCGGCCTTTGACCAGCACATTCATGTTGAGCGGGATGCGGTTTTCCAGCTCGGTCAGCTTGAACAGCGATTCCATCAGCAACGTCGCATCGACGGTGCGGGCGCGCGGCTCGATGACCAGGCGTACGTCTTCCGCCGACTCGTCGCGCACATCGGCGACCAGCGGCAATTTCTTGTCGTTCAGAAGTTCGGCGAGCCGCTCGACCAGCCGCGACTTCTGCACCAGCCACGGCATTTCGGTGATAACGATGTTATAGGTGCCGCGCGAGCCCTCTTCCTGATGCCAGCGCGCGCGCACGCGGAACGAACCGCGGCCGGTAGCGTAGGCCTCCGCAATAGCTTCCGGCGGATCGACGCAAATGCCGCCGGTCGGGAAATCCGGACCTTTGACGTATTTCAACAAAGTCTTCGAGCGCGCATTCGGCGTCTCGATCAGATGCAGCGCCGCGTCGCACAGCTCGGCGACATTGTGCGGCGGGATCGAGGTCGCCATGCCGACGGCGATGCCTTGCGAACCGTTGGCGAGCAGATTGGGGAACGCCGCCGGCAGCACCGCCGGCTCCTCGCTGGTGCCGTCATAGCTCGGGCGGAAGTCAACCGCGTCCTCGTCGATGCCGTCGATCAGCAACCGCGCGACTTCGGTCAACCGCGCTTCGGTGTAGCGCATGGCGGCCGGGTTATCGCCGTCGATATTGCCGAAGTTGCCCTGCCCGTCGACCAGCGGATAGCGCTGCGAGAAATCCTGCGCCAGGCGGACCAGAGCGTCATAGATCGACTGGTCGCCATGCGGATGGAAGTTGCCCATGACGTCGCCGACAACCTTGGCGGATTTCTTGAACGCCGAATTGGGATCGAGCCGCAGCAGGCGCATGCCGTAGAGGATCCGCCGGTGGACGGGTTTGAGGCCGTCGCGCGCGTCGGGCAGCGCCCGGTGCATGATCGTCGACAGCGCGTAAGCCAGATAGCGCTGCTCCAGCGCCGACTGGAGCGTCACATCTTCGATCAGGCCGGTCTGGCCGGTTTCGGGGGGAATCGGTTTTCTCGCCATGCTGGAGTGCTACTGCGCCGATCAAGGATGAACAAGCGATGAACGCGCCGGCCAGCAAATCTTCCGATTTCTCCAACTATCCTGTGAACTTAACAGGGGCCTTACCATGAGTCCCTGCGCCGACCGGTCCCGCCGCCAACCGGCCATCGAATCGTAGTACGGCAACGAATACGGTCTATGAGTCCGACGGGTCATTCCCGATCCGAAAACGGCTCAACCGGTAACTGGAAGGAAATGCACATGCGCATGATTATTCTGTCGGCCCTGTTGGGTCTCGGCATCGGTCTGGCCGGCATCCCGGCAGCGAATGCGGCGCCGGCTTCGGGCCTGTCGTCCACCGCCATCGAAGGGTCGCTGATCCAGGACGCGCAGTACTATCAGCGGCGCCATTATCGCCCGCGTCCGCGCGTTGTGTGCCGGACGATCCGCGTCTGCCGCACCGGTTACTATGGCCGCCGCTGCCATAACGAGCGCATCTGCCGCCGCGTTCGGTAATCGGTTACAAAGAGACTTTGAAACCGGCTCGGCCAAATGCCGGGCCGGTTTTGTTTTGCGGCCATGCCTCGCCTACGCAACGTGCGGCAACGCGCGGTTCAGCGCATTGAGAAAATGCATGCGCTCCTCGGCGAACACCTGGCCGCGCGGCTCCAGCACATGGCGCGACAGGAAAAATCCGGTCAGTGCGAAGCCGTCATCGAGATCGCCGCCCGATAGCTCGCCTTCGCCGTCGCGCATGAAGGCCGGCAGGCGCAGCATGCGGTCGGCGTAAGGCGCGCCGGCGGAGCGTGACACCGCGCGTCCCGATTTCGGCGACACATATATCAGGTCGCCGGTCTCGCCCGTCGCCGCGCATTGGTCGAGATCGAGACCGAAGCCCAGTTCCGATAAAATCTGCAATTCAAAGCGCGCCACCATGGGTGCAGCCCACACAGCGTCTTCCAGCCGGTCGAGGATTTGCTCGAAGATATTGAACAAGCCCTCATGCGGGTCGCGCTCCGGCAAGAGCCGCATCAAGGCCGCCAGATGCGTCACGCCATAGATCGCGTGCGAAGCGCCGAAGAAGTTCGACGCCCGCTGCCGCATCGGCTCGATGGTGTAATTGCCGAGATGCTCGTCGAGCCGCGCCCGCCACGAGGCGCTGACGGAGTTGCCGGTTTGCAGGATCGGCTTCATGCGGGTGCCGAAGCCGCCGCGCACCATGCCGAGATGGCGGCCGTGCTCGCGCGTCATCAGTTCGAGGATAGCGCTCGCCTCCCCGTGCCGCCGCACGCCAATCACGATGCCTTCATCGGTCCATTGCATTTAATCTGTCATTCCGCGCTTACTTTACCCTCCCCTGGAGGGGGAGGGTCGCGAACGAAGTGAGCGGGGTGGGGTGAAGTCCAAAAGATCACCCCCTCCCGGCGCGAAGACGCGCCGACCTCCCCCCTCCAGGGGGAGGTAAAGCAAGAGTAGCGTCGCGACGCCGAGTCGCAAGGCGACCTACTCCTTCGGAAACTCCAGCCCCATGGCGCGGTAGCGTTCCGGATCGTCGCCCCAGCCCTCGCGCACCTTCACAAACAGGAACAGGTGCACCTTGTGCTCGAGAATATCGACGATCTCGCGCCGCGCACTTTCACCGATGGCTTTCAGCGTCTGCCCGCCTTTGCCGATGACGATCTTGCGCTGGCTTTCGCGCTCGACATAGATCGTCTGCTCGATGCGGGTCTCGCCGTTGCGCAGTTCCTTCCAGCTCTCGGTCTCGACCGTCGAGTGGTACGGCAATTCCTGGTGCAGGCGTTCGAACAGTTTCTCGCGGGTGATTTCGGCGGCCAGTTGCCGCATCGGCGCGTCCGACATCTGGTCGGCCGGATAAAGCCAGGGGCCGAGCGGCATGCGCTCGGCCAGCCACTGCTTGAGGTCATGGACGCCGTCGCCGGTCATCGCCGAGATCATGAAGGTCGCTTCGAACTTGGCCTTCTCGTTGGCGACCTTGGTCAAGGTCAAAAGCTTGTCACGCTGCACCAGATCGATCTTGTTGAGGATCAGTATCTTGCGTGTCTTCACCTCGGCGAGACGCTCCAGAAGCGACTCCGCCTCTTCGTCGATGCCCTTGCGCGCGTCGATCATGACGCCGACCAGATCGGCCTCATGCGCGCCGCTCCAGGCCGTCGTCACCATGGCGCGGTCGAGTCTTCGCTTGGGCGCAAAAATACCCGGCGTATCGACAAAGATGATCTGCGACTTGTCCTCAACGGCGATGCCGCGAATGAGCGCGCGCGTCGTCTGCACCTTGTGCGAGACAATGGTCACCTTGGAGCCGACCAGCGCATTCAAGAGCGTCGACTTGCCGGCATTGGGCGCGCCGATCAGCGCGACGAAGCCGCAGCGGGTGTCGACCCCCACAGGCATCATCGGTCCGTCCGCATTTTTATCGGGCATCAATTTTATCCGCTTTCACGCCGACGCTGGTCAGCATAGCCAGGGCCGCCGCCTGTTCCGCGGCCCGTTTGGAAGCACCCGAACCTTCGGCCTGCGGCCGGTCCGGCAACACCACCGCGACCTTGAACACCGGATCGTGATGCGGGCCGGTGCGCGCCAGTTCCTTGTAGACAGGCGTCGGCAGGCCGCGCGCCTGCGCCCATTCCTGCAACATGGTCTTGGCGTCGCGCAGCGGCTTTACCGTGGCGATCATGCGCTCTTTCCAGAACTTCGACACCAGCGCATCGGCCGCGGCATAACCGCCGTCGATGAACACGGCGCCGACCAGGCCTTCGCAGGCATCGGCCAGAATGGTCGTGCGCAGCCGCCCGCCGGCATGCGATTCCGAATTGCCGAGGCGCAGCGCCGGCCCTAAGTCCATGGCGCGGCCGACTTCGGCGCAGGTTTCCTTGCGCACCAGATCGGCCAGCCGCCGCGACAGCTCGCCTTCGTTGGCTTTTGGAAACGCGCGGTACAGCATGTCGGAAATCACCAGACCAAGCACATGGTCGCCGAGAAATTCGAGACGCTGGTAGCTGGAAACGCGATTCTGCGGACCGCCGGCGATCGCCGAGATGTGCGTCAAGGCACGCTCCAGCAACAGATTGTCGGAGAAGCAGTAGCCGATCCGTTCCTCGAGCGCGGCGCGGTCTTTGACCTTACTACGGCTCATCGGACAATCGTGAACAACCTGTTCCAGCGCACGGCGAACGGCCAACGCCAGAACTGCCAGGCCCGTTCGCCTTCATAGACCGAGAAGAAAATGATCTGCGCCTTGCCGACGATATTCTCGAACGGCACGAAGCCAACCTGACTGAAGCGGCTGTCGGTCGAATTGTCGCGGTTGTCGCCCATCATGAAGTAATGATCGGCCGGCACGGTGTAGACCTGCGTGTTGTCGGCAAAGCCGTTTTCGACCAGATCGAGCGTCTCGAACGAAACGCCGTTCGGCAACGTTTCTTTCCAGCGCTTGATCGGAGCGTCCGGCGTGCCCTCTTCAGTCTCTGCGAAGTCGGTAATGCGCTCGCGCTTCACCGGCGCGCCGTTGATCGAGACGACGCCATCGGTCACCTGGATCTTGTCGCCGGGCAGGCCGATCACACGCTTGATGTAATCGGTCGAGGTGTCCTTGGGCAGGCGGAAAACAACGACGTCGCCGCGCTCCGGCGTGAAGCCGCCGGGAATGCGGCCGGAAAAAATTGGCGGCGACATCGGCAGCGAGTACTGGCTGTAGCCATAGGTATACTTGGAGACGAACAGGTAATCGCCGACCAAGAGCGTCGCCTTCATCGAACCGGAGGGAATGTTGAACGGCTGGAACAGGAATGTGCGGATCACCAGAGCGATGATCAACGCATGGAAAATAACGCGGACCGTCTCGCCGACTCCGCCCTCTTTCCGCTTGGTACCGGATGTCACGCTCATCGGCCTTTCGATCCTGAAATGTCGTCCAAAGACCGACATCGCCGCCCCGCCGATCTTGTAGCGGGAGAGTTGGCGCCGTGCAATGAAGATCGGCGTAACTAATGTATAAGTCTTTGTCCCGGCAGGGTTTAATCGTCTTACCGGCTGTCGCTGGGCGGCGCCGGCAAGGGCACGGCGGAAATGATGACAATGGCCTGTGCGAGCGGCCCTTCGTCGGTCAGCGACACGTCGATGCGGGCTTCATGGCCCGGCGGCAACATCGATTGCAGCCGCTTCAGGGCTCCGCCGGTCAGCTTCATGGTCGGCCGCCCCGACGGTAGATTGACCACGCCCATGTCGCGCCAGAACACGCCGGCGCGCATGCCGGTGCCGAGCGCCTTGGCGCAGGCCTCCTTGGCGGCAAAGCGCTTGGCATAGGTTTCGGTGGCATTGGCGCGGCGCTCGGCCTTGGCGCGCTCGGCCGGCGTGAAGATGCGATTGATGAAACGATCGCCGTAGCGTTCGAGGGTCTTGGCAATGCGGCGCGCGTCGCAGAGGTCGGAGCCCAGACCTATCATCATGATCGAATTGAACCACGCCCGCGCGCCATCGCCGCGCGCATGATTTTGACAGTCTCGGACAGGCCCTCGAAGATCGCCTCGCCAATGAGGAAGTGGCCGATATTGAGTTCGACGATCTGCGGCAGCGACGCGATTTCCTCGGCGCTGGCGTACTCGAGGCCATGGCCGGCATGGACTTCGAGGCCGAGGCTGGCGGCAAGCGCCGCTCCGGAAACGATCTGCTTCCATTCGCTCTCGGCCTGCGCTGCCTTCGCCTCGGCCAGCGCATCGCACCAGGCGCCGGTGTGGATCTCGACAATGTCGGCGCCAAGCGCCGCCGCCGCTTCGATCTGGCTGGGCTGCGCGGCGATGAACAGCGACACCCGGATGCCGCTATGCTTGAGCGCATGGATGACCGGCTTGAGCGCGGCCTGCTGACCGGCGGCGTCGAGACCGCCTTCGGTGGTGCGTTCGGAGCGCTTTTCCGGCACCAGGCAGCAGGCATGCGGCTTGGTCTTGAGCGCGATGCCGAGCATCTCCTCGGTCGCCGCCATTTCGAAATTCAGCGGCTTGTCGATCTCGGCTTTCAGCCGCGCGATGTCGTCATCGCGAATATGGCGGCGGTCTTCGCGCAGATGCGCGGTGATGCCGTCGGCGCCCGCGGCGATGGCGAGTTTGGCCGCGCGCACTGGATCGGGCAGCAACCCGCCGCGCGCATTGCGCACGGTGGCGACGTGATCGATGTTGACGCCTAACCTCAGTGAACTACCCATTCACCCGCTCCACCTTTGCCACCATCGGCTTGGCCCGCAGCTGCGCGATGATATCGGTGAGATGCTTGAGGTCATAGACTTCGAGATCGATGGCGACGTCGGTGAAATCCGGGGCGCGCCGGGTCATGGCGATATTGTCGATATTGCCGTCATGCTCGGCAATGACCTGGGCAATTTGCGCCAGCGAGCCCGGCTCGTTGGCCGACTGCACGGTGATGCGCGCCGGAAAGCGCCGCGGGACGCTCTCCTCGGAATCCCAGCGCACGTCGAGCCAGCGTTCGGGCGTGTCCTCGAATTTGGCGAGTGACGCCGACTGGATCGGATAGATCGTGATGCCCTCGCCCGGCGAGACGATGCCGACGATGCGGTCGCCCGGCACGGCGCCGCCATCGGGCGCGAAGCGCACCGGCAGATCGCCATTGATGCCGCGGATCGGGATTGCAGGTCCGACCGTAGCCGAACCCGGCACCTTGAACTTCACCGAGGTCAGCTTTTTCAAGCCGAACCAGCCGCTTTCCGCCTTCGGCTTGACCGCCATCGCGGCGGCGCGCTCTTCCTTGTAGTCGGGATACATGGCGCGGGCGACGTCTGAGGCCTTCAATTCGCTGCGCCCAACCGCCGCCATCACCTCTTCCAGTGATGAGCGCGCCAGCCGCGGCAGCGCGCCGGTCAGTTTTTCGTCGGAGTAGACCATCTTGGCGCGCTGAAACAGCCGCTCGACGATGCGCCGTCCAAGGCCCGCGTACTGAACACGGACTGCCGAACGCGTCGCCCGCCGGATCGCCGCGCGCGCCTTGCCGGTGACGACGATCGACTCCCACGCCGCCGGCGGCGCCAGTTGCGCTTTGGACACGAGGATTTCGACTTCATCGCCATTGCCGAGTTCGGACGTCAGCGGCGCGATCTTGCCGTTGATCTTGCAGCCGACCGCGGTGTTGCCGACGTCGGTATGCACCGCATAGGCGAAGTCGATCGGCGTCGCCTTGCGCGGCAGCGCGATCAATTTGCCCTTGGGCGAGAAACAGAACACCTGGTCGTGGAATAACTCGAGCTTGGTGTGTTCGAGGAATTCTTCCGGGTTAGAACCGTCGGCCAGCGATTCAATCGTGCGTCGCAGCCAGGCGTAAGCCGTCGATTCTCGCGACAACAGTTCGGTCGGCGAGCCGACGCCGTCTTTGTAAAGCGCATGCGCGGCGATGCCGTATTCGGCGATCTCGTGCATCTCGACGGTGCGGATTTGCAGTTCGACGCGCTGCTTGCCGGGACCGATCACCGTCGTATGCAGCGAATGATATTCGTTGGCCTTCGGCGTCGAGATGTAATCCTTGAAGCGGCCCGGCACCATCGGCCATGTCGTGTGGACAATTCCCAAGGCCTGGTAGCATTCGGCCGGGGTGTTCACGACGACGCGGAAACCGAAAATATCGGAGAGCTGTTCGAAACCGACCGACTTGCGCTCCATCTTGCGCCAGATCGAATAGGCGCGCTTGGCGCGGCCGGTGACCCGCGCCTCGATGCCGCGGTCGGCGAGCTTCTTGGTCAATTGCTGCTCGATCTCGGCGATCAGCTGGACGTTGCGGTCGGCCAGCGCGGCCAATCGGGACGTCACGACCTGATAGGCCTCCGGGTACAGTTCCCGGAACGCTAGATTGTCCAACTCCTCACGCATCTCGTGCATGCCCATGCGGCCGGCGAGCGGCGCATAGATTTCCAGCGTCTCCTCGGCGGTGCGCTTGCGCGATTCGCGCGGCATGTAGTCGATGGTGCGCATGTTGTGCAGACGGTCGGCGAGCTTGACCAGAAGGACACGGACGTCGTCGGCGATGGCCAGCAACAGCTTGCGCAGGTTCTCGGCCTGCTTGGCTTCCTTGGTGACCAGATCGAGCTTTTTCAGCTTGGTCAGGCCTTCGACCAGGACGCCGATATCGGGACCGAAAAGCTGGTCGATCTCGGCGCGCGTGGCCGCGGTGTCCTCAATGGTGTCATGCAAAAGCGCCGCAGCGATCGTCGAGTCGTCCAGTTTGAGGTCGGTCAGGATCGCCGCGACTTCGATCGGGTGCGAAAAATACGGATCGCCCGAAGCGCGCCTTTGGTCGCCATGGGCCTTCATGGCGTAGACATAAGCGCGGTTGAGCAACGCCTCGTTGGTGTTCGGGTTGTAGGCTTTCACCCGCTCGATCAAATCGTATTGCCGCATCATTTGCGGCTTGCGGGCCTGCGTAGATTGAGCAGGCTTTTCAGAGGCTTGCAAGGATCCGTTGACAGGCCGTTCGAGCGGCGCCCGGGTCAGGGCCTGCTTCTGCATGCGCGGTAAATCAGGGCGCGTGCGCATCATGTCGGAACTGCCTCAAATCCGAAAACGGCCAAACCGGCATCCGCGCCGCGACCGCCATTAGATATCACGTCAATCTAACATGGTCGCAAGGGGTTACCGCTCTGCTTAATAAAAAGCGCCAGGCACAAAAAAGGCCCGGCGAGATGCCAGGCCTTTATCTCAAATTTATGCGGCCGGCTTTGCCGGCCCGTCGCGCCTATTCGGCGTCCTCTTCCGGCACTTCTTCCGGCGGCGCCAGGCCTTCGAGGCCCTTGAGCAGTTCTTCTTCGGTCATGCGGTCGGAGGTGACGACTTCCGCGTCGTCCGAATCGGCACCGCCGGCGCCGATCAGCGGCACTTCCGGTTCCGGCTCATCGACCTCGACGTATTTCTGGAGGGAGTGGATCAGGTCTTCCTTGAGATCGCCCGGCGACACGGTGGTTTCCGCGATTTCGCGCAGCGACACGACCGGATTCTTGTCGTTATCGCGGTCGATGGTGATCTGCGCACCCGACGAAATCATGCGCGCCCGGTGGCTCGCCAGCAGCACGAGATCGAAGCGGTTTTCAACCTTGTCGATGCAATCTTCTACGGTGACACGGGCCATCGGCTCGTCACTCCTTTAGGTGGCACAATGTCCTGAGAACATCCGGTACCTATCCCCTGCCGGACGGAATTTCAAGCATTTTTGTCTTGGTTTAGCCGTAACCGTCTGTTAGCGAACAAATTCGACCACAATCGGGCCGACCGGACGGGGATTAACGGTATTGGCGCGATCTGTGGAGGTACTGAATTTTTTGAAGGTGCCTCAAGGCTTCAAATTCAACTTCCAATACTGCGAGCCTTCGCGCTTCTCGCGCGCGAAGCCGGGCAATATCTGGAATCGTTTCGATAAATGTTCCATCCCGGATGATCACATAGACCCTCGTCGCTCTGCTTTTTTCATGGCAAGATCGATCCTGAGGGACATTCGAAGCGGGGTTCGGGCATGTTGATCCAACTTCACAGCCAAGCAACGACGACGCCGAAGGTGCGGGCGGC
>CAMBQQ010000015.1 GCA_945870035.1 Rhizobium sp. Q54 | reverse complement strand
CGGATCGCCTTTCGCCGATAGTGCCGCCAGCCGATTATCCGCATCGAAAAATCCGAGCTGCCCCATCGTCAGTCTCCTAGAATCATGCCGTCAGGGCAGCAGACTCGCACGGGGCCGAGGGGCATGCTATTTTTCGAGGTGCCCTATACTTTATCAGACTCCGGAGCCGGGCCCGTTTCATTGATCCAGATCACCCGGTCCGCCCTTTGTTGGATGGATAAGAATTTGCTGCAATCCGCTTCCCTCGCCGTCCTGCCGGACATTCGCCACGCCTTCTTCACCCGCAGCGGCGGCGTGTCGCAGGGTGTCTATGACTCGCTCAATGGCGGCGTCGGCTCGAAAGACGCGCCCGATCATGTCGCGGAAAACCGCGCTCGCATGGCGCTGGCGCTCGGCGTTGCGCCGGAACGGTTTCTGACGCCGTACCAGATTCATTCGCCTGACGTCGTCATCGCGGATACGCCGTGGACCGCAGAAACGCGGCCGCGCGCCGATGCCGTGGTGACGCGCGAGCCGGGCCTGGCCATCGGCGTCTCGACCGCCGACTGCGGGCCGCTGCTGTTTGCCGATGGCAAGGCCCGCGTCATCGGCGCCGCCCACGCCGGCTGGCGCGGTGCGTTCACCGGCGTGATCGACGCGACCTTGACGGCAATGGAAAAGCTCGGCGCCGATCGCGCCAATATCACCGTGGCGCTGGGGCCCACCATCAGCCAGCCGAATTACGAAGTCGGCGCCGAATTCGTCGAACGTTTTCTTGCCGCGGATGCCGACAATGCCCGCTTCTTCAAGGATGCGGATCGCACCAACCACGCGATGTTCGATCTCAACGGCTATATCGCCGCGCGCGTTCAGCAGGCCGGCGTTGTAAATTACGAGGATCTCGGCCTGTGCACCTATGCCGAGCCGGGGCGGTTCTACAGTTTCCGCCGCTCGACGCATTTGAATGAGCCGGATTATGGCCGCCATATCAACGCGATCGCGCTCGGCCGGTAACCATTTGTGCAATGAGACGGTGGCTGCTTACCTGTTAAGCTTTACTTAACCATACTCCAGCCGCTAACTTCGCCCCGGCCGATGGGGACGGCGTCAAGAACGGCCGCGGGGGTGTGATGCAGTTGGGTTGGCGGTCCGCTGCGTTGGTCGTTGCGCTCGCCTTTGCGTTGGCTGGCTGCACCCATGACGGCAAGTCCGGCGTTGCCGGGCTGCAACCGCGCGGCGCCACCGTCGCCTTTGAATCCATCGACGGACCGCCGCAGGGCCAGTTCAATACCCTCGTGCGCAATCTCAACGACGAAGCGCAGCAACGCCGCCTCGCCGTCTTGTCGCGCGAGGCGACTTCGGCCTACCGGGTGCGCGGCTACCTCGCCGCCAAGGTCGCCAAAGAGCGAACGTCGGACCGCACCACAATTTCCTGGGTCTGGGATGTGTTCGACCGCGACGAGCAACGCGTGTTGCGCATCAACGGCGAGGAAGTCGCCAAAAGGTCCGGCAGAGATGCCGGCGATGCCTGGAACGTGGCCGATGACGCCATGCTGCGCCGGATCGCCAGCTCCAGCATGGAGCAGCTCGCAGCGTTCCTGACCTCGGCGGACGCCGTGCCGGTCGCCGCGGCGCCCGCCGTGACCCCGGTGGTGCTGATTGGCGGCTTCGACACTTCGCCCGAGGCGGCGGGGATTTTCCGCATCTTCCGGCCTAATGTCGACCCGGCACCGTCTCAGCTCGCCCCGGACGCGGACGATGTGCCGATGCCGCCACAGCGACCGGAAAACCAGCGAAAAACAATCCAGGCGAGCCTTTAAAATCACCGGTTGTTCACGCTGCCTCGAAAAGGAGCGGGACAGAAATTGGAGCCATATTGCCGCGCCCCCCGCGCCTTGATATGACCCGGCTCCTGTTCACGAGGGCGTCTGGATGTCGGGCAAAAACGGTGCGATCAAGCTGGTCGCCGGCAACTCCAACCCAGACCTGGCCCAGCAGATCGGCGACTACCTCAAGACCCCGCTGACCAAAGCGGTGGTGCGGCGCTTTGCCGACATGGAGGTTTTCGTCGAAATCCAGGAAAACGTGCGCGGCGCCGACTGTTTCGTCATCCAGTCGACCTCATTTCCGGCCAACGACCACCTGATGGAATTGCTGATCATCATCGACGCACTGCGCCGCTCGTCGGCGCGCCGCATCACCGCGGTGATCCCCTATTTCGGCTATTCGCGGCAGGACCGGAAACCCGGCCCGCGCACCCCAATCTCGGCCAAGCTTGTCGCCAACCTGATCACGCATGCCGGCGCCAACCGCGTCATGACGCTCGACCTGCATGCCGGGCAGATCCAGGGCTTTTTCGATATTCCGACCGACAACCTGTACGCCTCGCCGGTCATGGTGCGCGACATCAAGGAAAACTTCCAACTCGACAACGTCATGGTGGTGTCGCCCGACGTCGGCGGCGTGGTGCGCGCGCGCGGCCTGGCCAAGCGTATCAATGCGCCGCTGGCCATCATCGATAAGCGCCGCGAGCGTGCCGGCGAATCCGAAGTGATGAACGTCATCGGCGAAGTCGAGGGCTATACCTGTATTCTGGTCGATGACATCGTCGACTCGGGCGGCACGCTGGTGAACGCCGCCGACGCGCTGTTAAAGAACGGCGCTAAGGCGGTCTCCGCCTATATCAGCCACGGCGTTTTGTCCGGCGGCGCGGTCGCGCGCATTGCGAAGTCGCGGCTCAAGGAACTGGTCATCACCGATTCGATCCAGCCGACCGCCGAAGTGCGCGGCGCGGCGAACATCCGGGTGCTGCCGATCGCGTCGCTGATCGGCGAAGCGGTGGCGCGCACCGCGCATGAAGAGTCGGTGTCGTCGCTGTTCGACTAGGCGCAGCACCGCACATCGCGCCGTCAAACAGGAGCGCGGTTATTGGATTCACTGTCACAAGCAGCCCTCGGCGCCGCTATTGGCGTCGCCGTCATGGGACGGCGCACCAGGCCGTGGAAGGCCGCGCTGATCGGCGCGCTGGCCGGCACGTTGCCCGATCTCGACTCGTTTCACGATCACGGCGACCCAATCAGCAACATGATCTATCACCGCGCCGCCAGCCACGCGCTGTTCTGGCAAAGCGTGGCGTCATTGCCGATCGCGGCGGTGGTTGCTTTCGCCGCGCGCGAAATGAAACAGTTCCGGTGGTGGTGGCTGACGGTATGGCTGGCGCTGGTGACACACGCGCTGCTCGACTGGACCACGGTGTACGGCACGCAGCTCGGCCTGCCTTTCACCGATACGCCGTTCGGGCTCGGCAGCATGTTCATCATCGATCCGTTGTACACGCTGCCGCTGCTGATCGGCATCGCCGTCGCACTGAGCCTGCGCAATAAGCGCGGCTGGCGCTGGAATGCCGCCGGTCTTGTGCTCAGCACGGCGTATCTTTGCTGGAGCGCGCTGGCGCAGCAATACGCGACATCGGTCGCGCAAGAGAGCTTGCGCGCGCAAGGGTATCAGGTCGAACATCTGCTGGTGACGCCGACGGCATCTAACACGTTGCTGTGGCGCGTGGTGGCGGTCACGCCACAAGGTTATCTCGAAGGCTTCACGTCGCTGCTCGACCGCGACCGCACGATCGCCTTCGACAGCTTCCCGCGCGGCGAGGCATTATATACGCAACTGCGCGGCAATCCCTTTGTCGGCAACATTGCGCGTTTCAGCCGCGGCTTTTTCAAGATGAGCGAACAGGACGGCCGCGCCGTCATCACCGACCTGCGCATGGGCCAGGAGCCGCGCTACACCTTCAACTTCGTGGTGGCGCAGCGCCAGAGTCCGGATTTCGCGCCGGTGCTGCCGCCGACGCGGTTTTCGCAGCGGCCCGACATCGGCACAGGCTTAACGTGGCTGTGGCGGCGCGCGCTCGGCGAGAAGTTGCCGCCGCCGCGCTAGAGCCTTTCCGTCTTTGATAGAATCAAAGACGGGGCTCTAGCTTTTTGTTTTGACGCGTTTTCTTCACGCGAACCGGTTTCCACTTCGCTCGAAAACGCTATAGCGGGACGAGAACAAACCGGAATCAAACGCGCACGTCAGATTCCGGAACGCGACTTATCCCCAAAAGAGTCATCGTGACGCAGCATTGGCTGTGGAGAGTCCATGCGGGCCGGTTGCCTAGAGTCGGCAAATCACTGCTCATTGGGGCTCGAGAATGCCTCTGGCGGGCTGAATCGAGAAGGTTATAGTCAGATAGCTCTGTGATTCGTGCTCGCCGTCAAGGCAACAGGTATCCCCGCGTTACATTGTAGTTCGTGTTCAGTTCGGGCGGCTTCTCGCCCGATAACGTGCGGTGCCGTGCGTTTCCCATAGACACTTTCGCCGAGCGGAGACGTCATGTCCCTAACGACCTACACCGACGAACCCCGCTTCAACCCGCTCGATATTGTCGAGCGTCTTGCCGCTGGCAATGACTGGTCGTTCGAGCGCGCCAGCGAAGACGAAATCACCATTCTCGTCTCCGGGCGCTGGGCCGAATATCAGCTGTCCTATACCTGGATGGTCGACATCGAGGCGCTGCATCTGGCCTGCGCCTTCGACCTCAAGGTTCCGGAGCGCCGCTGCGCCGAAGTGCACACCTTGATCGCGCTGATCAACGAACGGCTGTGGGTCGGGCATTTCGATTTGTGGCCGACCGAAGGCATCGTCATGTATCGCCACGCGCTGCAATTGCCGGCGGGACAGGAACCGTCGGGCAAACAGTGCGAAGCCTTGCTCGGCACCGCGCTCGACACCTGCGAGCGCTACTTCACCGCGTTCCAGTTCGTCGTCTGGGCCGGCAAGACCGCCAAGGAAGCGCTCGAAGCGGCGATGTTCGAGACGTCCGGCGAGGCGTGATAAGCTCGCGCCATGAAGAAGCCCGTTAAATCGCAAAAGACTCTCGCCGCTTTTCCCGGTCATCTGCTGCTGCTCGGCGCCGGCAAGATGGGCGGCGCCATGCTCGATGGCTGGCTGGCGCGCGGGCTTAAACCGAAGAACGTCATCGTTCTCGATCCTATGGCCGGCAAGCCGATCAAGGCTCTGGCCAAGCGCGGCCTGTTGCTCAATCCCAAGCCCGGCCCGAAGTCGAAAGCCGAGGCAACTGCGATCATGATCGCGGTCAAGCCGCAGATGGCGCCGGAAGCGGTACCGCCGCTCGGCCTTTATGTCGGCAAATCGACGCTTGTGGTGTCGATCATGGCGGGGCGCACTATTGGCTTTCTCGAAGCCAACCTGCCGCCCGGCACGGCCATCGTCCGCGCCATGCCGAACACGCCGGCCGCCATCGGCCGCGGCATTACCGTCGCCGTGCCGAACGCCAAGGTTTCGGCACGTCAGCGTAAATTGACCACCGATCTGCTCGCCGCCACAGGCACGGTCGAATGGGTCAAGGATGAAAGCCTGATCGACGCCGTGACCGCCACCTCCGGCTCCGGGCCGGCCTATGTGTTCCTGCTGGTCGAGGCGATGACCAAGGCCGCCATCGCCGCTGGCCTGCCGGCCGATCTTGCCGGACGCCTCGCGCGCGAAACCGTCGCCGGTTCCGGCGAACTTTTACACCGCTCCGATCTCGATGCCGCCACGCTGCGGCAGAACGTCACCTCGCCCGGCGGTACCACGGCGGCGGCGCTGGCCGTGCTGATGGCGCCTTCCGGTTTTGACGATCTGTTGACCAAGGCGATTGCGGCGGCGACCAACCGGTCGCGCGAATTAGCCGGCTAGCCATGCGGCCCCTGCCCTAGAACGGTCGTCTTTGCGGACCTACATGAAGGTCAGCCGAACCGAACCAGGGAGGCCACTATGGCCCGCAAGCCAGCCCGCAAATCGAAATCCGCAAATACTGAAAGAAAGGCGCCTGCCGCCGCGCCATCGCGCGGCACATCCGACCGCGCCAAAGCCACCGACGCGCTGATGGACCTGCTTGCAGAACACGCGTTCGAGGACATCGGCCTTGCCGAAGTCGCCGGCCGCGCCGGCATCAAGCTATCCGCACTGCGCGCCGAATTCGGTTCGACGCTGGCGATCTACGGCGCCCATATCAAGGACATCGACAATATCGTGCTCGACGGCGGCGACGCCGACATGGACGAAGAACCGCCACGCGAGCGGCTGTTCGATGTCGAGATGCGCCGTCTCGAGGCGCTGGCGCCTTACAAGGAAGCGGTGCGCTCGATCATGCGCTCGGCGCGGCGCAATCCCGGCCTGGCGCTGGCGATCAACGCCATGGCCGTGCGGTCGCAAAGCTGGATGCTAGAGGCCGCCGGCATCGGTGCGTCCGGTCCGCGCGGCGCATTGCGCGCGCAAGGCGCAGCCTTGATGTTCGGCCGTGTTCTCAATGCCTGGCTCGACGACGATGAAGACGGCGTCGATGCGGCGATGGCCGCCCTCGATCGCGGCCTGTCCAGCGCCGAACGCTGGGACGGCTTCGTCGGCGATCTGTGCAGCATTCCAGCACGCTTCATGCGCGGGTCGCGGCGCAGAAGGCGGCCGGTGGACGAAGGCGCGACGGAAGCTGACGCGGCGTAAAATAATCTAAACCGGCACCTTCACAACCGCCCTCAGGCCGCCCATCGGTGAATCGCCGAGCGATATGTCGCCGCCATGCGAGCGGGCGATGTCGCGCGCAATCGCCAGGCCCAAGCCGGTGCCGCCCTTGTCCTGATTGCGCGCATCGTCGAGCCGCAGAAACGGCTTGAACACATCCTCGCGCTGCGCCGGCGGAATGCCCGGCCCGTCATCGTCAACCGTGATCGTCAGATAGCGGTGATCGCGGTGGCCGCTAATGGCGATCGACGAGGCATAATGCGCCGCGTTCGACACCAGATTGCCGACGCAGCGCTTGAATGCCGCGGGGCGCACCGTGACGACGGGCGTGCCGTGAAACGACACCGTCGCTCTGTGGCCGTGCCGCTCGGCATCGTCGCGCAGTTCGTCGATGAACGCCGCCATGTCGGTCGGTTCGGCGCTTTCACCGAGATCGCCGCGGGCGAAAGCGAGATACGCTTCCAGCATGCGCGCCATCTCGTCGATGTCCTTCTTCATCGCCTCGACTTCCGGACTGTCATCGATCAGCGCCAGTTCCAATTTGAAGCGCGTCAACACCGTGCGCAAATCGTGCGACACGCCGGCCAGCATCGTGGTCCGCTGCTCGATGGCGCGCTCGACGCGCGTCTTCATCTCGATGAAGGCCTGTGCCGCGCGCCGCACCTCGCGGGCGCCGCGCGGCCGGAAATTCGGCGCGTCGCGGCCCTTGCCGAAAGCTTCGGCGGCGTCGGCCAGTTTCAGGATCGGCTTGATCTGGTTGCGCAGGAAGATGATGGCGACGAACAGCAGCACCGCGGAGGTACCGACCATCCATAGCAGGAAGATCTCCGAATTCGATGCATAGGCCGCATTGCGCCGCGCATAAATGCGCATGACGTTGTTGTCGAGCTGGATGCGGATTTCGACCAAGGCCGACTTGCCGACCGTGTCGATCCAGTACGGCCGCGCAATCTGCTTGCGCAATTGCTCCGACAAGGTCTGATCCAAGAGCGAAAAGAACGGCTTCGGTCCCGGCGGCGGCATTTCGCTGCTCGGCAGAAAATCGACCACCAGGCCGAGCCGCTGCTGCGCAATGGTGCGCACCAGCGTTTGATCCTTGTCCTGCGGATAGGCGCGATAGACGTCGATCAGCGCGGCAATGTCCTGCACCACGCCGGCCGACAGGCGCTGGGTGACGACGTTCCAGTGCCGCTCCATAAAGACGAAGGCGATCACCGATTGCAGGATCACCATCGGCAGAATGATAATCAAAAGCGCGCGGGCATAAAGGCCCTTCGGCATCACGCTGTTGAGCCAGCGGCTGATGCGCCGCCAGCCGTCACGGACACGAGCGAGTTGTTCGTGGATGCGGCGGATCGGCGGAATGGCGTCGTACCACAGCCAAAACGCGCGCAGCCGGGCGATGACGCTGCGCATGTTGGTGGCGATGTCGAGGCTGGTCATGTGGCGCTCACCAGCCGGTAACCGATGCCGCGCACGGTCTGCACGAACAGCGGATTGGCCGGATTGGCCTCGATCTTGCGGCGCAGCCTGTTGACCTGCACGTCGACGGCGCGCTCGCTGACCTGGTCGCCATTGCCGGCCAGCGCCATGCGCGACACGGTTTCGCCCGGCGTCGCGGTGAGAATGCGCAACATCTCGCGCTCGCGATCGGTGAGGCGAATGATGTCCTCGCCCTTGCGCAATTCGCCGCGCGCCAGATGATAGACGAAGGGCCCGAAGCGCACCGACTCGACCGGCGGTGCCGCCGCCGGCTGGGTACGCTTGAGAATATTGGCGATGCGCAGCGACAATTCGCGCGGCTCGAACGGCTTCGACAGATAATCGTCGGCGCCGAGCGCTAGTCCCTCGATGCGGGCCTCGGCGCCGTCGCGCGCGGTCAGCATGAGAATGGGCACGCTGGAGCCATTGCGGATCGACTTGGCCAGTTCGAAGCCGGTTTCGCCCGGCATCATCACGTCGAGCACCAGAAGATCGAAACTCAGGCCGGTCAGCTTGGCGCGCGCATCCCTGGCGTTGTCGGCGGTGGTGACGCGGTAGCCTTCGCCGGCCAGAAAGCGCGACAACAGATCGCGGATGCGGCGGTCATCGTCGACCACCAGAAGATGTGGCGCGTCATCAGTGAGCTTCACGGGCTGGGGCATCGTTCACCCTCCCGTTCGTCCCCGCGAAAGCGGGGACCCAGGGATAAAAATGGCGCGCGCGATCAATGAAACACCGGGCTCCCGCTTTCGCGGGGACGAACGGCTTATGTGTCGATGCGCGCTACCCATCGCTCTCACCGCACTTTGGCGCGGTCGGCGCGCGCGATCTGCCGCAGTACGCCTTCGCGGTTGTCACCGTCGATCATCGCAGTGAGAAAACGCCGCGCCGCCTCGTGCGCGCCGGGGCCGAGTTCGCCGAAGGCGCGGTTAATGCGTTCGGTCTGCAAGGCCGCGAGCTTGAGCGACAGCGCCTCGCCCTTCGGCGTCGCGTAAAGCAGCCGCTGGCGGCGGTCCTGCTCGCCTTCCTTCTGCACGATGAAGCCCTGGTCGATGAGTTGCTTGAGCACGCGGCCGAGCGACTGCTTGGTGATGTTGAGGATGTCGAGAAGGTCAGCGACCTTCATGCCCGGATTGCGGTTGACGAAATGCAGCACGCGGTGATGGGCGCGGCCAAAAGCGTATTTCAGCAGCACCTCGTCGGGATCGCCGACGAAATCCCGGTAGGCGAAGAACAATAGCTCGATGATGTCCCAGGCCGCATCCGTGCCGCCCTCGGCCGCACCGGGCACGGCGGTCCCATCCCCGATGGCGGAGGCGGAAATCTTGGTGCCGGAATTTATGTCAGCCATGTTGACATATTTTGGTTTTATGTTACAAAAAGTCGTCGGCGGACGTAATGATCGTTCCTGACGGCATCATCGGGCCGCTCCGAAGCGACCCCTTGGACCGGGCCGCTGACGAACGCCTCTCATACCCGGACTTATTACCGGGACTTGCCCGGCGACGCAAAGTGTTGGAATTAGCGCGTAAAATGCGCCATCACAGCGGCAGACAAGGACAGCGTCGACAAGACCTGCCGCTTCATGAGAGTTCAAGGAGGAGACCATGGCTGCGCAATCCTACGACCGGCTTGAGGGCGTCATCTGGTACGACGGCAAGCTGGTTCCCTGGGCCGACGCCAACCTGCATGTGCTCAGCCACGGCCTGCATTACGCCAGCGCGGTGTTCGAGGGAGAGCGGGCCTATGGCGGCCAGATATTCAAGTCCACCGAACATTCGGAACGCTTGAAGCGATCGGCCAATATCCTGGACTTCGAGATTCCCTTCTCGGTCGCCGAAATCGACGCCGCCAAGCGGCTGGTGGTCGACAAGAACGGCCGCAAAGAGGCCTACGTCCGCCCGATCGCCTGGCGCGGTTCGGAAATGATGGGCGTGTCGGCGCAGAACAACAAAATCCACCTCGCCATCGCCTCGTGGGAATGGCCGAGCTATTTCGATCCGGAACAGCGCCTCAAGGGCATCAGGCTCGATCTGGCCGACTATCGCCGGCCCGATCCGCGCACCGCGCCGTGCCGCGCCAAGGCCGCCGGCCTGTACATGATCTGCACCATCTCCAAGCACGCGGCCGAGCGCAAAGGCTATGCCGACGCCATGATGCTGGACTGGGAAGGCCGCGTCGCCGAGTGCACCGGCGCCAATATCTTCTTCGTCCAGGACGGCAAGATCCACACGCCGATGGCCGACTGCTTCCTCGACGGCCTGACCCGGCAGACCGTCATCGCTCTGGCCAAGAAGCGCGGCATCGAAGTGATCGAGCGCCGCATTATGCCCGACGAACTCAATTCGCTCGGCGAATGCTTCATCACCGGATCGGCGGCGGAAGTCACCGCTGTGTCGGAAATCAAGGACTGGAAGTTCACGCCCGGCGCCATCACCAAGCAGTTGATGGAAGACTACACCGCCGAAGTGCAGCCGAAGGCGGCGGCGGCCTGAGCACTACGAGCGATTGAATAGCAAAACGGCGCCCCAACGGGGCGCCGTTTTTCTTTTCAGGTCGCCGCTTCGACCGAAGCGACGACGAACGTGTGCATGTCGCCGTCTTCGTCACGGATCGAGACGAATTCGCCGGTCTTGAACGCATGGGCGCCGAAGCGGTAGCCGCTCTCGTCGTCATCCTCGGCGCTCTGGTCATAGTCGAACACCCAGCGCGCGTGCTCGGGACCGCCGGCCTTGTGCACCACGAAACCCACCTGATCGTCCTCGCCCTCCCAGAAGCGCCGCACGCGGCAATGCGCGCGTTCGGTTTTCCAGAGACCGGCGTCGATATGGCTATTCGCATCGAGCGGTGCGACGAATTCGTAGCCGTGTTTGGCCGATCCGTTAGGGAACTCCTTGGACCGCGCCAGATTGAGCCTGATGCGCTTGAAGCTATGCGGTAGGGTTGTCACGGGGGATCCTCCTCGGTCTATTGTTTGTTTGTCGCCAAACTGCCGCCGCAACGCATTGATCTGAATCAGAAAATGAACCCTACCGAGCAGCAGCCCGTCATCGATTTCCTGGCCGATCCGGCGACTTATGACGGCGCAAAGGTCAAGCGCATCGACACCCATGCGGCGAGCGTCTTTCTGACTCCCGATCGCGTCCTCAAGATCAAGCGCGCGGTGCGCTTTCCCTTTCTCGATTATTCGACTCTGGAGAAGCGCAAGGCCGCCTGCGAGGCCGAAATCGAGGTCAACCGGCTGTATGCGCCGGAGATTTATCGCGGCGTGGTGGCGATTACCCGCGGGGCTGACGGCAGGCTCGCTTTCAGCGGTAAAGGCGAGCCGGTCGAATACGCGGTCGAGATGGCGCGCTTCGATGAAACGCAGGGTTTCGACCATCTCGCGGCGGCCGGCCGGATCGATCTGGTGCTGGCCGATGCGCTCGGCCGCGCCGTGGCCAAGGCGCACGAGGCCGTGCCGGTGGTCGAGGATGCCGGCTTTGCCGATACCCTGGCCGAAATTATCGAACAGAATGACGGCGAATTGCGCGCCGCGTCGGAATTATTCGCCGCCAAGGACGTGGATGCCCTCACCGCCGCCAGCCGCGATGCGCTGGCGCGTTTGCGTCCGCTGCTTATCGCGCGTGAGAAAGACGGTTTCGTGCGGCGCTGCCATGGCGACCTGCACCTTGGCAATATCGTGCTGATCGACGGCGCGCCGGTTTTGTTCGACGCCATCGAATTCAATCCGAAGTTGGCCACCATCGACGTGTTCTACGATCTTGCTTTCCTGCTGATGGATCTGATCGAGCGCGATCTCGCAGCCGCCGCCGACGCCGTGCTCAACCGCTATCTCGCCGCGACGAACCGCGACAGCAACCTCAATGCGCTGGCCGCGCTGCCGCTGCTGATGTCGCTGCGCGCCGCGATCCGCGCCAAGGTCACCGCCGCGCGGCCGCAGCGCGACGCCACCATGGAGAAGAGCGCACGCGATTATTTCGCGCTGGCGCAGCGCCTGCTCTCGCCGCCCAAGCCGATGCTGATCGCGGTCGGTGGCCTGTCCGGCACCGGTAAATCCGTGCTGGCGCGCGGCCTCGCGGCGCATATTATGCCGCTGCCGGGTGCTGTGCTGTTGCGCAGCGATGTCATGCGCAAGACCTTGTTCAAGGTCGCGGAGACAAACCGCCTGCCCGCCTCCGCCTATACGCCGGAGGTCACGGCACAGGTCTATGCCGCGCTGGCCAACCAGGCGCGCCGCGTTCTCGCCGCCGGCCATTCGGCGATCGTCGACGCCGTCTTCGCCAAACGCGCCGAGCGCCAAATGATCGCTGAAGCCATCGCGGATATAGCACCCGGCGCCTTTCACGGCCTGTTCCTCACCGCCGATATCGATACCCGTGTCGCCCGCGTCGGCGCCCGCAAGGCTGACGCCTCCGACGCCGATGCCGCTGTCGCGCGCGCCCAGCAGCACTATGATCTAGGCTTGCTTGAATGGGCCGAAGTCGATGCTTCCGGCACGCCGGAGGAGACCCTGCGGCGCAGCAGGGCGGCGTTGCGGCTGTAAGCCATGCGCAAAGCGGCCCGCAGCCCCACGGCCTTTCCGCTTGGCGCATGGGGCAAAATCAATGCATAGCTTGGCTTGATGTTTCCGTTGCCCGCCGGATTTTCAAGATGAGTTCCTCGCCCCGCTTTGGACTGAGTGCGCGCCAGTGGGCGGTCGGGCTGGCGGGTTATTGCACCTTTATCAATCTGTATTCGCCGCAAGCGATCCTGCCGCTGCTGGCGACCGAATTCGGCGCCGGCGCCGCCGAGATCGCCAACATCATGACCGCCAGTACCCTGGCCGTCGCGCTGACCGCGCCGTTCACCGGCACCGTCGCCGACGTCCTCGGCCGCAAGCGCGTGATCGTGACAGCGATGCTGCTGCTCGGCATCCCGACACTCATGTGCGCCTTCGCCTCGAACCTGCACGAGCTGATTGTCTGGCGTTTCGTGCAGGGGCTGGTGATGCCGCCGGTTTTTGCCGTCACCATTGCCTATATCGGCGACGAGTGGGAAGCGCATGAGGCGACCGCCGCCGCCGGCGTCTATACGTCGGGCGCCAGCATCGGCGGCTTCTCCGGCCGTTTCCTCACTGGCGTTCTATCCGACATGATTGGCTGGCGCGGCGCGATGATCTGCATCGCGCTGATGACTTTGGCCGGCGGCATCGCCGTCATGATGCTGCTGCCGCGCGAACGCAAATTCGTGCGCTCCGAAGGCCTGATCGCTTCTGGCAAACAGATGTTGCAGCACTTCCGCAACAAGCAATTGCGCGCGACCTACGCGGTAGGCTTCGGTGTGCTGTTCTGCTTCGTTTCGACTTTTACTTACATCAACTTCCGCCTCGCGGCCGCGCCGTACAATCTGTCGGCGACGTGGCTAGGC
This sequence comes from Rhizobium sp. Q54, assembly GCA_945870035.1. Lineage (GTDB taxonomy): Bacteria > Pseudomonadota > Alphaproteobacteria > Rhizobiales > Xanthobacteraceae > Pseudolabrys. Next base: position 38,561 of record CAMBQQ010000015.1, on the reverse strand, counting down.
GCGATCTTCATCGTCTATCTCGTCGGCTCCGGGCTGGCGCCGATGGCCGGCTGGGCGGTCGGACGTTTCGGCCGGCGGCGCTTCATGATCCCGGTGATCGGCGTCTGGGTGTTCGGCGTGCTGTTGACGCTGTCAGGCCCGCTCTGGCTGATCGTGTTCGGCCTGACCTTGTCGGCCGCCTGCGGCCTGATCTGCCAGGCCATTTCCACCGGCTACGTCACCATCACCGCCAAGGCCGGGCGGTCGTCGGCAGTCGGGCTTTACGTGACGAGCTTCTATATCGGCGGCAGTTTCGGCGCGGCGCTCGGCGGCATTGCATGGATCTTCGGCGGCTGGCCGGCTTGCGTTGCAATGATTGTCGCCATCCAGCTCTGCATGGGCGCCATCGTCTATTTCCTGTGGGCGCGCCGCGTGCCGGCGGCGCCCGCAGTGACGCCGATTGATCCGGCCTAAGCGCCCGCCCCGGCGCTTGGATGCCACATCGGCGAATAGCCTTTCGCCAGCACGGCGACGATGGACGGCGGCGTCAGCACCTCGGCCTCGCCCGCGCGCGGGCGGACGCGGCTGTCGTCATATCCCGAAGGCGACCAGCGCAGCAGCTTTTCGCCGCGCACGGCGAAGGCCGCATTGTCGAGCGCGATCATCGCGCCGTCCGGCAGTTCATCAAGGTTTCTCCGGTGCAGCCGCTTGGCTTTGCCGTCGAGCCGCTCGCCATGCAGCACGGCATCCATTTCCGGCGCCTTGTGCACGCCGGCAAAGAGCGCGGCGAAGGCCTGCGCATCCTTGCACCGGCATTCGAAGCACGGCCGGTGGCCGGCGGCCGAAGCCGTCGCTTCGTCGAGAAAGAACAGTTCCGTATAGCTGTCGCCCCAGACCTTGCGATGGCGATCGTTGAAGTCGAGCTTGCAGCAGATCCACTGCTTCAACGCCCAGCGCCGCGCGCCTAATTGACGTCGCGCATTGTGCAGCCGGCCACCGCGATTGCCCATCAGCAATCCGCGGGCGGATGAGATTGTCAGTTCGCCAAAGGGGGTGACCCGGTTCTGCAACGGCATGGGCGCCAAGCATTCACCATTCACAGTCCCAATGCAAAAGCCCCAGCCGCCGCCGCCGCGCCCGCCGCCACGGCTGCGAAATCCTTGCGCCACAGATACATCGTCAGTGCCGCGGCGCCCATCGCCAGCACCGCGCGCAAACCGCCCTGCACCAGGATCGGCGCGATGGTCGCCGCGATCACCGCGCCGGGCAGCGCGTTCAACATACGCCGTAGCCGCGGCCCGATAGTGACACGGCCGATCAGCCAGTAGCCGCCGGCACGCGTGAGGTAAACGGCGGCGCTCATGGCCGCCAGCAGAGAGATGAAACCAACGGGATCGCTTTCAATCATCGGTGAAAGCTCCGGCGATGCAGCCGGCCAAGGCGCCGGCGACGACATACCAGTAGCCGCCGAACAAAGTATAAACCGCGACCGCTGCCGCGCCGCCGACAAGCCAGCTCAGCGAGCGCCGCGGTCCTTTCCACATCGGCACCAGCATGGCGACGAAGAAGGCCGGCACCACCATATCGAGGCCGAAACGGCGCGGGTCGCCGGCGGCGGCGGCGAGCCAAAAACCCGGGATCGTCGCACTCACCCAGACGACGTACATCATCGCGCAGGTGCCAACGAGAAAGTTCGGATCGCGCCCGCCATTGGCATGATAGCGCAGGGACAAGAGCCAGTTCGGTTCGCCGAGCAGATAGAGCGCCGGATAGACCTTGTAGGCCGGCGACGTATGCAGCAACGGCCGCAAAGTTGTGCCGATCAGCACGTAGCGCAGATTGACGAGCAGCGTGATGGCGACGATGCCGATGCCCGCCGAAAGCGTAATTTCAGACGGCCAGGTTTCCAGGACGACCATTTGCGTCAATCCGGCATAGACCGTGCCGGTCATCAGCAGCGCATCGGCCAATGAAAGGCCCTTGCGCGACGCCACAATGCCGTAGGCCATGGCGAAAGCGGCAAGCCCCGGCAGGATCGGCAGCGCCGCCACGGCGCCCTCGCGAAACGCGGCGAAGGTCCAGCGCGGCGCGGATGGCTTTTCGATTTCGCTATCCATGACCGTCCAAAAATCCGTCACCCTGAAGTGCCCGGCGCAGCCGGGCCGCGAAGGGCGATGGCCCGCAAATCCGATGGCCGTCCTTCCTTCGAGGCTCGCGTGTAAAAACACACTCGCACCTCAGGATGACGGAGATAGGTTCGCTTAACTCAGCCACGGCAGATGGGGAAGCCACAAAAACAAACGCCCGCCATGCGGCGGGCGTTTTAAGTCGTTGCGAGGCGCTTTAGCCCTGCGGGGCCGGCGCGACATCGCCGGTCGGCGCGTCGGGATTCTTGCGCTGCTTGCCGGCCGGCGGCACGGCGGACGAACGCGGCGTCACCGGCTCGATCACCACTTCGCGATTCGGACGAATGCCGTTGATGAGATCCTTGATCTCGTCGCCGGTCAGCGTTTCGAATTCCAGCAGGCCGCGGGCCAGCACTTCGAGATCGGCGCGCTTTTCGGTGAGAATGACGCGGGCTTCTTCGAGGCCGGCTTCAACCAGCTTGCGAATTTCCGAGTCGATCTTGCGGTTGGTCTCTTCCGAAACGTTCTGCTGGCGCGACACCTGATAGCCGAGGAACACTTCGTCGCCGTTGTCGCCATAGGCCACCGGACCGAGCGAGTCCGACAAGCCCCAACGCGTCACCATCATGCGGGCGAGCTTGGTGCCCTGCTCGATGTCCGACGCGGCGCCCGACGTGACCTTCTCCTTGCCGAACACGAGTTCTTCGGCGACGCGGCCGGCCATGATGATGGCGAGACGCGAGGTCATCTGCTCGAGCGACATCGACAGCTTGTCGCGCTCCGGCAACTGCATGACCATGCCGAGGGCACGGCCGCGCGGGATGATGGTCGCCTTGTGCACCGGATCGGTCGCCTTGACGTTGAGCGCGACCAAAGCGTGGCCACCTTCGTGATAGGCGGTTAGCATCTTTTCTTCGTCGGTCATCACCAGCGACTTGCGCTCGGCGCCCATCATCACCTTGTCCTTGGCGTCTTCGAACTCGGCCTGCATGACCATGCGCTTGTTGCGGCGCGCGGCCATCAGGGCGGCTTCATTGACGAGGTTGGCGAGATCGGCGCCGGAGAAGCCCGGCGTGCCGCGTGCGATGGTCTTGAGGTTGACGTCCGGCGCCAACGGCACCTTCTTGACGTGGACCTTCAGAATGTTTTCGCGGCCGACGACATCCGGGTTCGGCACCACGACCTGACGATCGAAACGGCCCGGACGCAGCAGCGCCGGATCGAGCACGTCGGGACGGTTGGTGGCGGCGATCAGGATGATGCCTTCGTTGGCTTCAAAGCCATCCATCTCGACCAGCAACTGGTTGAGCGTCTGCTCGCGTTCGTCATTACCGCCGCCCATGCCGGCGCCACGATGACGGCCGACAGCATCGATTTCGTCGATGAAGATGATGCAAGGCGCGTTCTTCTTGGCCTGCTCGAACATGTCACGCACGCGCGAGGCACCGACGCCGACGAACATTTCGACGAAGTCCGAACCGGAGATGGTGAAGAACGGCACGTTGGCTTCACCCGCGACCGCGCGCGCGATCAGGGTCTTGCCGGTGCCCGGAGGGCCGACCAGCAGCACGCCGCGCGGGATGCGGCCGCCGAGGCGCTGGAATTTGCCCGGGTCGCGCAGGAATTCGACGATCTCGGTGAGGTCCTGCTTGGCCTCGTCGACACCGGCGACATCGTCAAACGTCACGCGGCCATGCGACTCGGTCAAAAGCTTGGCGCGCGATTTGCCGAAGCCCATCGCCTTGCCGGCGCCGCCCTGCATCTGCCGCGACAGAAACACCCAGACGCCGATCAGTGCGATGAACGGCAGCCACGACACCAGCAGCGACACGAACCACGGTACGTTGTCGGTCAGCGGCCGCGCGGTGATCGCGACGCCCTTGTTGTAGAGTTTCTGCACCAGGCCCGGATCGTTCGGCGCATAGGTCTGGAACGCGGTGCCGTTGGCGAAGGTGCCGTGGATTTCCGGCCCCTGGATCAAGACGTCGCGGACGCGGCCGGCATCGACTTCCGACAGCAGTTGCGAGAAAGAAATGTCCTGCGCGGCGGTGCGCTGGCTCGGGTTCTGAAACAGCGTGAACAGAGCAAGCAGCAGCAGTACGATAATCACCCAAAGGGCGAAATTGCGCAGATTGGCATTCATGGAGCGTTCCTACTCCGCGGCGCGCATGGCGCCAGCGGCCCTTGTCTGTTCGCGTGATTTGCCGATTAGCTCGGGGTCTTAGTCGTTCATCCCGAAGCCAATGTAGGCACCGCAAGCCCGCATGGAAAGGGCTCGAATCCCAGATATTCTAGCGCGTTTTCGCGCGCCTGGCGCGGGACCGTCGGGCTTTGGTTAAGGCTTTTGGCCGGGTAGCGCGGCGCGCCGGCGCCCGTTCGATCACGATTTTACCGCCACTTTCGCCGCCGGTCAGCGTCACAATGGCGCCGGCGAGGCTACGACGGAAGGTTTTGCCGGTATTTTCGGCAGCATCGAGGGCGGTTTTCAGGGCTTCCAGCTTGGCCAATTCCACAGGGCCCTCATTGCCAAGGGCAGAAATCGCCCGGCCCAGCAGGCGCAGGCCGATTTCGTCAGGCATTGAGCCGTATTCTGCGCGGTCGAAGGCCACAGTCCCCGGCCTGGATTTAACGCTCAGCCTGTCCTCAGCGTCTGCGCTCATTGCCGCCAGCGCCGCCTCCGCCCGGCCCAGCCGCCGTGCCAGCAGCGCCAGACGGCCGGCGTCGAGCCCCTCGCCGGCCAATTGGGGCATCAGGCCGCGCAAGCGCGCGCGGGTGAATTTCGCATCGCGGTTGCTGGGATCGTCGGCAAACGGGATATTCTGCGCTTCCAGTGTGGCGATCAGTCGCGCCTTCGGAATATCGAGCAAAGGGCGAACGAGTGAAATTCCGCCGCAGCCTGCTAGTGGCGACGTTCGCGCCATCGCCGACACCCCCGTCAGGCCGCTGCCGCGCAACAGGCGGATGAGCACCGTCTCGGCCTGGTCGTCGCGCGTATGCGCGGTCAGCACATGCGAGGCGCTTAGCTTTCGCGCGGTTTCGCCAAGCAGACGATAGCGCGCAATGCGCGCCGCCTGCGGCAATCCGGTTTTCGGCTTCTTGCCGGTCCAGCGCAAAATGCGGTGCGCGATGCCGAGCTGTTTCGCCAGCCGCGCGACATCGAGCGCTTCGCGTTTCGATTCTTTGCGCAGTCCGTGGTCGATGGTGACGGCGGTCAACACCGGCGCGCGCTTGAGCGACTTCGCCCAGCGCACTGCCAGCACCATCAACGCCGTCGAATCCGGCCCGCCGGACACGGCGAGCACCAAAGTCTTGGCATCGGTCAGATCGGAGAAAAGCGCATCGGCTTCCGCCGCGCTGACGCTTAAAGCTTGAGGCGTTGGCATGAAGCTATCATGCCCCGGCGCTCAGCATTTCGCACGCTTGATTTCCTGCGCAACACCCCGCTTCACGCTGGACGATGCTTTCGGATATTTACGGCCGACTTCGCTCAAAGTCGCGCAGGCGGCTTCCTTCTGATTGAGCGCGGCGAGCGACTGGCCGAGACGCAGCAATGAATCCGGCGCCTTGCCGGCGCGTTCATGCTTGGTCGAGACCGCGAGGAAGGATTCGGCGGCGTCGCGATAGCGCTGGCGCTGGTACAGGCTTTCGCCCAGCCAATACTGCGCATCGGGCTGCAAACGCTCGTTCGGATGTTTCTTCAGGAAATCGCGGAAGGCCTGTTCGGCCAAAGCGTAATCCTTGCGCAGCATGTAGCCGTAAGCCAGATCGTACTCGTCCTGCGGCGAGGACGACGGCGGCAGCGTCGCCAGCGTGCCGGGCGCAGGCGCAGCGGCGCGCGGCGGCTGCGCATTGGTCGGCGCAACATTCGGTGCCGACGCCATGGTCGCGGCGGCGCGCGCATTATTCGTGGGCTGCTCCGGCGCGACGATCGACGGCTGCACCGGTTGGTTGCCGGACAAGGTTGAAAGATCAAGCGGCGCACCGGCGTCGCGGCCGCCCGGCGCGCCGATCGGCGCTTCGTTGGCGATGGCAGTACCATTCGACGACAGGCTGCCGAGCGTGCGCGGCGCGCCCGGCGTTTCCGGCTGCTGCGACGGATCGAACACGTCGGAGCGGCGGCCCGAGGGTCCGCCAGGCGCCACCGGAATCTGCCCGGCCGGCGGCGTGGCGCGCGGCGGCAAAGCAGGCGCCGCGCCGGATGCCGGCGGCGCAGCATTGCCTCCCATTTGCGACAGGCCGCGCACCTGCTGCTCAATCTGCTGGTTGCGGTACTGCAATTGCTCGATGGTGCCGGTCAGCTGGCGCAGCGCATTTTCCAGCCGGTCGAGCCGCACGGTGAGTTCGGCCGGATCGCTTGGGTCCACTGGCTGCGGCGCGCCGCCGCCACGGCCCTGCTGCGCTGGCGTGTTCTGCCCCTCGCCGCGCGAGAACAGGTTATCGAGAAAGCCGGGACCGCGGTCTTGCGCCAGAGCCGTGCCGGCGAGAAGCATCACGGGAAGCGCGGCAAGTGCGCTGCGGAGAGATCTACGTCGCGTCATGTGAGATTGAATCCGGTTGCCGGGTTTTTGTTAGCATAAGATCGCCGGTGTCGGAATTGTGACTGAATGCATGCGCTTTAGGCCAAATTCGATGCCATAGCCATGCCTGTCCGGGTCGTCCCTGCACGGGACGCACGGCCCTGCTAAGCGAGATGGCCGGGACAAGCCCGGCCATGACACATTCTTGGATATCGCGAACGCAGCAGTGCGTTACGAACCCGCGTTGAGCACCGTGACCGCGCGGCGGTTCTGCGACCAGCATGAAATGTCATTGCAGACCGCGACCGGACGTTCCTTGCCATAGGAGATGGTCTTGATGCGCGCCGCCTGGATGCCGCGCGAAATCAGGTAGTCGCGGGTCGACTGGGCGCGGCGGGCGCCGAGCGCAATGTTGTATTCACGCGTGCCGCGTTCGTCGGCGTGCCCTTCGATGGTGAAAGAGTACTGGCTGTAATTGGTCAGCCACTGCGCCTGCTTGTCGAGCGTGGCGCGGCCGAGCGAAGTCAATTCGGTCTGGTCGGTCTCGAAGAACACGCGATCGCCGACATTGACGACGAAGTCCTGCTGGCTGCCCGGCGTCGATGCCGAACCGGCGCCGCCAGCGCCACCCGCGGTGTCAGCCGCCTGATTGGCGCAAGCCGACATCGCCAATGCCGTGGCCAGCACGGCGACGAGGCGCGCATTGCGCAGAAATTTCCCGATTTCGATCATCTGTCACTCCATCCTCGCGCACCGAATTTGAAACCTGCGCGCCACATGACTTTCACCCGCCATGCGTCAGGTTCACGTTTACCAGCGCCTTGGTTAAGCGAACCTTCCATCAACCTTGATGGAACCTTGCGAAAGCCCGTTAAAGGCGATCGACTACGCTAATCCGTCGCTCATGGTTAAGAGCCGGTGAATAAGGCATTGCTGAGACGCATGATCTTGCCCGAAAACCGGTTCCCACTTTTCGAGATCATGCGGTGATACGACAATGGCGGCGATTACGACAATAAAGGCGACCACGCCGGATCGGAGGCCAAAGAAGGCGTCGGAACTTTCAATTCGTTCCGGCCGGTGATGTCGATCGTATAAAGCGACGGGCCGGCGCCCTGCTCACGGAAGAACATCAGCACGCGGCCGTTCGGCGCGAAGGTTGGGCCTTCATTGTGAAAGCCCGATGTCAGCAGGCGTTCGCCCGAACCGTCCGGCTTGAGGACACCGATCGAGAACTGGCCGCGCGCCTGGCCGGTGAAGGCGATGAAATCGCCGCGCGGCGACCACACCGGCGTCGAGTGATTGCCTTCGCCGAACGAGATGCGCTGCGCCGGTCCGCCGGTCGCCGCCATCACATAGATCTGCTGGCTGCCGCCGCGGTCGCTCTCGAAGCAGATGTACCGGCCGTCCGGCGAATAGCAGGGGCCGGTGTCGATTGCCGGCGTGTCGGTGAGCCGTGTCGTTTGCTTCGAGCGCAAATCCATGACGAACAGGTTCGAGTTCGGCCCCTGCTGCAAACTCATGATGATGCGCTGGCCGTCCGACGAGAACCGCGGCGCAAACGTCATGCCGGGGAAATTGCCGACGATCTCGCGCTGTCCGGTTTCGATGTTGAGTAGATAGACGCGCGGATCGGCCTGTCCGTAGGACATATAGGTGATCTCTTGCGTCGAAGGATTGAATCGCGGCGTCAGCACCAGATCGTCGCCGCGCGTCAGATAGCGCGTGCCGGCGCCGTCCTGGTCCATGATGGCGAGACGCTTGATGCGCCGTTCCTTCGGCCCGGTCTCATCGACGAACAAGATGCGGCTGTCGAAATAGCCCTTCTCGCCGGTCAGCGTCTGGTAGATCGCGTCCGAAATAATGTGCGCGATGCGCCGCGCATTGTCCGGCGTGGTAAAATACTGCTTGCCGTCGAGCTGCTGGCCGGCGAACACGTCCCACAAACGGAATTCGGCTTTCAGGCGTCCGTCGGCCTGCCTTGTCATCCGGCCGGTCACCAGCGCCTGCGCGTTGATGACGCGCCAGTCGGCGAAGCGCGGCACCGCATCGGAATTGGTGATCTTCTCGGTGAAGGCGGCCGGATTGATCGGCGCGAACAGCCCGCTGCGCTGCAGGTTGCTGGTGATGATCGCAGTGACGGTGCGCGCGATATCGGTCTCGGCCGGCGAACCGGCGACGAATTCGGACAGCGCGATCGGCATCGGCTGCGGATTGCCTTGCGTGATTTCGACGCGCAAGGCAGCGCCGGCTTTGCGCGGCATCAGGATCGGCAATGAACCGGCGAGAGCGCCAGCACCGGCGCCGACCAGAAGCCGGCGGCGATTAAAAACGAACTGGTTATCGATCATTATCGTCTCACCGGAAGGTCGCTGTACATTTTGCTGCTGTCGAATACGAAATCGATTTCCTGCCACATCTCATAAGTCTGCGGACGCAGCATCGTATAAGGCTGGCCGACCAGAACCGCGCGCACGGCGCTGTCGCGCATGGCATTGAAGACCGGGCCGTTGCCGCTGGTAATCACCTGCGGACCGGTCGCCAGCGTGCCGTCACGCTTGAACCGGATGCGGATCATGATCTGCACCTGGCCGGCATCCTGGGCGCCGGCCGGCGGATTCCACAGCGCATAAAGCCTGGCGCGCAGGGCGTCGATCTCCGACTGCGACAGTTGCGCGGCGGCGCCCGAGGCCGCGCCTAAAGTCGGCGTCGAATTGATTTCGGCGCCGGTGACGGATTTCCGCGTCGGATCGCGCTTGTCGAGCAAAGCCGCGATCTTGTCCGGATTGAACTCGGGCTGTTTCTGCGGCGGCTTCGGCGGCGGCGGCTTGCGCGGCGGCAACGGCGTTGGATTGGCGTTTTCCGACATCTTCTCAGGCGGCTTTTCCTGGGGTTTAAGCTTTTCGGCGATCGGGTCCGGCGGCGGCGCTTCCAGCTTCGCTTCCTTGTTCGGTGCGACTTCCCGTTTCTCGTCGATCTTCGGTTTGATTTCCTCGACCGGCTTCGGCGGTTCCTCGGCAATCTTTTCGACCACGGGCTTTGGCGCCTCGACCGGCTTCGGCGTGTCCTTCTGCCCTTTGGTCAGTTCCGAGAATTGCTTTTCGCTGATGATATCGACCGGCAGCGATTCAGCCGGTGTCGTCTCGAACGGCTTGCTGGAAAACGACAGAGTCGCCCAGGCCAGCACCAGAACGTGCAGCCCGGTCGAAATCGCCGATGCCGTCTTGATCTGCATTATTTCGCTTTTGTACCCGTGTCGTATTCCGTCACCAAGGCGACCTTGCTGAAACCGGCGCCGGACAGCCGGCCCATCACCGCCATCACCGCACCGTAGTTCACGTTCTTGTCGCCGCGCACGAAGATGCGCGCGTCGTTGCCGCCGCGCGTCTCGGCAATGGCCCTCAGCTTCACAACCAGGTCGTCGACGCCGATCTCGTCGTTTTGCAGGAATACCTTGCCCTTGTCGTTGACCGACAAGGTCAGCGGTTCCTTGTCCTGGTCGATGGACTTGGCCTGGCTCTGCGGCAGGTCGATCGGCACGCCGACGGTGAGAAGCGGCGCCGACACCATGAAGATGATCAACAGCACCAACATCACGTCCACCATCGGCGTGACATTGATCTCGCTCATCACCCGCTGGCGCGACCGTCTCCGGCCGCCGCCGCTCATCGGTGTTCCGGCATTCGCCGCCATAATTTATTTCCTTTTGCGCATGATCTGATCCGAAAACCGGTATCCACTTTTCGGGATCATGCGCGTTTCCTTTTGCGCCTCAGCCGCGCTCGTCGATTTGCCGCGACAGGATCGCGGCGAATTCGTCGGCGAAGCCTTCCAGCCGCTGCGCCTGCTTGTTCACTTCACCGGCGAACTTATTGTAGAAAATTGTCGCCGGAATGGCAGCGACAAGTCCGATCGCGGTGGCAAAAAGCGCCTCGGCGATACCGGGCGCAACCACCGCCAAAGACGTGTTTTTTGACGCCGCGATCGACTGGAACGAGGTCATAATGCCCCAGACCGTGCCGAAAAGGCCGACAAAGGGCCCGGCCGAGCCAACGGTCGCCAGCACCAGCAGGCGGCGTTCGAGCCGCTCGATTTCGCGGGCGATGGTGACCTGCATCACCTTCTCGATCCGCATTTGCAGCCCGGCGAAGGACTTCTGCGGCGAGCCCTCGAAGCTGCGCTTCCATTCCCGCATCGCGGCGACAAAGAGAGCCGCCATCGAATGGTTCGGCTTCGACGACAGCGACCGGTACAGTTCCTCGAGCGACTGGCCGGACCAGAACGCGGTTTCGAAACGGTCCATGGATTTGCGCGAGCGCGTGTAGAGCACGGTCTTATCAATGGCGATCGCCCAGACCCAGACCGAGCAGACCATCAGCCCGACCATCACCAGCTTAACGATCCAGTGGGCGTGCCAGAACAGCGTGAACAGCGAGAGGTCAGAGGATGTGAGCGGGAGCAACGGCTGTGCCACCTCGGCAGGATTCATGGGGCACGTCCTTTGCGCTGTCCGGTCAAGGCCGGCTGGCGTAGATAAAATAAATGGCGCGTTCGGCAGACCGAACGGAATTCCCGCTAAACTTGGCCAAATGAGGGCGCAAACGCCGCGAAGCGCCCGGCAATGACCCGTATTGGTCCCTTAAACAGCGCTGATTATGGTTAAGGATTGGTTAGCAGCGTCATTGCCCAGCAGCAGTCAATAACGCAACGGCCGCCGCCTCGGGGAAGGCGACGGCCGTCTCACGCAGAATGGACGATGAGAACGTTCAGCTCTGCTGCTGGGGGCTTTCCTGTTCCGGGCGGTTGCGCCGTTCGGCCATGAAGGCGTCGAACTCAGTCTTGTCCTTGGCGAAACGCAACCGCTCGAGGAAGTCCTTGAACTCGCGCTGTTCATCCTCGAGCCGGCGCAGCGTCTCGGTGCGGTAATCGTCAAAGGCGCGATTCCCACTGGTCGGCGCGCTGGACCAGGCCGAACCGGCCGGGTTTTCGCCGCTCATCTTGCTGCGCATCCAGTCCATCTTCGACTGCATGCGTTCCATCTTGTGCTGCCAGCGGTCAGGACCGCCGCGGAATCCGCATCCCATTCTTCCACTCCCAATTGTAAAGGCGAGAACTGCAAGGCCGACCGGCCACCAGGCCATGAACCCAAGGACGGTCAGGGCAATCCAGGCGGGCTTGCCGAATTCGTCGAGCTTCGCGGTGATTGGCATGTGTCAGCCTCGTGTGAATGTAAATAACATTTACATGGATAAGGGCGTCGGGGCGGTATGTCAAGACCCTTCACATAGGGGTGGGGACAGCCGGTTGCGAGTCCTTCTCCCTCTCCCCGTCCTTACGGGGAGAGGGTTAGGGTGAGGGGCATTTTTCTGCAGCCGTCGACAATAAACGGCCCCTCACCCGACCGCCCTCGCTTCGCTCGGACGGTCGACCTCTCCCCGCTTGCGGGGAGAGGTGAAGAAAGTTACCGGCCGGCCGAAATCCCCAGTCCGCGCAGGTAAATCAGCATCGCGGCTTCCAGCAGCTCCTCCGGCGGCATCGGCAGAGCCCGCCGCGCCGCGTCGCCCCGGCCGAACAGCGAGGCAATGCCATGGGTCATCGACCAGACATGGAGCGCCACCATCAGCGCCGGCGGCCTGCCCTGCGGCGGCATCAAGGCCACCAATTTCTCAGCCGCCGAACGCAACACCGCAAACGCCGCCTCGCTGGCGACACGCAATTGCGGATCGGTGCCGAGCGAGACGCCCGCTTCGAACATCGCCGAGTAATAGGCCGGCTGGTGTTTGGCGAAATCGAGATAGGCACGGCCGAGACGGTCGAAGGCCGCCATCAGTTCCGGCTTCCCATCGTCCCAGGCTTTGTTCAGCGCCGCAGTGAACAGATCGAAGCCGCGGCGGGCGACGTCGGCGATGAGTTCATCACGATCGCGGAAATGGCGGTACGGCGCCGCCGGGCTGACGCCGGCCCAGCGCGCGGCATCGGCAAAAGTGAAGCCGGCCGGGCCTTTTTCGGCGATGAGCGCAAGCGCGGCGCGCACCAGGGCTTCCTTGAGATTGCCATGGTGATAGCCGCGCGGACCCGCAGGGCCTGCTGGATTGTCCTGATCGCCCTTGGTCCATCTCATGCCCGGAACGCCCTCATGTGAATGGGCTTTACATGAGTCCGCTCGTCGCGTCGATGGCGCCGCACGGATTTACGATTGCAATTAAATTAGATAACAACCTTAAAGCGTACCCTCAAACCTCGCAGTCCCACCATGACCGCATTGGCCTCGGCGCGATCCACCGCCTTTCCCGTCTCGACAGTGTTGCCTTCTTCGACTGAGACCGGCGCGCTCGGCATCATGCATCTCAAGCGCTACTGGGCACGTATGCTGGCGGCGCGCACAGGCGCTACGCTGCCGCTCGATCCGCACGACCGCCACCTCGATTACATGCTGGTGCATGCGACCGGCCTCGGACTCGAACAGGCATCCGCTTATCTGGTACGGAACGCGCCGGACTTCGCCGGCTTCGAACGCTGGATCGTCGCCACCACCGGCGGCGTCGAAGCCGAGCGCGTGGCGCGCATCAATGCTGCGGTTGCCGGTTTGCCGCCGCCTGACGCCACCGCGCGCCGGCTGGCGGCGATCGACGCTCATCCGCCGGTGTTGAACGCTGCCGACCTCGCGCACTGGAACGAGCACGGCTATGTCGTGCTGCATGACTCGGTGGCGCCGGCCGATTGCGATGCCGCGGCGCAAGCTTTGTGGGCGCATATCGGCGCGCGCGACGACGACGTGGAGAGCTGGTACCGGCACAGCGATCACGGCATCATGGTGCAATATTTCCAGCACCCGGCCTTTGAGACCAACCGCCGTTCGCCGCGCATCCATAAAGCCTTTGCCCAGCTCTGGGGTTCGGCCGATTTGTGGGTCACCACCGACCGCGTCGGCTTCAACGTGCCGGAGCGGCCGGGCTTTCCTTTTCGCGGTCCCGACCTGCACTGGGACGTCAGCGTCAGGACGCCGATCCCGTTCGGCACCCAAGGCATCCTCTATCTGGCCGATACGTTGCCCGAACAAGGCGCGTTCACGCTGGTGCCCGGCTTTCAGCGCTGGGGGGCGGACTGGCTCGACAGCCTGCCGCCCGGCGCCGATCCACGCCGCCAGGACCTGCACGCGCTCGGCTCAAAGCCGATCGGCGGCCGCAAAGGCGATCTCATCATCTGGCATCAGGCGCTGCCGCACGGCGCCAGCCCCAACCGCGCCGCCAGACCGCGACTGGTGCAATACATCAACATGTTTCCAACCTGGTTCGAAGAGCAGGCAGAATGGATATGACGGGTTTGCGCTAGCGACGCGCCTGAAGCGGCAGCGCATCGAACAAAGTTGGCCCGCCCGGCTGCGCGCCTTCGATGGTCAGGAGCTTGAGTTTCGTCGTCACGCCGCCCGGCGCGGAAAAGCCGCCGGTTTTGCCCGACGCGGCCAGCACGCGGTGGCACGGCATGACGATCGGGCAGCGGTTCTCGCCCATCGCCTGCCCGACCGCGCGCGAAAGTGACTTGTCGCCGAGACGTTCGGCGATCTCGCCATAGGTCATGGTCTGGCCCGGCGGCACTTTGCGCACGATGGCATAGACGCGTTTGTTGAATTCCGGGACGCCGTTATCGTCGATGATGACATCAACGAGATCGCGGCGCTCGCCTTTGAGCAGCGCACATATGCCGTCGATAACGTTCTGAATTTCCGGTGTCGGCGCGACCTCCTTCGCAAGCGGAAAACGCATCAACATCCGCGCCCGCGTTGCCGCCGCATCCGCTTCCGGAATCTGCACGCCCAACAAGCCGCGCTCGCCCCAGACGATGGCGCAAGGGCCGATGGCGGTGTCGAAGATGGCGAGGCTTTGCTCAGGCACCACCCCCCCTCCCTAACCCTCCCCCACAAGGGGGGAGGGAATAGATTGGGTTTCCTGATCGGCCTTCATGGCAATGCGCAGCGGCTTCGGGATCGGCCGCGCCCGGCCGCCGGAGACGAAGGCCACTTGGACATGCGCTTCGACCAGAAGCTCGTCGCCGCGCATCACTTTCTGATGCAGCGTGATCGACGCGCCTTTGACTTCCTCAGGCCGCGTGACGATCTCCAGCACATCGTCCATGTGCGCCGGCTTTTTGAACGATATGTCCATGTGGCGCACGACAAAGGCAAAGCCGGGCGCTTCCGCCTCGGCCTGCTCGAACATGGCGCGGTGATCGGCGCCCAAAAGCCGCAGATAATTGGTCCGTCCGCGCTCCATGAAGCGCAAATAGCTGGCGTGATAGACGACGCCGGAAAAATCCGTGTCCTCGTAATAGACCCGCACCAGTTGCTTGTGCAGGCCGTCACCGAGAAGCCCGTCGATGGAGTTGGCGTGGTGGCTCATGATCGAACTTTACTCGTCTTCGTCGCCGCCAAACAAGCCGAACTGGCTGGCATCGCGTTGCGGTTCCTTCATGCCGAGATGCGTGAACGCCTGCGGCGTCAGCAGCCGGCCGCGCGGGGTGCG
This sequence comes from Rhizobium sp. Q54, assembly GCA_945870035.1. Lineage (GTDB taxonomy): Bacteria > Pseudomonadota > Alphaproteobacteria > Rhizobiales > Xanthobacteraceae > Pseudolabrys. Next base: position 23,420 of record CAMBQQ010000015.1, on the reverse strand, counting down.
CTGCAGGAAGCCCTTCTGGATGAGGTAGGGCTCGATGATGTCCTCGAGCGCATCGCGCGGTTCCGACAATCCAGCGGCTATGGTCTCGACGCCGACCGGACCGCCGGCATAATTCTCGGCGATCATGCGCAGGTAACGCCGGTCCATCGCGTCCAAGCCGCTAGCGTCGACTTCGAGCGCCTGCAAAGCCTTGTCGGCAATCCTGCGATCGACCGCCTTGTCGCCATCGACATGGGCGAAATCGCGCACTCGGCGCAGCAGCCGCCCGGCAATGCGCGGCGTGCCGCGCGAGCGCTTGGCGATTTCATTGGCGCCGTCCGGTGTCATGCCGATGCCAAGGACGCGCGCGCCGCGCGACACGATCAACTCCAGCTCGGCCTCGGTATAGAAATTCAGCCGCACCGGAATGCCAAAGCGATCACGCAAGGGATTGGTCAGAAGCCCGGCGCGCGTCGTCGCGCCGACAAGCGTGAACGGCGACAGATCGATCTTCACCGAGCGCGCCGCCGGCCCTTCGCCGATGATGAGGTCGAGCTGGAAATCCTCCATCGCCGGGTAAAGAATTTCCTCGACCTGCGGACTGAGGCGATGGATTTCGTCGATGAACAGCACGTCGCGCGGCTCGAGATTGGTCAGCAGCGCCGCGAGATCGCCGGCCTTGGCGATCACCGGGCCCGAGGTGGCGCGGAAATTGACGCCAAGTTCGCGCGCGACGATCTGCGCCAGCGTCGTCTTGCCCAAACCGGGCGGGCCGACAAACAGCACATGGTCGAGCGCTTCCTGCCGCGCCTTGGCCGCCTCGATGAATACGCTGAGATTGGCGCGCGCCTTTTCCTGGCCGATGAATTCGGACAGTTTCTGCGGGCGCAATGACGCATCGACGTCATCTTCGCGCTTTTCGCCAGCAATCAGGCGCGGGTTTGTACTCACGTCATGCCCCGCCGGTATTTGTTCGGCAGCAACTCACCGATATGCGTCACCGTCGGGCCCTTGTTGCCGTCCGGCACGATGACGCGCGCCTTGGCGTCGTAGTCGTGAATCAATTCGCGGCAGGCGCCGCACGGCGAGACCACGGCGATGTCGCCTTTCTCGCCCGGCTTCGGGTGACGCACGGCGACGATGGTGTCGATGCCCTGGTCGCCCTTCGCCGTCAGCGCGGTACCAATGCAGATCGCCTCGGCGCAGACCGCGCCGCGCCCGACATAGGCGTCGAGATTGACGCCAGCAATGACGCGGCCGTCGCGCGTGCGCATCGCCGCGCCGACTTCCTGCCAGTCATTGCGATAGCGTTGTTTGATCGCCGCCGTCGCGGCGTCGATCAGTTCCTTATCCTTGTCGGTCAACTTGCTCATTTAGCCAGCTCTTTGAGACCCTGCCGGATCAACGTCTGCACATCCGCCGCGTCGCCAACCGCACGCGCTGCCGCCGCAATGGCGGAAGCCGCCTGCGGCTGGGCATAGCCGAGATTGACCAAAGCCGACACCGCATCCATCACCGGTCGCGGCGCACGCTTCTCGTCGAGCGCACCGGCGAGATGCGCGGCGCCGGCATCGATATCGGCGAAGGCCGGCACCTTGTCCTTCAACTCCGTGACGATACGCTCCGCCACCTTGGCGCCGACACCGGGCGAACGCGACACCGCCGCCTTGTCGCGCATCGAAATCGCCGTCGCCAGTTCACCGACCTTCAAGGTCGACAGCACCGACAAGGCCACCTTGGCGCCGACGCCCTGCACCGTCTGCAACAGGCGGAACCATTCACGCTCGCTGTCCGACGCGAATCCGAAGAGCTTGATCTGGTCTTCGCGCACGTAAGTTTCAATGGAGAGCGTCGCGGCCTCGCCGGCATGCGGCAACATCGACAATGTGCGCGCCGAGCAATGCACCTGATAGCCGACGCCGTTGACGTCGAGGATCAGGAAATCTGTGCCGAAGCTATCGACGATGCCTTTGAGCTTGCCAATCATTGCGCAATTTCCACGTCGTCATTCCGGGGCGCGGCCTCTTGGCCGCGAGCCCGGAATCCAGAGCCACAGAGTGAAGCTTCTGGATTCCGGGTTCGCTCGTTGCACTCGCGCCCCGGAATGACGGAGGATATCATTGCGCCACCGCTTTCAACACAACACTCGCGCGATGATGCGCATGACAAATGGCGATGGCCAAAGCATCGGCGGCGTCTTCGGATTGCGGATCGGCCTTCGGCAGCAGCACGCCGATCATCATCCGGATTTGCGCCTTCTCAGCGTGGCCGGCGCCGACCACCGTCTTCTTCACCAGGTTGGGCGCGTATTCCGAAACGGCCAGCCCCATGCGCGACGGCACCAGCATGGCGATGCCGCGCGCCTGGCCGAGCTTCAGGGTCGAGGCGCCGTTGCCGTTGACGAAAGTGTTTTCCACCGCCGCCTCGTGCGGCGCGTACTGCTCGATCACCGCTATCAAGCCGTCATGGATCGCCACCAGCCGCGCGCCCAAGGCTGCGCGCTCGCTGGTTTCCACCGAGCCGCAGGCGACGTGAATGAGCCTGTTGCCGTCGCTCTCGATCAGGCCCCAGCCGGTGCGGCGGAGGCCCGGATCGATGCCGAGAATGCGAATCGCCCGAGTGCCCATGCCCTGTTGATAGCCCCAAGGCGACCATCGAGCCAGAAGCGCGGCGACATGTTCGGCCGGACTCCCTCTCCCCCATAGCCCGTCGAAAACGGGCGTAAACGCCCTGATGGGGGAGAGGGTTGGGGTGAGGGGGCAAGTGACTCAAACGTAAGCTATAACCCCTCACCCGGCGCACTTCGTGCGCCGACCTCTCCCCATGGGAGAGGTGAAGAAAGTGCATTCGCCATGTTCGCACTGCCGCTCTGGCCGGCTTTTGCCGACGCCGCCACCGATCCGCGGTTCCCCTATGCGCTGGCAATCGCCACCGTGGCCGGACTGGTGCGCGGCTTTTCCGGCTTCGGCTCGGCGCTCATCTACATGCCGCTGATTTCGGCGATCTATTCGCCGGCGCTCGCCGCGGCGACCATCCTGCTGATCGATTCGCTGTGCGGCCTGCCCTTCGCCATTCATGCCTGGCCGAAGGCGAACCGCCGCGAAGTGCTGCCGGTCTCGCTCGGCGGCGTCATCGGCGTGCCGCTCGGCGTCATGGCGCTGCTGTACATCGAGCCGCTGACGTTGCGCTGGTTCATCGCCTTGCTGGTACTCACCGCCGTGGCAGCTTTGGCCGCCGGCTGGCGCTATCATGGCAAGCCGACATTGCCGGCGTCGGTCGGCGTCGGCGCTCTGTCAGGCTTCGGCGCCGGCGCGGTACAGATCGGCGCGCCGCCGCTTTTGGTGTTCTGGCTCGGCGGCAACAACAGCGCGACCACGGTGCGCGCCAACATCATGGTCTATTTCGTTGTGCAGGGCACGCTGACCTTTATCCTGTATTTCTACAACGGCCTGTTCACCGCGCCGGTCGTCGTGCTGTCGCTGTTGTTCGGCGTGCCATTCGCGCTGGCGATGTTCGGCGGTGCCTGGTGGTTTCACGGCACGAGCGATGTTCTGTACCGCCGCGTCGCCTATGCGATCATCGGCTTTGCCGGACTGGTGAGCTTGCCGATTTTCGACGGGTTGCGCTAAATCTTACTCGCCGCCCATCTTCTGCATCAAGGCGTCCGACACTTCGAAATTGGCGAAAACGTTCTGCACGTCGTCGTCGTCGTCGAGCGCCTGCATCAGCTTCATCATCTTCTCGCCGGCTTCATCGGAGAGCATCACCGTGTTCTGCGGCTTCCAGATCATCGCCGCCTTGCGCGCTTCGCCGTACTTGGCTTCAAGCGCCTTGGCCACGTCGCGCAGCGTTTCGGTGGTGGTGAAAACCTGGTGGCCGTTCTCGTCCGAGATAACATCCTCGGCGCCGGCCTCGATCGCCGCTTCCAGCATGGCGTCAGCATCCGCCACCTTGGCGTCGTACTCGACGACGCCGACATGATCGAACATGAAGGCCACCGAGCCGGTGGTGCCGAGATTGCCGCCGGCCTTGGTGAAGGCGGAACGCACTTCGCTGGCGGTGCGGTTGTGGTTGTCGGTCAACGCCTCGACAATGACGGCGACGCCGCCCGGGCCGTAGCCCTCATAGCGCATGTCGTCATAGCTCTCGGACTCCGAGCCCGACGCTTTCTTGATGGCGCGCTCGATATTGTCCTTCGGCATGTTCTCGGCGCGGGCTTCCAGGATGGCGGCGCGCAGGCGCGGATTGAAGGCCGGGTCGGGCTGGCCCAGTTTGGCGGCGACGGTGATTTCCCGCGCCAGCTTGCCGAACACCTTGGAGCGGACTTTGTCCTGCTTCCCCTTGCGGTGCATGATGTTTTTGAATTGGGAATGGCCGGCCATGGGACGCTCTGCGCTATCGGTTGAAACCGGCGCGGTTATAGGCGGTGGCGCGGGGAAAATAAATCCCAACCCGTCATTCCGGGACGGCCCGAAGGGCCGGACCCGGAATCCAGAGCTACATTACATGCTTCGCTATTCGGCTCTGGATTCCGGGTTCGGCGCTAACGCGCCGCCCCGGAATGACCGTCAGGCCACCGCGACGTTGCGCAATGTCGCCTCGATCCGCTCGGCCGCCTTGGCGACATTGCGGTGCACGCGCGCCTTGTAGCGCGCCACCGCGTCGCGATCGACCATGAAGAACTGCTGTTCCGGATAGGTCCGCCCGAACACGTCGGTCAGCATGCTGCGGAATGTGCCCGACACCACGCCCGGCATGTGGCCGGACGGTTGCTCGGCATAGGCGGCGTAATGCGCCGAGGTCAGCGCACAGAGCAGCGGATGCAGCCGCGCCGAGTAGACCTGCTTGTGGCGCTGGATCGCCTGGATGGTGCGGTCGAGCGCGATGTCAGAGCCGATCTCGGCGCCGATCTGCAACGGCTCGTCGAGCGTCGCCTCGGTGAGCGGAAACTGATCGATCAGCCAATCGCCGAGATGCTCGGCATTGCTGCGGCCGCGGCCATACAGCATTAAGTCGTCTTCATACGGCGCGTACCAGGTGTCGAGCCGGTCGATGACGCTGTCGATTGTCCGCCGCGGGATGAGTTCGCGGTACTGCGTGCCGAAAATGCCGATGGCGGATCTGGCGCGCGCCAGGATGTTCAGAATGTCATCGCCGAGCAAAGGCTGGAACAGGCAGTTGCCGACGCCGAGCACGACGAGATCGTATTGGTTACGCGCCTGCGCGAGCGTCTTGAACGTGAGGTGATGCACATCGGCCGCGCCCGGCAGCATGGCATTGATCATGTGCAGGCCGAGCCGGTCGCCGAACGTGCCGGCGTCGCTTTCCGAAACCACCGCGACGCTGCACGAGCGAACCGGCGCGATGCGGTCCGCCGCTGTCAGGCGAAACAGCATCTGCCGGTCGTCGACAGGCGCGGTGCACTGAACGCGAAAGCCGTAGCGGTCGAACAGTTGCGTCAGGTCGAAATAGCTCAGCGCATTGGCGAAGCCTTGCGCCTCGCGTTCGCGGCCGTTCAGGAGATTGACCGGGTGATAGCTCAGGATCACGTCCTGCTTGCAGAAGCGCAAATGCGTGAACAGGTTTTCCAGGTCAGTAATTTTTTCAAGAACGCCGAGCATCACGACGACGTCGCATTGCGTCGCCGCATGAGTCGGAAATTCGCCGCCGGCAAGATCGCTGACAAGGTCGCCTATCAAGGTGCCCTTGCCGTGCGCCAGACGATCCGCCGCCTCATAGCGACAGCCGAGCGGCATCAGGTCGCGCAAGGTTTCGCCGCCACCCTGACCGAGATCAAGCACGCGCGCGCCGGACGGAATGAATTGCGCGGCCAGTTGCGCGCGCGGATCGATCTTGGACGCTGCCTCCGGACGGCGCGCATCGTCGGCCGTCGCAACAAGCGCAAGATTGGCATTGACGCGTAGAGCCATGGGGTCCGTCCTCAAGGGCCAGAGAACGGCAATTATGGTTAACAGCGGCTTAATGCGCCGCGGCGCAAGGCGCTATAGCACCGTCTTGAGCGGCTCCGGAGTATAATGAAAGCCGTCGCCCCGCCGGGCGACATAGCCGATGCCTGGCCACGGGAAATGATAAGCGAGAATGCGCGTCTTCTGCGCGGCCAGCGTACCCAGCATCCGGACCCGCGTTTCGGCGCCCTGTTTCGGGTCGGTGTCGAAGGCGAATTCGACTTTGGGATTCTGCACGACCAGCACATGATGATGGACGATATCGGCGGTGTTGAACAAGGTCTCGCCCTGCGACGCGATCATATAGGACGTGTGACCAACGGTGTGGCCGGGCGTCGCGATCGCATGGATGCCCGGCAGAATTTCTTGCCCGTCCTTGACGAACACCATCCGGTCGCGGAGCGGCAGCAGCGCCGCGCGCGTCGGATCGATGAATGAACCGATGAACGGCATGCCGCGCTTGCTTTCATCGGTCCAGAATTTCAGATCGGCCTCGGCGATGAATATCTGCGCGTTGGGAAAATGATGTGAACCGGCTCCGTTCATCAGGCCCCAGCAATGGTCCGGGTGCGCATGGGTGACGACCACCGCGTCGATGTCCTTGGGGTCGACACCCGCCGCCTTCAAATTCGCCGGCAGCTGACCGACCTTGTCGCCAAAACCCTTGGCGTTGCCGAGGCCGGTGTCGAACAGCACGAGTTTGTCGCCGGTGTTGATGAGAAGCACGTTCTGCTCGAGCGTCAGATTGCTCCCCAGGAAATTCGCGGCCAGTTCGCGGTCGATCGCTTCCTTGGTCATGCCGCCGAACAATTCGGGCTTGGCTTCCCCAACCGCCAGCGGACCATCGGAAATCACGGTGCCTTCGAAGGCGCCGAGCTTGAAACGATAGACCGCCGGCGCGGCGGCATTGACCATCGGCGCCCTGGCGAAACCTGGCCGTTGCCCCAGCAATCCGGTTGCCATTGCAGCGGCGGAGCCTGCCAACACGTTGCGACGCGATAGCCAAAAGTTTGCGGTCTTCATCGGTCGCCTTTCATGAATCGCTCAAGCGTGGCCTGAAACACTAAGCTTGAATCATGCGCTTGTAAGGCCGGCGAGCCTCAAAATTAATTCATCAAAGTCATTTACGGCCAGAATACCGGCCGCGCTTCTTCCAGCAGTCCGCCGATGCGCACCGCGCCAACCTTCAAAGCCAGCCCGGTCTTGTCGTCGGTTTCGACCGCGACGCCGCACATCGTCGCCGGCCCACCGGCCGCCTCGAATTTCGCGCCGGGCAATTTGCGCAGGAAACGCGACAGCGGCTCGTCCTTGACCATGCCGATGACCGAGTCGAAATCGCCGGTCATGCCGGCATCGGTCATGAACGCGGTGCCGCCGGACAGAATGCGGTGGTCGGACGTCGGCACATGCGTATGCGTGCCGACCACGAGCGAGGCGCGGCCGTCGCAGAAATAACCCATCGCCTGCTTCTCGCTGGTCGCCTCGCAATGCATGTCGACGACAATGGCGTCGGCGGCGTCGCCCAGCGGACAGGCGGAAATCTCGCGCTCGACGCCGGCGAAGGGATCGTCCATCGCGTCCATGTAGACGCGGCCCATCGCATTGATGACCAAAGCGCGCTTGCCGTTCTTGCAGTCGACCATAGCGGCGCCGCGTCCCGGCGTGCCTTTCGGATAGTTCACCGGACGGATCAGGCGCGGCGCGCGCTCGATGAACACCAGAGCTTCGCGCTGATCCCACGAATGATTGCCGAGCGTCACCGCATCGGCGCCGGCGTCGATGAATTCGTTGTAGATCGTCTCGGTGATGCCGAAGCCGCCGGCGGCGTTTTCGCCATTGATGACAACGAGGTCGAGTTTCCAGTCGGCGATCAGGCCGGGCAGCCGCTCATGCACGATGGTGCGGCCGGACCGCCCGACAATGTCGCCGATAAAGAGAAGCCGCATAGAGGAGAATACCTACGGGAGGGCGATGACTTCTTTTTCCGTTAGCACGAAGTCGAGGCGCTCGTCGCGCTCCGTCGCCGGAACATGGGGAATTTCCTGCACGGCGAAGGCGATGCCGATGGCGACGATTTTTTTCTTGGCGCGCAGCGCGGCGAGCGTCATGTCGTAATAGCCGGCGCCGTAGCCGATGCGCTGGCCGGTGCGGTCGAAGGCGGCGAGCGGCACGATGACGATGTCGGGCGCAACCTCGGGCGCTTCCGGCAAAGGCTCGCGGATGCCCCACTGGCCTTCCTTGAAGGCGTCGCCGATTGTCCATGCCCGCATGATCAGGGGCTTGCCGCGTCCGGCGATGCACGGCAGCGCCAGAAGCGCGCCCGCGCCGCTGAGCTTGCGCAGCAAAGGCAGCGGATTGATCTCGCTCTTCATCGGCATGAACCCGGAGACGATCGCGCCGGGGATTACTTCGACAGGCAGCCCGCGCTCAGCAATCGCGTCCGCCGCCGCCTGCCGCTCTGCCGCCGGCATGGCGTCGCGCAGCGCGAGGACTGAAGCGCGGAGGGACGTTTTTTGTTCGGTGATCAGTGACGGCTGGGACATGGGCAGACGCTTGCCGTCAGAAAGGAAAAAGTGCGGAGCCGCAATGGCCGTCAGAGCATGATCCCGGGAACCTACTGTTGTAGGTGGGCGCCATATGACCGAGCCCACGAGCCCGGCCAGGGACAGCTCCCGATGGAATCGTAAGGCCCCGGGGAATGTGTCTCCAACGCACCTCGCAGCCCCGCTTGACCAATGTAGGCGCTCGGAGGGTGAAGCGCCATAGAGCGGAAACCGTGCTTTACCCAATCCCCACGCCGTTGCCGCGGCTCTGGTTGAGCTTCCGGGTAATGCCCTCGAGCCGCTCGGCGGCCGAATTGAAGGCGCCGATCACGGCGTCGGAGGCGGCCCGCGCCCGGTCGGATGACACCATCCGCGCGTCCTGCAAGGCGGCGACCTCTTCCTCGAGCCGGCGCAGCTTGCGCGTCACGTCGGTATTCTCGTCGGCCACCATCAAGGCCGCCATCACGGTGAGCCGCGTATCGCCGATTTCACCGAAGCGCTTGCGCAGGTCGGTAATGCGCGTGTCGATGTCGGCGGCGAGCGCTTGCAAATGCTCCTCCTGCCCGTCCTCGCAAGCGAGACGGAACTGGCGGCCGGCAATGGTGGCGTTGACCGTGCCCATTATTGGTCCTCGACCAAAACCGACTGAATGCTCGCAATCGCCGTATCCAGCCGCTCGGCGACTTCGCGGTTGGTGGCTTCCAGCTTGCGCGAGCGCGCTGTCTCGCCGTCAAGCGCCGAGGCCAATCGCGCGCGGTCGAGCCCGAGCGTCTGCACCTGGGCGGCCAAAGTATCCTCATTGCGGTCGGCATCGACGCGCCGCTCGACTGCTGCGTCGAGCGCGTCGAGGGCCATGGCCAGGCGTTTAACGGCGGTGTCGATGGCGCTCTGCTCACTCATGATACGATCCGCGATCCAAAAAATCGTGCGGAGGCAAATGTTTAGGCCGGGAAGCTTACGTGGAGCGCGATCCTTCCGTCAACGCTTGCCGCCCGCTTTGCCCCGTTGTTTTGCCCGGCCTGTGCATGGCGGCAGACAGGGTGCGCCGTCACATTGACTCAAGGGCCCGCCATGCTATGCGAACCCTCAAAACAGGCGGTTTTTCATAAAATGTCAGCACCTACGTCGAACGCCGTTGCCGCGCACCCCGTGCATTCCGCCGCCAATAGTTCGCCCATGGCCAATGCCATCCGGGCGCTGTCAATGGATGCGGTCGAGAAGGCAAAAATCGGCCACCCCGGACTGCCGATGGGCGCCGCCGATATCGCCACCGTGCTGTACACCCAGTTCCTGAAATTCGACCCGGCGAACCCGAAATGGCCCGACCGCGACCGCTTCGTGCTGTCGGCCGGCCATGGCTCGATGCTGGTTTACGCGCTGCTGTATCTCACCGGCTTCAAGTCGATGACCATTGAGGACATCAAGCAGTTCCGCCAGCTCGATTCCAAAACGCCGGGCCATCCGGAAAACTTCATCACCGAAGGCGTCGAAACCACCACCGGCCCGCTCGGCCAGGGCATCGCCACCGCCGTCGGCATGGCGATTGCCGAGCGCCACATGGCGGCGGCGTACGGCAGCGGCATCGTCGATCACAAGACCTACGTGCTCGCCTCCGACGGCGACCTGATGGAAGGCGTCTCACAGGAAGCCATCGCGCTCGCCGGCCATCTCAAGCTCAACAGATTGATCGTGCTGTTCGACGACAACGGCATTTCGATCGACGGCCCGCTGTCCCTTGCCGACTCGGTCGATCAGGTGAAGCGCTTTGAATCGGCCGGCTGGGCGTCGTGGCGCATCGATGGCCACGATCACAAACAGATCGCCGACGCGCTGACCAAGGCCCAGTCGTCCGACAGACCGGTAATGATCGCCTGCCGCACCACCATCGGCTTCGGCGCGCCGACCAAGGCCGGCAAGTCCTCGGCGCACGGCTCGCCGCTCGGCGCCGACGAAATCAAGGCGACGCGCGACGCGCTGGGCTGGACCGCCGCGCCGTTTGAAGTCCCCGCCGATATCCTGAGCGCATGGCGCAAGGCCGGCGAACGCGGCGCGCCGCTCCAGGCCGAATGGGCCAAGCGTTTCAGCGCGCTGGACGCCGCCAAGCGCAGCGAATTCACCCGCCGGATGAATGGCGAATTGCCCAAGGACGCGCTTCAAGCCGCCGTGAAGTCGGTGAAGGAAAGCCTCGCCGCCACGCCGAAGGACATCGCCACGCGCTCGTCGTCGGAATTCGCGCTGCAAACCTTGACCGCTGCGCTGCCGGAAATGATCGGCGGCTCCGCCGACCTCACCGGCTCGAACAATACCCGCGCCAAGGCGATGCAAACGCTGGACGCCGGAAACTACGGCGGCACCTTCATCCATTACGGCATCCGCGAACACGGCATGGCCGCGGCGATGAACGGCATGACTTTGCATGGCGGCATCATCCCCTATTCCGGCACCTTCCTCGTGTTCTCCGATTATGCGCGTCCGGCGATCCGCCTCGCCGCGCTGATGCACGCCCGCGCCATCCACGTCATGACCCATGACTCGATCGGTCTCGGCGAGGACGGCCCGACACATCAGCCGGTCGAACATTTCGCCGCCTTGCGCGCCATCCCCAACCTGCGATTCTTCCGCCCCGCCGACGCTGTCGAGGTGGTCGAATGCTGGCAGCTGGCGCTCGAACACCAGCACGGTCCGAGTGTCCTGGCGCTGACGCGGCAAAACACGCCGCAGCTATCCAAGGATTTCCTGGGCGCCAATCGCTGCGCCGCCGGCGCCTATGAAATCCACGCCGCCTCCGGCAAAGCACAAGTGTCGATCTTTGCCAGCGGCTCGGAAGTGGCGATCGCCATTGATGGCGCCAAACTGCTCGCCGCCAAGGGCATTGCCGCCCGCGTCGTCTCAGTGCCGTGCTTTGAACTGTTCTTCGCGCAGCCGGAAGCGGCTCGCCGCGCCGTCATCGGCGATGCCGCCGTCAGGATCGGCGTCGAGGCCGGTATCCGCCAGGGCTGGGACCCGATCATTGGCGTTGACGGCGCTTTTGTCGGGATGACGACATTCGGCGCCTCGGCGCCGTTCAAGGAACTCTACAAGAAATTCGGAATTACCGCCGAGGCCGTGGCCGAGGCTGCGATGAGCAAATTGAAATAGCCGTCATGCGCGGCAAAGGGGCCCCTGTCCCGCGCAACGACGCTGCCTTATTTACCAAGAGACGTCGATGTCCGGGCAAAACCGGCCATGACGCAGTACGACAGCGCATAGACCGGGAGTGAAAATAAATGACCATTCGCGTTGCCATTAACGGGTTCGGCCGCATCGGCCGCAACATCCTGCGCGCCATCGCCGAAAGCGGCCGCACCGACATCGAAGTCGTCGGCATCAACGACCTCGGTCCGGTCGAAACCAACGCCCATCTACTGCGCTTCGACAGCGTGCATGGCCGCTTCCCCGGCCAGGTCACCGTCAAGGGCGACACCATTTCGCTCGGCAACGGCGCCATCAAGGTCACCGCGGTGAAAGATCCCTCGACCCTGCCGTGGAAGGACCTCGGCGTCGACATCGCCATGGAATGCACCGGCATCTTCACCGCCAAGGACAAGGCCTCGGCGCATCTGACCGCGGGCGCCAAGCGCGTGCTGGTCTCGGCCCCGGCCGAAGGCGCCGACCTCACGGTCGTCTACGGCGTCAACCACGACAAGCTCACTAAGGATCACCTGGTCGTCTCCAACGCCTCGTGCACCACCAATTGCCTGGCCCCCGTCGCCAAGGTGCTCAACGATGCCGTCGGCATCGAAAAGGGCTTCATGACGACGATCCATTCCTATACCGGCGACCAGCCGACGCTCGACACCATGCACAAGGATCTCTACCGCGCCCGCGCCGCCGCCTTGAACATGATCCCGACCTCGACCGGCGCCGCCAAGGCCGTCGGCCTGGTGCTGCCGGAACTGAACGGCAAGCTCGACGGCGTGTCGATCCGCGTACCGACGCCGAACGTCTCGGTGATCGACTTCAAGTTCGTCGCCAAAAAGGCCACCACCAAGGATGACATCAACGCCGCCATCAAGCGCGCGTCCGAGCAGCAGTTGAAGAACATCCTCGGCTATACCGACCAGCCCAACGTCTCGGGCGACTTCAACCACGATCCGCACTCGTCGATCTTCCACATGGACCAGACCAAGGTGATGGACGGCACCTTCGTGCGGGTGATGTCGTGGTACGATAATGAATGGGGCTTCTCCAACCGCATGTCCGACACCGCGGTAGCGATGGGCAAGTTGATTTAGGTTCTCATGTCCCGGACGCGGTGCAGCGCGCGAGCGATGCACCGCAGATCCGGGACCTTTCCAGATTGTGAGTATGTAACGGTCCCGGTTCAGCAGCATGCCATTTCATGGCGCGCTGCGCCCGGGACAAGAGACGGCAGATGACCAACACCTTCCGCACGCTCGATCACGCCGACGTCAAGGGCAAGCGCGTCCTGATGCGCGTCGACCTCAACGTGCCGTATGAGAACGGCGTCGTCTCCGACGCCACGCGCATCGAGCGCATCGCGCCGTCGATCACCGAACTCGCCGACAAGGGCGCCAAGGTTATCTTGCTCTCGCATTTCGGTCGGCCGAAGGGCAAAGACCCCGCGCAGTCGCTCAAGCCCGTCGCCGCCGAAGTCGCGCACACCATCAAGCGGCCGATCAAGTTCGTCGGCGATTGCATCGGCGCGGAAGCCGAAAAGGCCGTCGCCGCCATGCACGCCGGCGAGATCATCTGCCTGGAGAACACCCGCTTTTATCCGGGCGAGGAAAAGAACGATCCTGCCTTCATCAAAGCGCTGGCCAAGCTCGGCGATCTCTTCGTCAACGACGCCTTCTCGGTGTCGCACCGCGCGCACGCCTCGACCGAGGGCCTGAGCCACGAACTGCCCGCCTATGCCGGCCGCACGCTGCAGGCCGAACTGGAAGCCTTCGAGAAGGTGCTCGACAAGCCGCAGCGGCCGGTGGTCGCCATCGTCGGCGGCGCCAAGATTTCCACCAAGCTCGATCTGTTGAGCAACCTGCTCGCCAAGGTCGATGTGCTGATCATCGGCGGCGCCATGGCCAATACGTTCCTGATGGCGCAGGGCAAGAGCGTCGGCAGAAGCCTTGTCGAGAAGGACCTGCTCGACACCGCGCAAAAAATCATGGACCAGGCCAAGGCGGCCAAGCGCCAGATCCTGCTGCCGGTCGACGCCGTGGTGGCGGAAAAATTCGAAGCCAATGCGCCCTCGCGCGTGGTCGATGTCGATCATATCGGCGATGCCGACATGATGCTGGATATCGGCCCGAAAAGCGTCGAGCAGGCCGTGTCGGTTCTGGCGCGTGCCAAGACTTTGGTCTGGAACGGGCCGTTCGGCGCTTTCGAGATCGAGCCTTTCGACAACGGCACCGTGGCGGTGGCCGAAGCCGCGGCGGAACTGACCCAGGCCGGCAAGCTTGTCACGGTGGCGGGCGGCGGCGACACGGTTGCCGCGCTGAACGTCGCGGGCGTCGTCGATCGCTTCACCTATGTCTCGACCGCCGGCGGCGCCTTCCTGGAATGGCTGGAAGGCAAGCCGTTGCCGGGGGTCGAAGTGCTGCGGGCTAAATAATTTTAACTGTCATGCCCGCGCAGGCGGGCATCCAGTAATCGCAGGCATTGGACTATTGCGATGCAGGGCTTACTGGATCGTCCGCCTTCGCGGACGATGACGCCGAACGAGGGGAGACGACCAATGAACCTGAGTGACCTGAATAAAGTTGCCGTCGCGATGACCGCGCCGGGAAAAGGCATCCTTGCCGCCGACGAATCCACCGGAACGATCAAGAAGCGCTTCGACGCGATCAAGACCGAGAACACCGAGGATAACCGCCGGGACTATCGCGAGATGATGTTCCGCACCACCGAGGCGATGAAGAACCACATCTCCGGCGTCATCCTCTATGACGAGACCATCTGGCAGAAGGCCAAGGACGGCACGCCTTTGGTCGACATCATTAAAGCCGCCGGCTCGATCCCCGGCATCAAGGTCGACGAAGGCACCAAGCCGCTGCCGAACCAGCCGGGCGAACTCATCACCGTCGGTCTCGACAAGCTCGCCGACCGCCTGCCGAAATATTACGACGCAGGCGCCCGCTTCGCGAAGTGGCGCGCCGTGATCGATATCGGCAAGGGCATTCCCTCGCACAACGCCATCCACGCCAATGCGCACGCGCTCGCCCGCTACGCCGCGCTCTGCCAGGCGGCGCAGATCGTGCCGATCGTCGAGCCGGAAGTGCTGATGGACGGCGACCACGACATGGCACAGTGCGAAGCTGTCACAACTTGGATGCTGAAGGAAACATTCCAGGAATTGTACTACGCCAACGTGCCGCTCGAAGGCATCGTGCTCAAGCCGAACATGATCGTGCCGGGCAAAGGCTCGAAGACTCGCGCCACCGTCGAACAGGTCGCCGAGGCCACCGTGCGCGTGCTGAAGAACTGCGTGCCGGGCGCAGTGCCGGGCATCGCCTTCCTGTCCGGCGGCCAGACCGACGAAGAAGCCACCGCCAATCTCGACGCGATGAACAAGATCGGCAATCTGCCCTGGGCACTGACTTTCTCCTACGGCCGCGCTCTGCAAGCCGCGCCGCAGAAAGCCTGGGCCGGCAAAGCGGAGAATGTGAAAGCGGCGCAGGCGGCGTTCATGCACCGCGCCGAGATGAATTCACTCGCCGCGCTCGGCAAGTGGAAAGCGGATCTGGAGAAGAAGGCGGCGTGATCGTCACCCTGAGGTGGCCGCGCACTTCGCGCGGCCCAACACAAGTCGGCTGAAGCCGACTTGTGCACTTCCCATTCCAATGTCGGGTAAACCCGACATTGGTGGGTGGCAGCCGAGGTATCACGGGCCGTTCATCCTTCGAGGCTCGCTTCGCTCGCACCTCAGGATGACGGATGGCAAAAAAAGGCCGCCCAACCCGGGCGGCCTTTTCACATCGCGCAATGCGTAAAGCGCTAGCGGAAACGTGATTGTATGCATGGCGGCAACGCCTTACCTTGCGCGCCGGTTCCTGCCTTTCATTGCATCTTAAGGACACCCCACCGTGATCGATCTCTATACCTGGACCACGCCGAACGGTCGCAAGGCTTCCATCATGCTCGAGGAGCTTGGCCTGCCCTACAAGGCGCACGCCATCGATATTTCGAAGGACGAGCAGTTCGCGCCAGACTTTCTTAAAATCGCGCCGAACAACCGCATCCCGGCCATCGTCGATAACGAGACCGGCCAGACGCTGATGGAATCCGGCGCGATCCTGATCTATCTCGCCGACAAGACCGGCAAGCTTTTGCCGAAGTCGGGCAAGGAGCGCTATCAGGTGATCGAATGGACGATGTGGCAGATGGGCGGCCTCGGCCCCATGCTCGGCCAGGTGCATCACTTCGTGAAGTATAATCCCGGCAAGGCGCCCTATGCCGAGGAGCGTTTCTCCAAGGAAGCGCAGCGGCTGTACAAGGTGCTCAACACCCAGCTCGAGGGCAAAGACTATATCTGCGGCGAGTATTCCATCGCCGACATTTGCTGCTGGCCGTGGGTGTCGCGCTTCGAGTGGCAGGGCATCGACTTGAACGCCTTCCCCAACGTCAAGCGCTGGTACCTGAAGGTCGCGGCCCGTCCCGCCGTGCAGAAGGGCTACGCGGTGCCGAAGGACATGGGGCCGATCCCGATGCCGGCGTAAGCGGGCGAACTGTCCAATAAAAAAAGGCCCCGGCAAACGCCGGGGCTTTTCGATTCATGACCGAAGGTCAGGTTACGGGCAGAACCAGACCGGCCCGACCATGATGCAGCCACGGCGACTCCAGTCGCCTGGACGGCGGCTGTAGCGATTCCAGCCACGCGGTGCCGACCTGTAGCGCTGGCCGGCGCGATAGCGCGGCGCTGCGCGATGGTAACGGCGCACATCGCGGTCGCGATCGCGGCGATACTGCGCGGCGATCAAGGGCGACTCGATGGCCGGCGCGATGGCCGGCGCGATGGACAACGGCGCCACCGGCGCGGCCGCGGCGGGTGTCAAAGCTGCGCCGAGCAGCAGAGCGGAGGCGAGAAAAATCGCTTTCATGAATCATCCTATAGTGACGGGAAGCGGGGGCTAACGAAGCGTCACGGCAAATGGTTCCGTAACGCGCCAGCCTACCGGTCAGTCCAGTATCTGGCGGAGGATTCCGCCCGTCTGTTATTGAACGACCGCGACCGCCCGAACCTATGGCCGGAACCCCGATTGGCGCACCGCCGACAAGATGCTACGAGGCGCGGTCCGGCTTCCGGGCGCCCATTTTCCGCCTGAAACAGCTATCATCTGGGAAACCATGGCCCCACGCCCGAAAAATGCCGAGCCGCGCCCGCAGCCGCGCCTCTATCTGATTACGCCGGCGCTCGACGACGCCGCGACCTTCGCGCTGACGCTGGAGCCGGCGCTTGAGGCGGGCGACGTCGCCTGCGTGCTGCTGCGGCTTGCCGACGGCGACGAGCGCACCAACATAAACCGTATCAAGGCGGTCGCGCCGCTGGTGCAACGGCACAACGCAGCGCTGCTGGTCGATGGCCATAGCGAACTCATCGCACGCTCCGGCGCCGACGGCGCGCACATGACCGGCATCGATGACACGGCCGAAGCGTTCGGGAAGTTGAAGCCGGATTGGATCGTCGGTGCCGGAAACCTGACCACCCGTCATGAAGCCATGTCGGCGGCCGAAGGCGGCGCCGATTACGTCATGTTCGGCGAGCCGGACCGGAACGGCGAGCGGCCTGGTTTCGATACGCTCGTCGAGCGGGTGTCCTGGTGGGCCGAAGTGTTCGAGGCGCCCTGTGTCGCCTATGCGGCGTCGATCGACGAGATCGCGCCTCTGGTCGCGGCCGGCGCCGATTTCATCGCGCTCGGCGACTGGATCTGGCGCGATCCGCAAAACATTGCCGCGACTATCGCCAGCGCCATGCCCCACCTGCGCCTGCCGGAGAGCGCGGCATGAGGCGCATTGGACGATCGCTGTCGATGGCGTTGATCGGCGCTTTCGCCCTTGCCTTGGCTCTCGCCGCGCCGGCCACGGCGCAAAGTGCGGCCGGTGCCGCCCTCGACGACGCCTTCGGCGCCTATCAGCGCGGCTTCTATCTCACCGCATTCAACGAAGCCACAAAGCGCGCGCAGCAGGGCGATGCCGCCGCCATGACCTTGCTCGGCGAACTCTACGCCAATGGCTTCGGCGTCGGCCGTGACGATATAAAGGCCGCGCAGTGGTATAAGCAGGCCGCCGCGGCCGGCGACCGCAACGCGACGTTCGCCCTGGCGATGTTTTCCTTCGAGGGCCGCGCCGGCGCGCGCAACACCGCCGAGGCCGCGCGCCTGTTGGGCGAAGCCGCCAGGCTCGGCCATCCGGCCGCCAACTACAATCTCGCTTTGCTGTACTTGCAGGGCCAGGAGTTCAAGCAGGACTTCACACGCGCCGCCGAACTGCTCCGCGTTGCCGCCGATGCCGGCAATGCCGAAGCGCAATACGCCCTCGCCACGATGTACAAGGAAGGCCGCGGCGTGCCGAAGGACGCCCAACAGGCGGCTTTGCTGATGGCCAAAGCATCGATCGCCGGCAACCTCGACGCCATGGTCGAGTTCGCCATCGCCCAGTTCAACGGCGACGGCGTCGAAAAAGACGAAAGCGGCGCCGCCCGCCTTTTCCTCATCGCGGCCCGGCGCGGCTCGCCGATCGCGCAGAACCGTCTGGCCCGCATCCTGATGGCCGGCCGCGGCATGGCGGCCGACGCCGCCGCCGCGATCCGCTGGCACATCGTCGCCAAGCAGGCCGGCGCCGGCGACCCCGAACTCGATGCTTTCGCCGCCCGCCAGCCGCAAACCGTGCGCGACGCCGCCAACACCGCCGTTCAGAAATGGCTGACCGGCGGGATCGAGGCTCGCTAACCGCTTCGCGAGGGCGGTCTTGACGGCAAGCCCCCACGCGGGCAGACCCCCTCCCCATGCACCATTCCGCCCTGCTCAACGTCATGATCGCCGCCGCGCGCAAGACCGCGCGCGCCCTCAAGCGCGATTTCGGCGAGATCGAAAACCTCCAGGTGTCGCTCAAAGGACCGGCCAATTTCGTTTCCGCCGCCGACCGGCGCGCCGAAGAAACGCTGTATGCCGAATTGTCCAAGGCGCGGCCGAATTACGGCTTCCTCGGCGAGGAAGGCGGCATGCGCGAGGGTACCGACAAGTCGCACCGCTGGATCGTCGATCCGCTCGACGGCACGTCGAACTTCCTGCACGGCCTGCCGCAATTCGCCATTTCGCTGGCGCTCGAGCGCGAAGGCGCGATCGTCGCCGGACTTGTCTACAATCCGGCCAGCGAAGAACTGTTCGTCGCCGAGAAGGGCAAAGGCGCCTTCCTCAACGACCACCGCATCCGCGTCGCCGGCCGCAAGCAGCTTGCCGATTGCCTCATCGGCTGCGGCATTCCCCATCTCGGCCGCGGCGACGTCAACCTGTCGCGCCGCGAAATCGGCGCGGTGCAGGTCAATGTCGCCGGCCTGCGCCATTACGGCGCCACCGCGCTTGATCTGGCCTTTGTCGCGGCCGGCCGTTTCGACGCCTATTGGGACCGGGTGCTCAAGCCCTGGGATCTGGCGGCCGGCATCATTCTGGTGCGCGAGGCCGGCGGTTACGTGTCAGATTGCGATGGCGCCGATGAGATGCTGGAAAAGGGCGATGTCCTGGCCGGCAACGAGGCTATCGGCAAGGAACTGCTGCGCGTCCTCAAGGCAGCGAAGGGCTAGTTTCCTCCTCCCCCGCGAGCGGCGGGAAGGGAAAAGAAACACCCCAATTTCAACTCAATCGGCCGCTTTATAGTCAGTTTCCGGCCGCCACAATTTTTCCTTGTCACCAGTCTGTGTCATATTGATTCGTGGAATCTGGCCTCGGCGCTTGGTTTAAAATCGGAACTCATTTCCGCATGGCAAAAGAACTCGACCCGCTGAAATTGTCGTCGCCGCGCATCTTCCTGTTCCGGATGATGGTTTTCGTCATCCTCGGCGCCTTGGTCGCCTTCCTGCTCTACAAGCAGATCCAGGTGGCCTTCATGGCCAATCCCGGGCTCAACGCCGTGATCATCGCGGTGCTGGTAATCGGCATCATCCTGGCGGTGCGTCAGGTGGCGCGGCTCTACCCGGAAATCGCCTGGGTCAATAATTTCCGCCTCGCCGATCCCGGTCTCGCCGTCGAACGCCCGCCGGTGCTGCTGGCGCCGATGGCCGCCATCCTCGGCAGCCGCGTCGGCCGCATGGCGATGTCGGCGCAATTGATGCGCGGCATTCTCGACTCGATCGCCACCCGCCTCGACGAAGCGCGCGACATCCTGCGCTATATGACCGGCCTTCTGGTCTTCCTCGGCCTGCTTGGCACCTTCTGGGGCCTGATCGAAACCGTGTCCTCGGTCGGCAATGTTATTCAGGGCCTCAAGCCAGGCGGCGATGCCGGCTCTATGTTCGATACGTTGCGCGAAGGCCTTGCCGCCCCGCTTTCGGGCATGGGCATTTCATTCTCGTCGTCGCTGTTCGGCCTCGCCGGTTCGCTGATCCTCGGCTTCCTCGATCTGCAATCGAGCCAGGCGCAAAACCGCTTCTACACCGAACTGGAAGACTGGCTCTCGACCACGGTTTACGACCATGGCACCGAACCAGGCGAGCACACCGCCGGCGTATCGTTCGAAGTGCGCGGCGCCGTCGAAAAGCTGCGCGAGGCCGTCGAACAG
The DNA here is from genome assembly GCA_945870035.1 of Rhizobium sp. Q54. GTDB lineage: Bacteria > Pseudomonadota > Alphaproteobacteria > Rhizobiales > Xanthobacteraceae > Pseudolabrys. Next base: position 3,163 of record CAMBQQ010000015.1, on the reverse strand, counting down.
ACCGGCTCCGGCAAAGCGGCTTCCGCCGCCATGGCCAACCTCGCCGAAGCGATTCAGGGCCTGGTGCATCACATGCGCACCGAGCAGCAGATGATCCGCGACTGGGTCGATGGCCAGGCCGAGACGCAGCGCGAGATCAAGAAGCTGCTTGAGGTCATGGCGCGCGAGAAGATTGGGCGCTGATCCGCCACCCTGAGGTGCGCGGAGCGTACAAACTTGACCGTCATCCTGAGGTGCGAGCGAAGCGAGCCTCGAAGGATGACAGGCAAAGAATCGGCGGCCGTATCCTTCGAGGCCCGCGCTGCGCGCGGGCACCTCAGGATGGCGGAGATAGGTTTGGAGTGAACTGAATGCCCCTTGCACGATCACGCCGCGGCGGCGAAGGAATGAACTACTGGCCGGGCTTCGTCGACGCGCTGTCGACGCTGATCCTGTCGATCATCTTCATTCTGACCGTCTTCGTCGTCGTGCAGTTCTTTCTGCAACAGGAATTGACCGGCAAGGACACTGCGCTGACGCGGCTGAACGCGCAGATCGCGCAGCTCACCGATCTGCTGTCGATGGAAAAAACCGGCAAGGCCGACGTCGAGGCGCAACTCTCGCAGCTGCGCGCCTCACTCAGCATCGCCGAAACCGAGCGCGACCGGCTTAAAGGCATCGCCGAAGGCGCCGGCGCCGGGCTCTCCGCTGCGCAGGGCCAGGCAGCCGAACTCTCCACCGCGCTGGAAGGCGAACGGAAAATCTCGGCGCGCGCGCTGGCGCAGGTCGAAATCCTCAACCAGCAGCTCGCCGCTTTCCGCCGTCAGCTCGCCGCTATCGAGCAGGCGCTCGATGTCTCCGAGCGCAAGGAGAAGGAATCGCAGAACCGCATCGCCGATCTCGGCCAGCGCCTCAACATCGCGCTGGCGCAAAAGGTCGAGGAACTGACCAAGTACCGCTCTGACTTCTTCGGCCGTCTGCGCGAAATTCTGGGCAATCGTCCCGACATCCGCATCGTCGGCGACCGATTCGTGCTGCAATCCGAACTCCTGTTCGACGCCGGCAAGGCCGAACTGAAGCCGGCGGCGCTCACCGAGATCGACAAGATTGCCACCGCGCTGCTCGAACTCGGCGGCAAGATCCCGGCCGACATCGCCTGGGTCGTGCGCGTCGACGGCCATACCGACGTGCGGCCGATATCCGGGCCGATCTTCAAGTCGAACTGGGACCTCTCCGCGGCGCGCGCCATCGCGGTCGTGCAATACATGGTCAGCAAGGGCATCTCTCCGCAGCGCCTTGTCGCCGCGGGCTTTGCCGAATTCCAGCCGCTCGATACCGGCACCACCGACGACGCCTATCGCCGCAATCGCCGCATCGAGTTCAAGCTGACGGAGCGGTAGTTACACGCGGCGCGTCATCCCTTCACCTCTCCCGCAGGGAGAGGTCAACGCGCGAAGCGCGGCGGGTGAGGGGTTATGGCCTATCGAGAGTCACTTGCCCCCTCACCCGGCACACTTTGTGTGCCGACCTCTCCCCCAAGGGGAGAGGTAAAGGAAGAAAGTACAATGGCAGTCTACGTCGACGAAGCGATCTGGAACTGGCAAGGCCGCAAGTGGTGCCACTTGCTCGCCGACGATATCGACGAACTGCATCGCTTCGCGCGTGAGATCGGCCTGCACCGCTCGTCCTATCAAGGGCCGCCGAAAACGGCGAACCCGCATTACGACATCACCGGCTTCGAGCGCAGCCGCGCCATCGCGCTGGGCGCGATCGCCAGCGACCGTACCGCGATCGTCATGGTGCTGCGCCAGTTGCGGCTGAAGGCGGCGTGAGATGACCACGGCCTCGCTCCGCCCCTACACGCCGGCCGACGAAGACGCGACAATCGAGCTGTGGCGACGCACCTGGGCGCAGCACTACCCGCATATCAACTTCAATGCGCGGGTGAACTGGTGGCGCGAGCGCTGGCGGCAAGATCTCCTGCCGGTCGCTCATGTCGTGCTGGCGGAAAGCGGCGGCGCCTTGCTCGGCTTCGTCACCGTCGATCCGAAAACAAAATATCTCGATCAGATCGTGGTCGCGCCCGAACTGTGGGGATCGGGCATCGCTGCGGCTTTGCTCAGGGAGGCCAAGCGCCTCTCGCCCGACGGCCTCGAACTGCTGGTCAACAAGGACAATGCCCGCGCCATTCGCTTCTACGAGAAGCACGGCTTCGCCTATGCCGGCGAAGACAAGAACCCGGTGTCCGGGATCGCGGTCAATCGGATGAGGTGGGCGGGCTTCGCCGGCCCGCCGCTTGGCCGAAGCTCGGCGGATTTCAGGGGGTGAGGTTCGGCATTTGCCGGTGCCATCTCACTGACACCCCAGCGTCACACAGCGAGCTTTCCCACAGCCGCGTGTATATTTTCGTGGCGCGCCGCGCGATATTGCGCGTTCTGATTCTGCCGGCTCACCGGCGCGAGCGGGACAAACGGCAAAGTGCCAGGCAAATTCATCCAGGCGGCAGGCGGCATCGTGGTGCGCGGCGGTAAGCGCATTTTGTTTGCCGTCGTCCAGCGCAGCAAGGACGATAAATGGGTGCTGCCGCGCGGCAAGCTCAAGCGCGACGAAAACCCGATGGCCGCCGCGCGCCGCGAAGTGATCGAGGAAACCGGCCACCGCGTCGAGGTTAACGAGTTTCTCGGCGCCATCACGTATCGCGCCGGCGGGCGGCCCAAGGTCGTGCAGTTCTGGCAGATGCAGGCCGAGGAGGAAGCCAGCCACGACCTGATGGCCGACATCGTCGCGGTCGAGTGGCTGCCGCTCAAGGCGGCAGCGCGGCGGTTGAGCTACCCGCTAGAGAAATTGTTTCTGCGCAATGTCGGCCGCCGCGCCGCCCAGCCGCGGCTAGGCCGCAAGGCGCCGCGTAAATTACCGGTTCGCGCGGCGACGAAGAAGGCCGGCAAGCAGCAAAAAAACAAGTCCAAAAACAAGCTCAAAAACAAGCTCAAAAAGAAGCCCAAAAACAAGCCAAAGAACAAGCGGAAGAACAAACCTAAAGGGCACCTCGAACAATAGCGTTTTTGCTGCGTGATCGTTAGCCCGCGCGGATCGGCGGGCAATTGGCAGATGATCTGACGCCGGTGCGGCTCCGCCGTATGCACCCGGCGTCCTGTTGAGGGTGGCACAAGCTGCCTTTTCCCTC